>CAYPOW010000022.1:17834-22613 GCA_964412145.1 uncultured Draconibacterium sp.
CTAAAGCTTGGTAAGCTATTATAACCAACCATTAAGGCAATTTCACCAACAGTATATTTATCTTCAAGAATATATTCTACGGCTTTAAACATTCTAAGTAAAGTATAGTAATGGATAAAGGTTGTGTTTAAGTTAGCTTTAAAAAGGCGATGCAAAGATCGTTCGCTCATTCCTATAAAAGCGGCCATCTCTATTAAGGAATAATTCTTATGCAGATTATCTTTTAAAAAGTAAATTATTTTCTGCAATCTCAAATCATTTGAACGGGGCAGTGTAAGCATTAAGGGATTATTGGATATCTGAGGAAGGAGGACTTTAAAAGCTGTAACAATTGGAAATCTTTCAGCATCTGTTGTTAGAATATGACCACTCCATTTTCTGCTATAGCAAAGTAAATACCTCAAAAGTTCGCTTATTGGATAAATGCCTTCGCTTTGGTAAAAAGGAGCACCTGACTCTTCTACAGGAAAATACAAATTACGCATAATCACTTCAGGAGTACGAGGATAGATTGCATGTTTAACCTCGGGAGGTATCCACATATAGTGTCGTGCAGGCAAAAAATGTGTTTTCGTCTTGGTTTTTATATGAACAATTCCGCCTTCAGTATAAATAAATTGTCCTTTTTTATGCGAGTGTTCTTCAATAAATAACTCTCCCATATAGTCGTGATGACAATAAATACTGCTCTCAATTTTATCTACTTCCGTTAGATAATATTTCTCTATTTTATCATTTGTCTCCATTTGGCAGATTTGAATAAGATATTGACCTTTTTAAATATATGGGTAACACTTTCTATGTACTACATTGCGCCATTAATTACTCAGTTCTCATTCTTCGTTAAAAATTAATATTAATTTTTTAAACCTATATTATGAAAAACCACACAGAAGTAAATATGGAACGTATTTTATTTGACAAGTATAAGAATAAAATACATTCGCCCGAGGAGGCCGCTAAATTTATCAAAGACAAGTCTATAGTAGGAGTAAGCGGTTTTACAAAGGCCGGAGATAGTAAATCGGTATTGCCTGCTTTTGCGAAAAGAGCAGAAACGGAAGACATCCAAATAATCCTTCTCAGCGGAGCTTCTCTTGGATATGACACGGATGCTGATCTGGCAAAAAACAATGCCATTTATAAACGTATGCCTTTTCAGGCCGATCCAACCTTACGCAAATCAATAAATAAAGGAAACGTCTTGTATGTGGATCAACATTTAAGTGAGACCGCCGAAATGATGCACAATGAGCATCTGCCTAAAGTAGATATGGCTATCATCGAAGCCACTTATATTGAAGCAAACGGTTATATTGTTCCTACCACGTCGGTAGGTAATTCGGCAAATTTCGCCGCTTTGGCTGACGAAATAATCATCGAAATTAATACATCCATTCCCTTGTCTTTCAAAGGAATACACGATGTGTTTATTCCAAAAGCCTATCCCAACAGAAACATTGTTCCTATTATCGATCCTGAATCGAGAATAGGAACAGAATACATTAAAATTGATCCTGAAAAAGTGATTGCTGTTGTGTTTACCGACAGACCCGATAGTCCTGCACAAATATCTGCTCCCGACGAAAATACTTCGGCTATAGCAGACCATATTCTTAAGTTCTTGGAAAAAGAAGTAGAAGAGAAAAGATTAAGCAAATCGCTCTTGCCTATTCAGGTTGGCATAGGAAAAATTGCCAATGCTGTCTTGTCGGGTTTTGTGCACAGTTCTTTCGAAAACTTAACCATGTATTCTGAAGTTTTGCAAGATAGTACTTTTGAATTATTTGATGCAGGGAAGATGGTTTTTGCTTCAGCTTCATCCATCACGGTATCAGAAGCTTGTTACCAAAATTTTATCTGTAATTTTGAAGATTATAAGAATAAAATTGTTTTAAGACCTCAAAATATCAGCAATGCTGCCGAAGTAATCAGACGATTGGGAATTATTGCTATTAACACCGCCATTGAATTTGATATTTATGGAAATGTAAACTCTACTCATTTGGGAGGTACTCAAATGATGAATGGAATTGGCGGTTCCGGCGATTTTGCAAGAAGTGCATACTTAAGCATTTTTGTTTGTCCTTCTGTCTCCAAGAACAATACTATTTCGCATGTTGTTCCTATGGTTTCACATCACGACCATACCGAACACGATGTCGATATTTTAGTTACCGAACAAGGCCTAGCAGACTTAAGAGGTTTAGCACCTATAGAACGCGCCCAAATTATTATCGATAATTGTACGCACCCTGATTATAAAGATCAAATGCAGAAATATATCGACGAAGCACAAAAAGGGGGAGGTCAGACTCCTCATAATATCGAAAAAGCATTTAGCTGGCATATCAATCTTAAAAACAATGGAACGATGAAAAATCCAGCATCTGTTTCTTTAGAAAACGCTAAGATGTCGATTGCAATCTAAAGTGTGTATTTTAGTCATACGATGACTTCCAATGACAAAATGTTGTCATTGGAAGCATCGAGATGCCTCCGAGGTGCAAACTGACCTTGATTTTGACTATATGGTTTAATCAAATTGATTTCTATTTGTTAACTTACAATCCCATAGTCCTTGTTCGGTTTCAATATTTTATAACTATGTAATTTATCTAATATTTAACTATTTATCTCTAGCCAATGCATTTGTTTTTGGTAGATTTGGCGCTTACATCATTAAAAATCATTTTAAAGATGGGTCCATTCCTCACATCTTTGTTTCCTAATACAGATTCAAATGAAGACGCGCTATTCTATACTATTTTTTTATTTACTTGCTTTAAGTGCTTGTAGCCAAACAGAAAAAAAGACCGATACAATGAATTCTAAAAATCATAAATATACAAACCAGCTTATTCACGAAACTAGTCCGTATTTGCTGCAACATGCACATAATCCAGTAAATTGGTATCCATGGGGCAAGGAAGCTTTGGACAAAGCAAAAAAAGAAAATAAGTTATTGATTATCAGTATTGGTTATGCCGCCTGTCATTGGTGTCATGTGATGGAACATGAAAGTTTCGAAGATGAAACGGTGGCTAAATTTATGAATGATAATTTTGTGTGCATAAAGGTAGACAGAGAAGAAAGACCAGACATTGATCAGGTATATATGCATGCGGTTCAGTTAATTACCGGTAGAGGTGGTTGGCCGCTTAATTGTATAGCACTTCCAGATAGTCGACCTATTTATGGAGGGACTTATTTTGCTAAGGAACAATGGCTTGGGATGCTTAAGCAAGTATCTGAATTTGTGAAACAGAATCCCACGAAAACGGAGAAGCAAGCAGAAGCTCTGGTACAGGGAGTTCAATCAGCGGAATTGATTAAAACGAATACAGATAAAACAGACTATAGCATAGCTGATTTAAATACTATTTTTACCAACTGGAAAAAAAGTATTGATTATGTAAATGGTGGACACAAAAGCGCCCCGAAATTTCCTTTGCCTGTAGGTTATCAATTCTTGCTTCGCTATAATTATCATACACAAGATACAGATACAGAAGCACTGCAAGCGGTCACCGTTACACTCAATAAAATGGCTGATGGTGGAATTTATGATCAGATTGGAGGTGGTTTCGCTCGCTATTCGACCGATGAATATTGGAAAGTCCCTCATTTTGAAAAAATGCTTTATGATAATGCTCAGCTTGTGAGTTTGTATGCTGATGCTTATATGCAAAGCAAAAATCCAAAATTTAAAGGAATTGTCATTGAAACCCTCGATTTTATCAAAAGGGAAATGACATCTGCGGAAGGTGGCTTTTACTCTTCACTGGATGCTGATAGTGAGGGAGAAGAAGGATTGTTTTATATTTGGACAAAAGATGAAATACAGGAAATATTAGGTAGTAAGGCTGATTTAATAATTGATTATTATAATGTTACAGAAAAAGGAAATTGGGAAAAAGGACGTAATATTCTATTTACCTCAGACAATGAAAATGAAATAGCCTCTAAATATAAAATTAGCGAAAGCGAGTTAAGAGATCAGCTTTATAAAGCCAAACACCTATTATTGAAAAAAAGAAATACCCGAATCAGACCAGGACTGGATGATAAAATTCTTACTTCGTGGAATGCCTTGATGCTTAAAGCTTATGTGGATGCTTACCGAGTGACTGGCACAAAAGAATATTTGAATATCGCCATTAAAAATGGGGAGTTTATCAATACGAAAATCAAATTGGACGATCAGCGTTTAAACAGAAATTATAAAAACGAAAAAGCATCTATCAATGGATTTTTAGACGATTATGCTTTTACAATTCATGCATTTATTGCCTTGTATCAGGCAACATTTGATGAGAAATGGTTAATGGAAGCCCATCAGTTAACTGAATACGCCCTCCATCATTTTTATAATCAAACAAGCGCTATGTTTTATTATACTTCTGATATTGATCCTGCATTGATAGCCAGAAAAATGGAAATTACAGACAATGTGATTCCTTCCTCCAATTCCGAAATGGCAAAGAATTTATATATACTTGGACAGTATTTTTACAAGGATGAGTATATCCAGATGTCGAAAAAAATGCTAAACAATGTCAGAGAAAGTGCTTTAAACGGAGGTGCTTATTATGCGAATTGGGATATTTTAATGAGCTGGTTTGTCAGTGAACCTTATGAAGTAGCAATTGTGGGTAAAGATTTCGAAACCCTCCGAAGAGAGTTTGATAATCAGTATTTGCCTAATGTCTTATTATCGGGCGGAAAGGATGAAGGGAACTTATCCTTGACAAAAAATAAATGGATTAAAGGAACAAC
>CAYPOW010000023.1:0-1896 GCA_964412145.1 uncultured Draconibacterium sp.
TATTCGCTAAAAACAATTTAAACTCAAACAGATTAAGTGCTTTTGCTCAAAATTCTTGGAAATTTAAATCGGGCGAAAATCAGTTTTTTCTTACTGTTGGCGGTAGATTAAATTATTGGAATTATAACAAACAATTGCTTTTCAGTCCAAGAGCTGCTATTGCCTTTAAACCCGATTGGGAAAAGGATATTTTGCTTCGTTTTTCCAGCGGATTCTATTTCCAATCGCCTTTTTACAAAGAATTACGCAAACCTGATGGATCATTAAATCCTGATATTCAGGCACAATCATCATTGCATTTTGTTTTTGGTAGCGATTATAATTTCAATGCCTGGGGACGCCCTTTTAAGATGGTTACCGAGCTGTATTATAAACATTTTGATCATCTGATTCCTTTTATCGTTGATAATGTTCGATTGATTTACAGCGGTGAAAACAGTTCAAAAGGCTATGCAACTGGCATCGATCTAAAAATTAATGGTGAGTTTGTGGAAGGACTGGAATCGTGGCTCAGTGTTTCTGTTATGCAAACAAACGAAATTCTGCGCGATAATTTTTATAGCTCCTATTTCAATCAGACTGAGACTCCTGCAGAAAATATTTGGATACCGCGTCCCACTGATCAGCGCGTTGCTGTTTCTTTGTTTTTTCAGGATTATATGCCTATGTTGCCCACTTTTAAATTGAATATGAATTTATCATTCGGCACTGGTTTGCCTGTTTATTATCCTGATCGGAATTTTCAGACAGTAATCACACGCACTCCTGCTTACCGACGAGTGGATATGGGTTTTGCATATGAATTGATTGGTCCCAACAGCAAACATTACAATAATAAACTAGCTAAAAAATTCACGAATGTCGATATTACATTGGAAGTTCTCAATCTGCTGGATATCAAAAATGTGGTTTCTTATCTTTGGGTAAAAGACAATTCAAATTACGTGTATCTAGTTCCTAATTATTTAACACCCAGAAGGATAAATTTGAAATTGGCAATGAAATTTTAAGTAAAATAAATGAACCGCTCCGCTGCTAGCAATGGGGATCAATAGAAACCAACGGAGCATCAGCAAAAACCAACGGGTTAACCCGTTGGTTAAAAGTAAACATTAGCAACTTTAAACTTAAACTTAATCTCCGATAAATCCTGATTGGCCTTAACGATTTTCTTCTTTAGATTTTCTTTGTAAGCCATTATTTTTATCATCAGATTTTCATCACCGGTCGCGATCATTTGAGCAGCCAAAATACCTGCATTTAAAGCGCCGTTTATTCCAACAGTTGCTACAGGAATACCAGGAGGCATTTGAACGATGGCCAATAAAGCATCCATTCCATCGAGCGAAGCGTTTATTGGAACACCAATTACAGGAATTGGAGTCATTGAAGCAATTACGCCTGGTAAATGAGCAGCCATTCCTGCTCCAGCAATAATCACCTTTATTCCACGATCTTTGGCTCCTTTTGCAAATTTTTCAACCTCATCTGGTGTGCGATGAGCCGATAAAGCATTGAGTTCGAAAGGAATTTCCATTTCATCAAAATAATTGGCTGCTTTTTCCATAACACCTAAATCGGAGGTGCTTCCCATAATTATACTGACTAAAGCTTTCATAGACTAATTTTTTTTGTAATTCGATGCAAAAATATCAGTTTAAAGCGGGCAAAACAATATATTGGGTATATTTATCGCTGCTAAATAAAAGACAATGATTTTACTTGAAAATATTCGCCATATCGATTGGCAAACTTTTATAATTACAGAAGGAAACCTTTTGATTGAGGAAGGAAAAAATGGTGGCATTCGTTTTTTAGATGATGATCAAATGGCACAGCTTCCAAAATCGTGTATTCGAATTCAAGGCAAAGGAAAATTCGCTATCAAATCATTTG
>CAYPOW010000023.1:1996-22557 GCA_964412145.1 uncultured Draconibacterium sp.
CCTTTTTTGCAGGCTTAGGAAAAGATATTATCGATATTCCAATGGCATATCATCGTTTACGAAATGCACACAAGTATCTAAATATCAATAATTTTGAAGGTGATGGCGATAACAATATTGCCATTTTCGAAACCAATGCTCCTACTCCACTGAACGAATCTAACTTTTTAGGGCATTTCTTTTTTGCTTTTGAAAATCGACAAGTCGATGGCCTTATTGTGAATGGAAAATTGGTGATGAAAGATAAAATGATTCTGACTATCGATGAAGATGTTTTTATGAAAGAAACTCAAAAACTAGCTAATCAACTTTGGAAAAAAATGATTTAGCCTACTATTTTAAAAATTACCTAAATAATGCATATGAACAACATGAATAATTCTAATTTCAACATTACCAAAAAATCAGGTGAGGTCATTCGTTTCGACATCGAAAAAATAAAACATTCTTTCGAACGCTCAGGTGCCAATCAGGAAGATATTGATTCTGTTCTTTCTCAATTGTCTGAACGCATTTATGATGGCATTTCCACTAAAAAGCTTTTCAGAATTGCCTACAACTTGCTCAGGAAAAAATCGGTAGATGTTGCGGGGCGTTATCGTTTAAAAAATGCCATTATGGAACTTGGACCTAGTGGATTTCCTTTTGAGCACTATGTAGCCGAGCTAATGAAATATCAAGGATTTAACACCACAGTTGGCAGCATTATTCAGGGAAAATGCGTTACTCATGAGGTAGATGTTGTTGCCGAAAAAGACGGCCAGAAAATAATGATCGAATGTAAATATCACGGAAATACAAATAACAAATCAGATGTAAAAGTGGCCTTGTATATTCACTCACGCTATAACGATGTTTTAAGAACCTGGACGAAAGAAGATCCTAAAAAAAAGTACAAATATCAAGGCATGATAGTTACAAATACTCGTTTCACAGAGGATGCCGTTAATTACGCAAGATGTGAAGGCATGCAGTTAATTTCATGGGATTATCCATCAAAAGGAAGTTTGCGCGAGCGTATTGATATCTCTGGTTTACATCCAATTACTGTTTTACAATCCATTACTAAACACGAAAAACAAGTGCTTTTAAATAAAAGTCTGGTCTTATGCCGATCTCTAACAGCGGAAAACCTGAATGCCGCGGGAATTATTGGAAACCGTGCCAAAAAAGTGATACGCGAAGCTCATGGTTTAATTCGGCCAAGATAAAACATATTTAAATTTACAAAATTGATATTCTAAAATTTAATTATCTTCACATCATAAGAAAATAAAAAGTATGCTGGAATTTCTAAAACCTAAATCTGCTCGAGAATTACTACCTGATAATCAAATAGATCCAACCTACAAACGCTTACGTTTTCAAGTATTTATGGGAATTTTTATTGGGTATGCTGCTTACTATCTGGTACGTAAAAATTTCTCACTCATTATGCCCAATTTGTTGGAGGAAGGCTATACTAAATCGCAATTAGGCTGGGTTTTAAGTGCTATTTCTATTGCTTATGGCTTGAGTAAATTCCTGATGGGAAATGTCTCCGATCGGTCGAATTCAAAGGTTTTTTTAACGCTTGGTTTAATTCTTTCAGCTTCTACATTGATGCTGATGGGTTTTATTCCACTTTTTACTTCTTCCGTTACCATAATGTTTATCGTTTTGTTTTTAAACGGATGGTTTCAAGGAATGGGCTGGCCTGCCTGTGGCAGAACTATGGTACATTGGTATTCAATCAATGAGCGAGGCACAAAAATGTCGATCTGGAATGTGGCACATAATGTAGGTGGTGGATTAATTGGTCCTCTGGCGATACTTGGAATTGCTATTTTTAACGACTGGCACAGTGCTTTGTATTTTCCGGCCATGGTTGCTTTGGGAATCGCTATTCTTGTCTATTTTCTGATGGTTGATACTCCGAAATCCTGTGGTTTACCTCCAATCGAAAAATGGCGAAACGATTATCCTGAAGAATACGATCCAAATACCTATGAAAAAGAACTCAGTGGAAAGGATATTTTCTTTAAATATGTTTTTACGAATCGTTATCTGTGGTATATCGCCTTTGCAAATGCCTTTGTCTATTTAATTCGATATGGTGTTTTGGATTGGGCACCCACCTATTTAAAAGAAGTACGCCATTTTGATTTAAGCGAATCGGGCTGGGCCTATTTTTTATATGAATATGCAGGCATCCCTGGAACGCTTTTGGCCGGATGGATCAGCGACAAAGTTTTTGGTGGAAGAAGAGCTCCAACTAGTATTCTGTATATGATTTTCGTGACACTTGCACTTGTATTTTACTGGAAATCAGAAAGTCTATTAATTATCAATATCTCACTTATTGCACTTGGTTTTTTAATTTACGGTCCTGTAATGCTTATTGGCGTTCACGCACTCGATCTCGTTCCGAAGAAAGCAGCCGGGACAGCAGCAGGATTGACAGGATTGTTTGGTTATATGGGAGGTGCTCTCTTTGCGAATATTGCGATGGGCTATATTGTGCAGCATTACGATTGGAATGCAGGATTTAAAGTGCTAATTGCAGCATCCATAATTTCAATTTTCCTTTTAACTTTAACCTGGAAAAGCAAACGAACCAGTAGCAATGGGGAAAATAAACTTAACAGCCATGAGGAAAATATTTAGCTTTTTAATCGTATTGATCATCCTTGGATGCCAAAATCAAAGTCATATGAAGAGTGAACAAATGGATAAAAACAACAAGCGTGTTCGCGATTATGTAGTTGATCATGCCGTAATTGCGCATCGCGGATCAACTTTCTGGACTCCTGAAGAAACAGAAGCTGCCTATCGCTGGGCTAGAAATATTGGTGCCGATTATCTGGAAGTTGATATTCAACGTAGCAAGGATGGCGTATTGTTGGCTTTGCATGATATGGATTTAAAGCGTACGACTGATTGTGAAGAAATATTTTCGAACGACAGTCTTTTTCATGCAGGAAATTATAGCTATCAGGAATTGATGAAATTAGATGCCGGAAGCTGGTTTAATTTGGCAAAGCCGATGCAAAAAAGAGCATCTTTTTCTAAAAATGCTAAGATTGTAAAGGCCAACCAAAAAGCTTATTCTTTTAGCGGAATGGATATTTCACAAGAACTGAATGCTTCCAAAGCCATTCAACATCCTGGAAATGAGATTTATATTGGTGGCAAACAATATATCTCCACATTGGAAGATGTTTTAATGATTGCCAAAGGATGGAGAATTGCCAGGAATGAAAAAGGGGAACGACTTTACAATCTTATTGTGATTAATTCGATACCACATTATCAGTTTTTTTATGTCAAAGACGAAGATGATAATGGTCATCGACCCGGAATTTATATCGAAACAAAAGAACCAGCTTTGTATCTTGGAGTAGAAGTTGATTTGTATCAGGCTCTTAAAAAAAGCGGATGGAATATTGCTGAAAATCCGGCCAATGCAGATGAACCTTTTTATAAAAACGGCAAAGTAAATACCGGAAATACGAATGGGAAAATTGTTCTGCAAACTTTTTCTACAAAGAGTCTGGAAAACATAAATCAGCTGTTTAAAGGAAATGTTCCTGTTTGTTTTTTGCTATGGCTGGGTGATGAAAATATGCAAAAAGCAGATTCAGCCACTTATCTGAAAAACATCCATTTTGCTTTAAAAAATCAGGCGCATTTTATGGGACCTTCCATAGCAGGTGAGCCTAACAATTATCATGATTTATTGGAGGAATGGCAAGCTGAATTAATCCATCAAAGCAGTTTAAAAATTCACGCTTATTCATTTGATAATGAATCACAAACAACTGAATATGCAAATCGAAGTGATGCTATGTTTACTAACCGATCTGAACTTACTATTCAATTTTATAAAAATAAAGGATTTAAAAAAGAGATAACTCTAATAAAGACGGAACAGACTTTAGCTGAATTGGGTTATTAAAATCTTTCTATATTCGCAAACAAAAAACACAAACATGCAAGAACTTAATGCCTTTTTAGCTAATATCGACTCGTATATTGGGGGATCTACCTGGTTCGTATTCGCTTTACTTGGAACCGGACTTTTCTTTTCCATCTATTTGAAATTTCCTCAGATACGTTATTTTGGTCATGCTCTTCGCATTGTAAGAGGGAAATACGATAAAGACACAGATAAAGGAGATGCTACTCATTTTCAGGCACTTGCAACCGCTCTTTCTGGAACTGTTGGAACAGGAAATATTGCCGGAGTTGCTCTGGCAATTCATCTTGGTGGACCTTCAGCCCTTTTTTGGATGATCGTAACAGCTTTTTTTGGAATGACCACCAAATTTGTCGAAGTCACGCTATCGCATAAATACCGCGAAATTGCACCCGACGGAAGTATTAGTGGTGGCCCTATGTACTATATGAAAAATAGACTGAATATGAAATGGTTAGCTGCTATTTTTGCTTTTGCAACCATCATTTCTTCTTTTGGAACAGGCAATATGCCACAAATAAATAGTATTTCCAGCTCTGTGTTTTCATCATTCGGTATAGCACCAATTATTACAGGAGGAGTTTTGGCCATCCTTTTAGGCTTCGTAATTATTGGTGGCATCAAGCGAATTGTAAAAGTGACCGATAAATTGGTTCCTGGAATGGCATTAATCTATATTGTGGGTGTTCTTTCTGTCATAATTTTCAATTGGGAAAATATAATTCCATCAATCGAAATGATTTTTGGAGGCGTAATAAATGGCACAGCTGCAACAGGAGGTTTTCTTGGTGCTTCGTTTGCTTTTGCTTTTAATCGTGGAGTGAATCGTGGTTTGTTTTCCAATGAGGCTGGACAAGGTTCCGCTCCAATAGCACACGCAGCAGCCAAAGCGCACGAACCTGTATCAGAGGGTATGGTTTCTATTTTGGAACCTTTTATCGATACCGTTGTAATATGTACACTAACAGGCCTTGCTTTGGTATCTTCAGGTGTTTGGAACGAAAAACACGAAACTAATTTCCAATATGCCGAAATGAAGGTATTAAACCAAACCTATGTTGATAGCAATGAACAGGATCATTTATCGCTTAAAACCTATATTTTAAATCAGGAAACAGATATTGCCTTTTTTAATGGTGACCTTGATGTTGTGGATGGAAAAATACAAAACGATTTAAGTATTTTTCATTCCCGTTCCATTGCTGAAAATGTTGAAGTTTTTGAGAATGGCAAACCATACAATGGTAAAGTTTTAGTAAAAGAAGGTGATGTACAAAATACGAACTTTGTCTTTTCAGGAAAATCACTGCTCAATTCAGCACCCCTGACTATTGTCGCCTTCCGAAAAGGCTATTTTGGTGATTACGGGGAATATATTGTAACAATTGGATTGCTATTATTTGCGTTTTCAACAGCCATTGCCTGGTCTTACTATGGCGATAGAGCTGTAACTTACCTGTTTGGAACAAAATGGGTAATGACCTACCGCGTAATATATGTATTGGGATTTTTTGTTGCCAGCTTTACAGATACAACAATAATCTGGACATTTTCAGGTATTGCAATTGCCATGATGACCCTGCCTAACTTATTCGGTATCTTAATGTTACATAAGGAAATGAAACAGTCTGTAAAAGAATATTGGAATGATTTTGATGCAAGTAAATGGGTAAAATAATTCATAAATGAAATAAAATCCTGAAAAATTTTACTGTTTTTCAGAATTGTTTATTGTCAGAATGTAAATTTGAACTAATCATTGCCTTTCAAGATGGCGAAAGAAAAACAAAATAATCTTAAAAACCAAAGCGAACATATCCTTATTAAAAATATGGTATGCTCTTGTTGCATTCGCCTGGTAAAGGAAGATCTAAGTAATATAGGAGTAACTGTATTAAATGTAAAATTGGGAGAAGCAACTATAGCTTACGACCATTCAAAAATT
This sequence comes from uncultured Draconibacterium sp., assembly GCA_964412145.1. GTDB lineage: Bacteria > Bacteroidota > Bacteroidia > Bacteroidales > UBA12170 > UBA12170. The sequence goes on from CAYPOW010000023.1 coordinate 7,900, forward strand.
TCTTTAAAGCATATTTCTGATATACTGAAAAAAATAGGCCTGGAATTGATAGTTGATCGAAATCAGGCTCTTGTCGAAGAAATAAAGAAAACAGTTATTGAGCTAATCCATTATATGAACAATGCCGATTCTATCATGCGTAAATCAGAGTATCTGGTGGAAAAGATGGGAAGAAGCTATCAAACATTATCCAAATTATTTTCAAAATACGAACCTGTAACACTTGAAAAATATATCATCTTTCAGAAAATTGAAAAGGTTAAAGAGCTGGTAATCTCCGATTTATATTCACTCAGCGAAATAGCCTGGATGATGGATTACAGTAGTCCTCACCACCTGTCTAACCAGTTTAAAACACTCACCGGCGTGTCTCTTTCCGATTTCAAAAAAAACCCGGGAGACTATAAAAAATCAATCAACCAACCCTATTAAACATCATTTTTACCGTTTTTTATAAAAGATTTACAAAATTATGTAACATTCTGGGCTAATGCATGGATTACATTTGTAAAATAAAAAACCAACAAAATGATAATAACAGAAGAAATAAGAATTAGCGACAATGGATTTGTGTTTAATTCGAGAACAGGCGATTCGTTTAACCTGAATCCTTTTGGCTTGACACTTATTAAACTGATTGAACAAAAAAAAGATTTCGAAACGATAAAAGAATTAGTGCTTGAAAAATTCGACATCGATGACCTCAATTTTGAAAAAGACTTTTATGAGTTTTGCGCCTTGCTAAAACACCATCAAATTATATTACAGGATAGTCCTCTTGATTTTAAATAGAAAGCAAAAGCCTTATGGCAAAAACAAAAATTACAATAGCAGTAACCGGTCTCAATAATACCGATAATCCTGGTCCGGGAGTACCAGTTATACGGTCGTTAAAGGAATCTAACGAATTCGATGCCAGAATTATAGGTCTGGTATACGAAAACCTGGAACCTGGAATTTATATGGACGATTTATGCGATAAAATCTATCAGATTCCATATCCTTCAGCCGGATCGAACGAATTAATTGAGAGAGTTGAAGAGATCCATCAACGTGAAAATATTGATGTGTTAATTCCAAATTTTGATGCCGAATTATTTTCATTTATGAAGAATGAAAAACGACTCCTCGAAAAAGGGATTCACACCTTTTTACCTACAATTAAACAGTTTCAGGAAAGAGATAAAGATGTGCTTCCTGAATATGGTGAAAAATATGGCATTAAAGTACCGGCAAGTTTAAACCTTGGCAGCCTGAATCAAATCTCAGGAATTAAAGAGAAGTTTGATTATCCTGTAATGGTAAAGGGCAAATTTTACGATGCTTACCTCGCCTACAATTCTGAGCAAGTAAAACAGTCCTTTAATAAAATTTCTTCAAAATGGGGTTTGCCGGTAATTATTCAGGAATTTATTAAAGGTACCGAAGTCAATGTGATTGCACTGGGTGATGGTCAGGGAAACACCATTGCGGCCGTTCCAATGCGTAAACAATATATTACAGATAAAGGAAAAGCTTGGGGCGGAATTACTTTGTCTGATGAGAAAATGCTGGAAATTACACGCATGCTCATCCGTAAAACTCAATGGAAAGGCGGAATGGAGTTAGAACTGATTAAAACAATGCAGGACGATTATTATCTTATTGAGATTAATCCACGCATACCGGCCTGGGTTTACCTCGCCGTTGGAGCAGGGCAGAATATTCCTGAAGCATTAGTAAAACTAGCTATGGGTCAGGATGTTGCACCTTTAGAAAAATACAAAACCGGGAAAATGTTTGTTCGTTATTCAAGCGACTTAATTGTTGACCTGGAGAGATTTGAAACAATATCAATGAATGGAGAAATTTAATCTTAAAAAAAATGGAAAAACTTACATACGAAAAACCAGTTATCAGTAAAATTAATGCCGGTGTACCTAGCAAATTCGGATTACCAGTAAAACAAAAAATAATTTCAGAAATCGATGGCATAAAAGTGTCTGATTTAATTGCAGAATACGGATCACCTGTATTTGTTTTCTCTGAAAAGAAAATAAAGGAAGTCTATGCTGAAGCAAAAAGAGCTTTCGACACACGCTATCCTAAAGTGCAGTTTGCCTGGTCTTATAAAACTAATTATCTGGATGCTATTTGTAGCATTTTTCACGATGAAGGTTCCTGGGCAGAAGTAGTCTCCGGTTTCGAATTCGAAAAAGCACTTTCTTTGGGTGTAAGCGGTTCGCAAATATTGTTCAACGGACCAGATAAATCAGAAGCTGACTTAATATTGGCTATTCAAAACAATGCAAGTATTCATATCGATCATTTCGATGAGCTCTACCTTTTAATCGAAACATCGCGTAAGCTGAAGAAAAAAGCAAGAGTTTCCATCCGAATTAACCTGGATGCTGGTATTTATCCTATCTGGGATCGTTTTGGATTTAACTACGAAAATGGTGAAGCTTGGAATGCTATCAATCGGATTATGTTAGCTGATAGCCTTGAATTGATTGGTTTGCATACACATATTGGCACCTATATTATGACCAGCACAGCCTACGGTATTGCCGCTTCCAAATTGGCAAACCTTTACATGGCTATTCACCGTAAATTCGATTACTGGTTGAAATATATCGACCTAGGTGGTGGATTTGCATCTAAAAATACATTAAAAGGAGCCTATATGCCAGGCACAGAAACCTGTCCTTCTTTCGATGATTATGCAGAAGCAATTTCAAACGCTTTGATTTCTTCTGAAATTCCACACGAAAATTTGCCGGTTCTTTTCCTGGAAACAGGTCGAGCATTGATTGATGATGCAGGATATTTGTTAACGACTGCCATTGCCAACAAAAGACTCAATGGCGGAAGACGCTCCATCGTAATTGATGCTGGCGTGAATCTTCTTTTTACCTCTTTCTGGTATAATCTGGGAATTTATCCTTCAAAAGAAACCTCAACCTTTTCGGAAGAAACAACTATTTATGGACCTTTGTGTATGAATATCGATGTGATTCGCGATGCCATTGTTTTTCCACAAGTGAAAACGGGAGAACAATTGGTTATTGAACGCGTAGGCGCCTACAATGTAACTCAGTGGATGCAGTTTATCACTTACCGTCCTAATGTGGTTCTGATTGATATGGAAGGCAAAACTCATATTATTCGCAAACGCGAAAACCTGGAATCCATGCGTACATTAGAATTTAATCCTAAAAGATAATAATACGAATACACATGGGGGAAAGTGAAAAAATTACCAGCAAGGAGATACTGTTTTCGATAGTTAACAGCTATTCACAAGTGTTTTTTTCCAAATCGAAAATATTGGCTGTATTCCTGGTGATTATAAGTTTCTTTGATTACGGTGCTGGTATAGGAGGTCTGATTGCAGTAATTATTGCCAATTTATTAGCCTATTTTTTAGGATACAATACGTATTTATTAAAATCCGGACTCTATGGATTTAACAGCCTATTGGTTGGATTGGGAGTAGGTTTGGCCTATCAGCCATCCTTCGAGCTTTACGTGTTAATTACGATCTCTGCTGTTCTCACTTTCTTCATTACCATTGTTTTTCAGGGTGTACTTGGAAAATATGGATTACCCTATTTGAGTGTCCCTTTCTTGTTAGCTATCTGGATAGTAAATTTATCAGGGGGTGAGCTTACGGCATTGAATATCAGTGAACGTGGAATTTTCACTTACAATGAACTTTATGCTCTTGGAGGCCAAAATATCGTCGATTTCTACAATTGGCTAGAGACAGTGGTTAGTTCCTCATTTATCAAAATATATTTTTATTCACTGGGGGCTATTTTCTTTCAGAAAGGACTGCTGGCTGGCATAATTATTTCTTTTGGACTCTTGATTTATTCACGCATCACATTTGTTCTATCCATACTCGGTTATTCTGTAGCCTATCTTTTTTATGTGGTGGCAGGTATTGAATTCAATTCCTTGAGCTATACATTTATCGGCTTCAATTATATTTTAACAGCCATAGCATTGGGTGGCTACTATTTAATTCCTGGAAGAATTAGTTATGCCTGGATAATTTTTTTATTGCCCGCCGTAGTTTTGGTAACGATTAGTACGCAACAGATTTTCCTAATTCTCCACATCTCGCCTTATTCGCTTCCTTTTAACCTAGTCGTATTGATGTTTCTCTACGCGCTCAAATTAAGGGAAAAGCGACCCGTTGGATTAATCGAAACACCTGTTCAACTTGGTAATCCTGAGAAAAACCTCTATTTACAGTCGGGAAACTTAAAACGATTTCCTGCCGCTTATCCTGTTTCCACAGCATTGCCCTTTTACGGAGAATGGGAAGTAAGTCAGGGGCACAACGGTGAAATAACCCACAAAGGAGCTTGGCGAAATGCCTGGGATTTTATCATCACTGACAAAAATGGCCAACAATTTAAAGGAAGCGGCGACTATCCTGAAGATTATTTTTGTTTTGGGAAAGCGATTGTTGCTCCTTATGATGGAACAGTTATGGAGGTGATAAATTCGATTGCTGATAATATTATAGGCGATGTTGATACAAAAAATAACTGGGGGAATACAGTGATTATCAAACACGATGATTCTATATTTTCAAAATTAAGCCATCTAAAATATCATTCGATAGAAGTAAAGGAAGGCGATAATGTAAAACAAGGACAGCTGTTGGGAAAATGCGGAAACTCAGGTCGCTCGCCATTTCCTCACTTGCATTTTCAGTTTCAGTCAACTCCTTATATTGGTTCTCCGACACTCGATTATCCATTGGGACATTATCTTTTAAAAGGAAATCAATATACACTCGAAACTTTTTCCTTCCCTCAAAAAGGACAAATACTTGCGAATCCGATGAAAAACGAATTGCTGACAAAAGCATTTCACTTTACTCCCGGACAAAGAATTTCTGGTGAGTATAAAATCGAATCGCCAAAAGGAAAAAAACAGATACAAAATCAGAAATTCCATTGGAAAGTGAATACGGATGTTTTCAATTCAACTTTTCTGGAATGCGAAGAAGATGGATCCATTGCATACTTGTACAATAATGGAAACCTCCACTATTTTACTAACTTCATTGGAAAAAAAGAAAGTCCGCTTTTCTGGTTTTTCTTAGCCTTATTCAAGGTACCTCAGGGTTTTTTACCAAACAGTAAGATCGGCGATAATATTCCATCTGATATGATGTTTGGCGGATTATTAAAAATACTTCAGGACTTTATCGCGCCTTTGTTTTTATTCCTGAAAGTGGAATACAAACTCGAGATAAAAGAAGCCGGTGACATTCTTTCATCGGGCGATATAAAAATGGCATCAGAAATTACTAAAAAAATAGCTGGCAGAGAAACAGCAAAATACAATTTTAATATAGAAGTAAAACAGGATGGAACTTTTGAAATAGGTATACTTTTCAATGAAACAAAAATACAACTGATATGTCGAAACGAATTGTAATTATTGGTTTACTTATGTTTGTTCTGACTGCAGCAAATGCTCAGAAAAGATTGAACTACATAGAAACAGACAAAAAATCGTACCAGCTTTTTACAGAAAAAAAATGGGATGAACTGATTCAGTTTTCAACAGAAGCAAGAAAACAGGGAATCGATTTCTTTTACCTACAAGTAAGAACCGGAATCGCATTGTACAATCAGGAGAAATATCGAAAAGCATCCTCTTTCTTTCTGAAAGCATGGGAAAACGATAAATCATTCGAATGGCTACAGGAATATGTTTATTATAGCTTGATTTATAGTGGTCGTGGTATTGAGGCTTCAAGTAATTCCTTGTACTATTCACGTGCATTAAAGAAAAAAATAGGATTTATTAACCATGGAATCACCAGACTGGCCTATGAAGGAGGATATAGCACAAATGCCTTTTATGGGGATTTAAGCACTAGATCTTTCGCTGAGGAACTTAATATTGGAAGTGATTATGGTGAAGGTTATTTCTTAAAAGACTATTCGTTTCATGCAATTGATCTCAGCCACAGAGTCACTCAAAACTTAAGTATAAACCATAATTTTACCTTTATTAATCTCAATAGACAAGCTTTTGTTGATTGGGGCGAACAAAGCAATTATCCAATCAAAATAAATCAGTATCAGTATTTTATAAACCCGGTTTGGTTAATTGGAAATAAAATAAATGTCTCTACATCCTTAAATTTAATTTTCGGAAAATACGATATCTATGCAGGTACTTTGAATAATAATCTGGAAGCATATTTTTACCTTGCTCAGCAAAGTTATTTTGATTTTGCGTTCTCGAATGCAATATGGGCAAACGTAGGTAATTTTGCTCCTGGTATAGAAATAAATGCAGGAAAAATTAGCGGATCATTATTTACGCAATTGTCTACTTGGTTTACTGTTTACCCTTTTTCAAATACAAAATTATATCTAACTCCGCGCATTTATTTCAATTCCAATGAATCCTTCAGTGCTTTCAACTTTATGGCAATTGGAATTTCAGGCGGTGCGCAGCTGGGACCCATTCATCTTTATGCTCAATATGTAGAAGGAGATTTGAAAAACTTCATCGAATCGAATGGTTACGTGGTGTACAATTTCCCGGGAAAATTGAATCGAAAAATTTCGGGGAGTATCTTTTTCCCCATCGGCAAAAAATATCATTTTGTAATCCGATACATTAATCAAAGCACCACAGAAAATTATCAGGTCTATACTGATGGAATCAATACGAATACCGTTGAATTTAATAATTTTAATCACACTATAACAGGGGGAATATCATGGAATATATAAAAAGAAATCTATTGATTTTTATTCTAGTTTTATTTGCAAATGCAGCATTTTCGCAGATTAGTCAAATTGCATTACAAGAAGCTTTTTCGAAGAGCTATGCCAGTGAAAAAAAGGGTGATTTTTCAGCCGCAATGGATGATATGAAAAAAGTGTACGATGAATCCTCGTACGAAATGAATCTAAGATTGGGTTGGCTAAACTATAACGCAGGTTTATTCGATAATTCAATCATTTTTTATAGCAGTGCTCGGAAACTCAAACCGTATTCTGAGGAAGCGAAATTTGGATTAATCCTTCCTTTATCAGCTTTGGGAAAATGGAATGAAGTAATCAGTCTATACAATCAAATTCTGGAAGCTAGTCCTCAAAATACAGTTGCTTTATATCGATTAGGACTTGTGTATTATGGTCGTAAAGATTACAATAAAGCGCATACACTTTTCAAAAAAGTAGTCGATTTATACCCTTTTGGATATGATGGATTACTTATGTTAGGCTGGTCTTCCTATTTTATTGGCGATTATAATCAGGCAAAAGTGCTTTTCAATAAAGTAAACCTGTACAATCCAGGTGATGCTTCTGCTAATGAAGGTTTAAATTTAATTAAATAAAAAAGCGATGAAAAAAACTATTTTAACTTCCGTTTTAGTATTATTTATTTCTCTACTGTATGGTCAAATTACGCTTCAGAAAACCTACAACTATTCTGCAACAGTAGTTAAACTCGAAACGCTTGGCTACAAGTACTACCTTATGGATGTTCCCAATAGCCAGTGCAGAATCTACAATTTGGATCACTCCATTTTTAAAACTATAAACTGCTCTGTTCCAAATGGATACTACCTTGCGGATATTAAGTATGTTTCGGAAAACCTGTTCGATACAGACTCGAAAATTGAATTGGCCTATACCTACTACAGATATATAGCGACAAGCTCTTCGTACTATTATATTTATGGTACGCGAATTGCCAACGAGAGTGGAACTAATATTTTAACTATTGATGATGCACAATATGTTTATGTCAAACAAATAGATACAGACGAATACAAATTATTTGCTTATTGTCTCGATTATTCCGTTTTTCCTGAAACAGTATGGACCAATATTTACAGCTTGCCCGGAGCTCCGCTTACAGGAATTTCATCAGATATACTAGAACCAAATTTTTCTCTTAATGCGTATCCAAATCCATCAAGAGACCAGGTAAGAATTGAATATCAACTTCCAGCAAACATCAATAATGCAAGCTTGTTTCTCATCGATTCTAATGGCCGAAGTGTTAAGGATTTTCAAATTGATGGACATACAGATTATTTAGCCTTGAATGTGGATGATCTGAGCAAAGGAATATACTTTTATTTTATAAAATACGACAACATTCGCACAGAAACGAAAAAAATCATCGTTCAATAAGAAGCAAATGAATAGAAATCCATTACCAGATTTTCTGAAAGGATTTGCTGTATTCCTGATCATTCCGGTTCATATTCTGGAAACATTAATTGATTATCCGGGAAGAGAAAGCTTGTTCGGGAAAATACTTTTGTTTCTCGGCGGGCCGGTGGCGGTTCCTATTTTTATGATGGTAATGGGTTATTTTGTTGCTATCAGCAAAAAAAGTACAACACAGAATTTAGTACGAGGAGCTCTGATTTTTCTACTCGGTTTTTTGCTGAATATTGGGATGAATTTTCATTTACTTCTAAAAATAAAATTTGCCGGCTGGCAATTTGATCCACTTCAATATATTTTTGGTGTAGATATTTTTTACCTGGCAGGTATAGCCATAATGCTACTTTCCATATTAAAGAATATCAAAAAAGGTCAACTAGCGATTCTATTTGCACTCATAATCTTTGTTAGTGCAACTACAAGCTATTTAAATTCCGTATTGCTAGTAGCCGATTCTGGTTATATACTTCCTTTTATTGCTGGAAAATACTCCTGGTCTTATTTTCCACTATTTCCCTGGCTAGCCTATCCCCTGCTTGGTTTTTTATTCCAAAAATTAGAAAAGCAACTCAGGATTTTTTTTCAGAAGAAGAAAGTCATTTCATATGGCATTCTTGCCTCCGTTTTATTACTTGTGCTTTTATTTTCCAACTATGGAATTGAAACCACCATCAACCTTACAGAATATTATCACCATTCCTTTTTATTTTTCTTATGGACATTGGGAGTAGACATATTGTGGTTTGTATTACTCTGGCTCCTTGTGCAGAAATTTGCAGAATTTCCTCTTATTGTTTTTCTTCGATGGCTGGGGAAAAATATCACTGTTTTTTATGTCATTCAATGGCTGATAATAGGCAATATTGCAACAGCCATTTATCAGACTCAGGAACTTTCGACTTATGGATACTGGTTTAGTGCTATATTCTTGATTACCATTATAATAACCTATTTATACGAAAAAATTAAATTGAAGAATATCAGATCAACTTTAAACTAATTTTCTTTTTTATAGCTATTGATTTGATTAAACCACTTTTTTATAGCGCCAGGTGGCTAAACTAATCGATATAATTGCGTAGATAGTGATACTGATGATATGATACATAACATCGGCCATTTGAGCACCTTTAAGCATCACCATTCGCATAAAATCGATAAAATATGCGATGGGATTTAAAATATTTATGGCCTGTGCCCAATCTGGCATATTTTCAACAGGCATAAATAATCCGCTGAGCAAGATAAATATCATAACAAAAAACCAAGCGATAAACATGGCTTGTTGTTGTGTATCGGCTAGAGTACTGATAAACAAACCAATACCTAAAACCAATACTAAATAGATGCTTGCAACGCTTGCAATCAATCCTATACTACCGATTATCGGAATGTCAAAAACGAATTTTGCAATTGCCAGACCAAAAAATAAATCGAACATAGCAATAAACCAAAAAGGAGTCAGTTTTCCAATGATAAAATGATGCTTACGAATGGGTGTAACATTGAGCTGCTCAATAGTTCCAATTTCTTTTTCTTTTACGATATTTAAACCCGATAAAAACAAACCAATGATACTCACTAAAAGCACTAAAATACCAGGAATCATAAAAGTCTTATAATCCAAATCAGGGTTATACCAATAACTGGTTCTTGTATCGATAGTTTTAATTGAGGAAGCTACAGATTTAGACTCCATCAAGAGTGATTTATTATAATCCTTGATAATATTTAAAGCATAAGCACTCATTAATCCAGCGGCGGCGCCATCCACCGCATCAGTTATAAGCTGTATTTTAACAGGGAATTTTTTCTCCAGTTGCTCACTGAAATCTGCCGGAATATATAAAATCTGTTCAATTCTGGCATCTTGCATCTCATCAGAAAGTTTCTCCAAGGAAAAACTTCGTGCATTAATTTTAAAAAATGGTGATGCTTCAAACTTTTGCACTAATGCTCTTGAAGAAACACTTTGGTCGAGATCAATAATACCCATATCGACATACTTTATCTCAAAAGTTGCTGTATGAGCTAAAATTAGAAGTTGAAAGATTGGAATAACAAATATGATTGGCAGCATCATTTTGTCGCGAAAAATCTGCAAAAACTCCTTTTGTATAATATATAGTATCGTTTTCATTCTATTAATTTGTCTAATCTCGCCACCAAAGCGTTTTTTATTAACTGAAAAACTTTTAAAATTTCCCCTTGCGCCTTGTGACTTAGTGGTAAAAATAGAACCACAGAGACACGACAACACTAAGAGTTAAATCTATTAGCCACTCATACCAATTACTCCAATCGAATTTTAAATTTCTTGACACTCAATCCTATAAAAAAGACTGTAAATCCAAAAATGATAAGGGTTTCCTTCCATATGCTTCCAAAGTCATTGCCACGAATCATAATGTTTTTAATAATGATAACGAACCATTTTGGTGGCATAATCTGACTAACATACTGCAAGATTACAGGCATATTTTTTATGGGGAAAATAAATCCCGACAAAAGTATTGATGGCAACAACAAAGCAAACATAGATAACAGCATTGCCGTTTGCTGTGAATTTGCTACGGTGGAGATAAAAATACCCAAAGCCAGCGCCATAACTATAAACAACAGGCTTTCAGCAAGTAACAGCACAAGGTTTCCAACAATTGGCATCTCGAACACAGTAAATGCCATTAGTAAAATAATAATCGCACTAATGAAAGACATAATCACATATGGGAAAACCTTACCTAAAATAATTTGAATTGGTTTAACGGGCGAAACCAATAAAACCTCCATAGTTCCAAGCTCTTTTTCTCTGGCGATGGAAATGGAAGTCATCATAGCCGAAACTAACATAAGAATAATGGTAATAACGCCAGGAACAAACATAAAAACACTTCGTAATTCTGGATTAAAACGCATTTGAGTTTCAGGAATAATCATTGGAACACCAGCAAAAGATGGATTAATTTCTCTTTCAAAACTGTTTAGTATTGCAGTTGTATAACTCGATATTACACTCGCTTCATTGGGGTTTGAAGCGTCTAGAATCAGCTGTACAACTGCTCTATTCTCTTTCTCTAACTTTTCGGCAAAATTACTTTCAATAACAATTAGTTCTTTTATTTTACCCTTTCTAAAGGCTTCTTCTATACCTTTTTCGCTATCTAAATTCTCTTGCAAAACAAAATATTCTGAAGATATAATCTTATGAATCAGTTGCCGACTATACTCATCTTTTGATTGATCAAGAATGGCAATAGGCACATCGCGCATTTCATTTTTCAAAGCAAATCCAAACAATAAAACCTGAACTATTGGAATACCAAAAAGTATGATAAGTGTGCGCTTATCGCGAAAAATTTGTAAAAATTCCTTTATTAGAAAGTTTTTCATCTTAACCTCTTGCTAGTTTTATAAACACTTCTTCCATAGTCTTTGCATCAAATTGTGCCTTTAACTGTTTGGGCCCGTCTAGAGCCTCAATTCGGCCGTCAACCATAATCGAAACCCGATCGCAATATTCTGCTTCATCCATATAATGAGTGGTCACAAAAATGGTTTTACCCTCAGCCGCTTCTTTATATATCAATTCCCAAAACTGTCTTCTTGTAATAGGATCTACACCGCCCGTTGGCTCATCGAGAAAAACTATTGCTGGATTATGCACTATAGCTACCGAAAAGGCAAGCTTTTGTTTGAAGCCAAGCGGCAACTCTTTTACTAATGATTTCCGAAAGGCTTGCAGCCCCAATTTTTCAATATATTCAATAGTTTTCTCTTTTATTTGCTTACGCGATAGGCCATAAATACCTCCATAAAAACGAATGTTTTCGGCTATGCTCAAATCGTCGTACAAAGAGAATTTCTGACTCATATAGCCGATATTCTGCTTTATTAAATCGCGTTGTTTGTAGATATCATAGCCTGCAACTGTAACTTCTCCTGATGTTGGGTGAGACAGCCCACACAAAATTTTGATCGCTGTAGTTTTGCCAGCACCATTGGCGCCTAAGAAGCCAAATATTTCGCCTCTGTCCACCTCAAAAGAAAGGTGATCATTGGCAAAAAAATCGCCAAATTTTTTGACAAGGTCTTTCACGATCACCGCTTTTGTATGTTCTTTGTTTCCCACCATTTACAGCTGTTCTCCTTTTTCTGCCTTTTGCATCAAATCCATAAAACTATCTTCTATGTTTGCATCTAAACGGACGATTTCAACATCCTCCAAATTGGCTTGCTCAAGTTCCTCTTTTAAAACCTCAATTTCCAAATCATCTTTAGAAGCAAAATGAACATATTCGCCAAATAAATAGGCTGATTCTGCTAAAGGATGCACCCTTAAATACTTCACCAATTCGTACATTTTATCGGCTTTTACACCATATAAAAAATGTGAATAGCGACTAATAATGTGCTCCGGTTTATCAATATCAAGTAATTCTCCCTTTTGTATTAAAGCAATTCGATCGCATAAGGCTGCCTCATCCATATAAGGCGTTGAAACAATAATGGTAATTCCCATTTTTTTTAGCGACTGGAGCATCTCCCAAAATTCTTTTCTAGAAACTGCATCCACTCCTGTAGTAGGCTCATCAAGGAAAAGCACTTTTGGCTTATGAATTAAAGCACAGGATAGAGCTAATTTCTGTTTCATCCCACCCGATAATGCTCCTGCCCTTCTTTTCTTAAAAGGCTCAATTTGATGATAAATAGGTTTTATTAATTCATAATTTTCTTTAAGTGTTGTATTAAAGATGCCTGCAAAAAAATTAAGATTCTCTTCAACACTCAAATCCTGGTATAAGGAAAATTTGCCTGGCATATAACCCAGAATTGTACGAAGTTCTTTGTAGTCGTTAACAACATCTAAATTTGCTACAATAGCGCTACCTTGATCAGCCAGCATAAGGCTTGTAAGTATACGAAATAGCGTAGTTTTACCAGCTCCATCGGGGCCAATAAACCCAAAGAGTTCTCCTTCTGCAATATCAACAGTTATTCCTTTCAGCGCTTGGATAGAAGCAAATGACTTATGTAGATTCTTAATCTGAATCATAGTACTAATCTTCGGTATCTTTTAATAGTAGTTTTGGAAATACAACTTCTCCAGGCATTCCCGCTTTTATTCTACCGTCGTTTTTAACTTGGATTTTTACCGCATAAACCAAATTAACGCGTTCTTCTTTTGTTTGTATCGTTTTTGGAGTGAATTCAGCAGTTTCTGAAATCCAACTTACAACTCCTTGTAGTTGTTCGTTTTCTTCGGTATTTTTATCGATATATACTTCAACCTCATCGCCAATATTGACTGATGGAAGTTGATTTCCACTAACATATACTTTTAAGTCTAAAGTGCTTAAATCAGCTATAGAAAATAAAGGTTTACCTACTCCAACCATTTCACCTTCTCGCGATAAGATATTGAGTATTCGGCCGCCAATTGGGCTTTTAATGCTGCAATTTGCTATCGATAAATTGATCAAATCAATTTGACTATCGAAAACTTTAACTTGATCGAATAAGCGAATCTTTTGAGTTTGAATAGCCACCTTTTGCTTGGCCAATAAATCGGATTGTGCCTGCAAATCATCAACCTGCTTTTGTGTTGCTGCTTTAGCACTATACAAACGATCAATTCTATCTATATTTATCTGTAGATTAATCTTTTGTTGCTTCAATACATCCAACTGTGCATCAATATCATTTAGACCGGAAAGTGTCGCTCTTTTTTGTGCCAGCATAGTTTCTTTTTGAAGCATCAGAGCCAAAGTATCGATCTGGCCCATATTTTCCCCTTTAATAACCAACTGTCCTTCATCCGCATTAAAAACAAGTAGTTTACCATTGCCTTCGGCAGATATGATGGTCTTTATCACTTCGAAATTACCAAATGCATCGGCTGTATCAATATCGTTTCCACAAGAGGCTAAAAAGATTAGCATTAAAAACGCCAGAATACCATTAATTTTTGTTTTCATATTGTATTTCTTTATAATTTTCCTAATAATTCAATATACGCTAACTTACTATTAATCAAAGCTATTTTATGCAGTTCCTGATTTAATTTGGCTTGATTCAGTTTTTGCATTTCAGCGACCAAATCGGAGCTACTCAAAGAGCCATTATTAAACTGGGCTTCCGCGGTTTCTACAACATTTGTCCTCAATTTAATAATTTCCGGATCATCAGTAACTAACGATTGCTGTTTTTCTATTTCTGCATACAACTGATTCAATCCTAATTGAATGCTTAACTCAAAGTTTTGTTTTTGAGATTCGATTAAATCTTTATTGATATCAACAATTTTCTTCTCTGTCTTGATCTTATTCCAATCCCATAAATTCCATTTGAGGTTTAATCCAAGCATATAAAAATCATCGAAACTATTAGAGAGCATATTGAATCCAGGACGACCAACTCCTGCGGTGGCAAAAGCAAAAACCATTGG
>CAYPOW010000024.1:0-22078 GCA_964412145.1 uncultured Draconibacterium sp.
TTGAAACCCGAGGTGGATTAGCAAAACCTGAAAAAGTAAGTTCTCCCAGAGAAATATACTTAATGCAAAGAAAGGATACTAAAGTAGGGAAAGGTTTGGGGAAAACTACCGGTTTTGGTCATAGAGCCAGTCTTACCAAAAGAAATGTAAAAATGCTCAATGGCTGTTCTTATTTAAGCTTTGATAAAAAAGGGTTATTGATTTCCAGAAAAGGCAAAGAAGAATTGCTTGTAGTGGATCAAGTAATTATTTGTGCTGGGCAAGAACCTTTCAAAGAGCTTCAAGAGCCATTAGAGCAGGCAGGCATAAAAGTACATTTAATTGGCGGTGCCGATGTTGCAGCGGAGTTAGATGCAAAGCGGGCAATTAAACAAGGTTCTGAGTTGGGGGCTAAGATCTAATTCTATGGCATATTATAGGGTCTAGAATGATAATTATTAATAAGTAATCGCGCTATCATATTCTAGTAGAGCAATTGGCCTTTTATTGTCATTTCTTCTTTATGAATTTTCAATAATTCTTTTAGGTCTTTTCTTATTTGATCGGACGTGGCCGTATCTTTTGATTTAAGCTCGTCTAGAATTTTTAAATCAAATGATTCTGAGCCAAATTTGATCCAATCGTTTTGCAAATCCTTATTTTGATGCAATCCAGCATTTAATTGAAACAAGTCAGAGTTAAAGGCCTTGTCTAAATCAAAAGTTGTTTGGAGATAAATTTTGTTTTCATTTTTGTTTATGATTTGAAAAATCCCTGATCTAAATTTCATTAATTTATATTCGTCTTTTAATTCTTTTCTCGTTTTCATTTAGCTTATTATTAATTCTAATAGTGTGAAATATTATATTCTAGTTTGACCGATGTTCACTTACAATTATAAGAAGAATTATTGAGGAGCCAAGCTCCTTTCATAGCTTCAGGTTTTTATGCAATTGAGTCTAAATTACTCACTGATAATCTTATATTTTAACAAAAGCTCTAAAATTGTTTTTATCTATTATATTTCATTGATGTTGAATTGGTCCCTATTTCCAGCACAATTGCTTGCAATAGCAAAAAGTGGAATCCCCTATGATCCAACTTAGAGAAGATAAGCCAGTTTTTCAATAAAACCAAATTATTGAAAAACGTCTGAAAATGCTTGGATTTTAGCTCAGTTCTTTGTTAGCGGCCGTTTTTATTATTTATCAAATCTATCAAGTGAAAAGATGGAGTTATAATCGCAAATTTCCCACCTGTTTTGTCGTAGGTTGTTCCTGTAACAATTCCTACAATTAATGTTTTTGTTAGTGGGACAGATGCTCTATCTTTTACACCAACAAAAACTGGACCTCCACTAAATCCAGACATACTTGGATTCTCAAGTAAATAACATAGAAATGGTTTTGGCATGTTTTCCAACTTGACATTTATCAGAGAACTTGAAAAATAGGATTTAAAGGTGATTGGTGAAAAATTATGAATGTCAAACAATGGATACCCCATAACAAGTACATCAAACTTTCTGTTAATGGATTCTCTGTCGCCTGCTAAAATATTCATGTCAAGAGACGATTTTTTTAAAATCTCCAAACTTTTTGAGTTGAATGATTCAAGTTCAAGAATAAAAAAATCGGAGTTATCATTAAATCTTATAAATAACGGTTTTTTCAAGAATTCATTCAATTTGAAAGTAATAGCAGTTCGATTTGAATCACGAAATAGAATCTCTGCTGATTCAATTGTTAAAGAATCAGCAACGTGTTTTGCAGTCACTAAATAGTATTGATTATCTGTTGATACTAAAAAACCTGTCCCGGTATTAACAGTGTTTCCCTTTATATCTTTCAATAGAACAATCTTGCTATAAAGCTCTTCCGAATCTAATGATTGACTTTCCCCTATTAAAGGAAATAAAAGCATGAGGAGGATTAATATTCTTTTCATTTCAGTGAATTTTGGTTATAGCTACATTTAATGGCCGCTAACTAGTTTATATATCTAGTAAAGTTACAGAATATTCCCCAATACAATTTCTTTCTGATCAAACAGATATAATCTCACAATAAATTACCTTTGCCCAAAATATAGATCTATGGATTACACTTCCATCCTCCAAAACGTTTTTGATAAAAGTAGTGCGTATGCAACGAAAGGCAAAGTGGCAGATTATATCCCAGAATTATCGCACGTAAATCCTGATAAATTTGGAATCTATTTGTATACCAAAGACAAAAAATATTTTGAAATCGGTGATAGTCAAGAGCTGTTTTCAATCCAAAGTATATCCAAAACATTTACGCTTTCGATGGCTTTTTCGATTTTAGGCGAAAATATTTGGAAACGTGTTGGTGTTGAACCTTCAGGTAGTCCTTTCAATTCTATTGTACAATTGGAATATGAAAGCGGAATTCCTCGTAATCCTTTTATCAATGCCGGAGCCTTGGTGATTGCTGATATTCTTTTATCGCATTTGAAAAATCCTAAAAAAGACATATTGGCTTTTGTTCGTGCCTTGGCACAAGACAATAGTATCGATTTCGACCTGAAAGTTGCAGCCTCCGAAAAAGAAACGGGATTTCATAATGCTTCTTTAGTGCATATGCTCAAAGCGCATGGAAACATCCAAAACTCTTGTACAGATGTACTCGATTTTTATTATCATCAGTGTTCAATAAAGATGAGTTGTAAACAATTGGCACTTGCTTTTAGCCCTTATGCTTCCCTGAGCTCACTTTTTGATTTTGCAAATACAAAACTGAACAAGAGTCAAGTAAAAAGGATTAATGCTTTATTGATTTCTTGTGGCTTTTACGACGAATCGGGTGAATTTGCTTTTAAAGTAGGTTTGCCTGGGAAAAGTGGAGTTGGTGGTGGCATAATTGCTATTTTGCCTCACAAATACAGCATTGCTGTTTGGAGCCCGAAACTAAATAAAAAAGGAAATTCGGCTCGTGGGATGAAAGCTTTGGAGCTGTTTACCACATTAAGCGGCCAATCTATATTTTAGAAACTTATATAACCAAGCGGATTAACTGGAGAACCATTTGCCCAAAGTTCAAAATGCAAGTGTGGGCCACTGGTAAGTTCACCACTATCTCCAATTATAGAAATAGGATCACCTGCTTTCACAACATCGCCTTGTTGCTTTAAAAGTGCAGAGTTATGTTTGTAGACTGAAATAAAATTATTTGGATGTTGAATGGCAATCACATAACCTGTATTTACGGTCCAGTCGGCAAAAATTACAATACCATCATAAGCAGATTTTACAGCATCGTTCCTCTCGGCCACTAAATCAATTCCAAAATGTTTAATGGAACTATTAAAATGATTTGTAATAATTCCATTGATAGGCTTGAAAAATACCATCGGTCCTTTATTGGATATATCGCGCTCATATTCAGCAGCTTGCGCATCATAAAAATAAAGATTATACGCCGTTTGACTTTCAACCTCTGCCCTTAATATTGAATCTTCAACAGAAGTACTATTCTCAATACCGCTGTAATCGTATAATTCAGACTGACTCACCGTGTCATTTTCCTCAAAATCTTCACCTTTGAGTATATGCTGAATATTTTCCATATACTTTGTTTGCAAGGTATTACGATACTCAAGAGAATCCAGAGCAAGTTCCATTTTATATACTTGAGAAATAAGACTTGAATCTGTATAACCAGGTATATATTCGCGTAGCGAAGTATAGGCTAAAAGATAGATCATCACAGCCATCCAGAAAAGCGAGAAAATACTTATGGCAGTAATTACATTTAATTTCGATAAACGAAAGCTGATTTTCTGCTCAAAGTCATCTTCGTTCATTAATACCAAACGATATTTATACCGAAGTTTCTGTAATGGCTTTTTGTCTTTTTGTTTTTTCATATCTTATTGCGCAAAGATATATATTTACTGGTTTTATTTGATGCAAATTAAGCAAAGAAACACGCAATTAATGAATCTAATATCAAACTTTCCGTCAATTCCTTAATTAAATCGAATAATTTCAGAAAATTAAAATATTTTTGCAATAATACAGTTTACAAATAGTGCTATTGATACTTTTTAAAATACACAAAATGTTAAAATCCATTTCTTTAAGAAACTGGACCTTGATTGTATTTGTTTTACTTATGCTTTCCTCCTGTTCTACTAAGAAAAATACATTTACACGCCGAGCTTATCATAATCTTACAGCTCACTACAATGGCTGGTGGAATGGAAATGAGAGCCTGAAAAATGGTCTTTTTCAATTAGACAAAGGTATAAGCGACGATTATACAAAAACATTGGTAATATTCAATTATGGCGAAAAAAGTCAAGCATCCACTATTTTTTCAGATATGGATCGAGCTATTGAAAAAGGATCGATAACTGCACAAAGGCATAGCATGTGGTTTAAAAACAGAGAGCATTGCAATTGGATAGATGATAGTTATATGTTGATTGGAAAAGCTAATTTTCTGAAACACGAGTATACCAGCGCCCGACAAAGCTTTAATTTCGTAATGAGTCGGTTTTATTACAATGATATTAAAGAAGACGCTCAATTGTGGTTGGCAAAAACATATATTGAAACGAAGAACTTCCAAAAAGCGGAAACTTTATTGGAGGAACTGAGCAGTGGATTTGAAGATGAGCAAAGCCCCTTTGTTCAAACAAATCTGGATTTAGTGTATGCCGATTTATATTTAAAAAGCAAGCAGGAAGAAAAAGCAAAACCATATTTGGAACGCGCTTTAAATCTGCCAATTAAGCGTAAAATCTATGCTAGAATTTCTTATATTTTGGCACAAATTTATCAGGAAAATGAAGAGCCAGGACTAGCAAGCACTCATTATCAAAAAGTTATAAAGCTGAATACAAATTACCGTATGGCTTTTAACGCAAAAATCAATCTGGCATATTTATATACGCACAGCTCTTCGGATGGTCTTGGATTACGCAAGGAATTGTCGAAAATGCTTAAAGACAGCAAGAACAAAAACTATCTCGATCAGATTTATTATGCCTTGGCAGATATTGATTTGAAAGATACTGACACGGCAAGTGCGATTCAAAATTTACGTAATGCAGTAAGATATAGCAAAGAAAATCAAACGCAAAAAACAATGGCCGCTTTAAAAGCCGCTGAATTATTATTTCAAATTGAGAAGTTTTCACTTGCTAACAATTACTACGATACGGCACTTCAACAAATTCCTTTGAACTACGAAAATTACGACCCAATTGTAAAAGAAGCTACTATTTTCAATAATTTATCAAAGCAATTAAATATTGTCCAGTATCAGGATAGCTTATTGCTGCTCGGAAAACTCCCTGAATATAAATTATTTGCTATTGCAGACAGTTTGATCGCCATTGTAAAAGAATCGGAAAACAAAATACGTGATGAGGAATATGCAAAACAGCAAAATATTGCCATGGGAAATCAAATGAGAAACCCACAAAATGCAATGGGAGTTTCTGCTGGTGGTGGACAATGGTATTTTTACAATCCACAGGCACGAAGTATGGGATATTCTGAGTTTGTTGCCAAGTGGGGAAACAGGGCCTTAGTTGATAATTGGCGGCTGAGCAACAAACAGGCAGTAAACACGAATGATTTTGGAATGGGAGAAAACGAAGAAGAACAGAATAACTCAAACGATAGCATAAGTGAAAGTTCGAAAACAGATCCGCGTTCCCGAAGTTATTATCTGAAAGATATTCCCATTTCGGAAGAGCAAATTGCCAAGTCTAACCTTCAAATTGCCAATGCACTTTATCAGTCAGGATTTATTTACCAAGAAGAATTAAAATCTACTGAAAAAGCACTTCAGGTTTTCGAAGACTTTACAAATCGTGTTGAAGAGCACCCGAAAATGCTGCAAGTGTATTTTCAGCTTTATCAACTTTACGATGAAAACACGCAAGCTGATCAAAAAAACAAATACAAAGAGCTCATTATAAGCCTTTTTCCAGATACTGATTACGCAAAACTAGTTCAAGATCCAAACTATTATGTGGATATGGAAAAAAAGCAAAACTATTTTACCGATCAATACAAGCGCACTTATCTGGCTTTTGAAAAGGGTCAGTTTTTAATAGCTCTGCATCATGCGAATCAAGCATTGATCAAAGTTGAGGGTAATCCTTTAAAAGCAAATTTCTTATACATAAAAGCGCTCTCGTTGGCACAAACAAGCAGTATTGATTCATTATATACAAATCTGGAAGAATTAGTAAATCTCTTTCCTAGTGCTGAGATCACGCCACAGGCAAAAAATATTTTAGCGCAACGCGGAAAAATAATTGAAAATGAGGGGATTATTGAAGACGGAAGTACGGCAAGCCAAAACGAGATGCTCAGCGAAGCTCTCAAGTTATACACTTTAAATGAAAACGATAAACATTTTGTTTTGGTGATATTGGATGCGGAGAAAATAAATGCAAGTGCTATTCAGGTAAGAATACAAGATTTTAACAAAAAGCAATCAGGAGAATTAAGCTTGACCTCTTATCCGCTTAATGAGAAAGAAAATATTATTAGCATTGGTGAATTTAAGAACCAAATAGAAGCTATGCAATATTATAAATCAATTATTTCCGATACTTATGTTTTTCCGTCCATTCTTAGGAATGATTCCAAATCTTTTGTACTTTCGGCTGAAAATTATTCGCGCTTTTCCAAAGACAAGAATATTGAAAAATACGAACTGTTTTTCGATGAAAAAATTAAAGACTAATGTTAAGCACAAATAAAGAAAATAAAATGGCAAAAAACGGGGAATTCGATACGAATACGATTACCACTATAAGCGTTGGAACAGTAGTGAAAGGCGAAATAACTTCAGAAGGCGATTTTAGAATAGTTGGAAAACTCATTGGGAGTATTCGATCAACCGGAAAAGTTGTTGTAGGACAAAGTGGAATTGTTGAAGGCGATATCTTTTGTCAAAATGCAGATTTTTCAGGAACTGTTAAGGGAAATGTGGAAGTTGAAAAGCTTCTGCTCTTAAAATCTTCTACTAATTTAAACGGGAATATTAAAGCCAATAAATTGTCTATTGAGGCAGGTGCATTATTTAGCGGAAATTGCATGATGAATAATGCAGGTTCAAAAGCATCTAATGAAATTAAACAAACCCAAAAAGGAGCTTAACAGTTATGTGAAATATTCGGGACTTGCCATGCAAATGGGTCTGATTATTGCTGCCGGCATGTTTGCCGGAGTAAATTTGGATAAATTAACAGGCTGGAAATTTCCACTTTTTACTTTAATATTATCTCTAGGCTCCGTTGTTTTAGCCATTTATATGGCCATTAAAGATTTTTTAAAAAAATAACTTCATTATGGATTTATCATTTCATCAGTATAGTAAGAAATCGATTATTCTATCACTAATAGTTGCTGCAATCACTTTTGCTCTAAGTTATTTAATGCCAACGCCTCTAATCTCACGAGCCTGGCCTTTTATTATCTTATTTTTTCTATCTATTTCCTTATTGGTTTACCGCTTTTTAATTAAAAACAGCAAAGGAAATCATGGAAAATTTATCAATGCTTTCTTGCTTACAACCACTGTAAAATTATTGCTTTATTTAGCAATTATTTTAGTCTATTCTCTGTTGAATCGCGGCGACGCGATTGGATTTATCATCACTTTTTTTATTTATTATTTGATTTTCACGGTCTTTGAAATTTTCTCTATTATAAAATTTCTACAAAAAACAGAAAATTAAAAGGAGCTGTTTTTAAATCAAATCAGAATTTCCAAAAAACATATATCCTCCTATTTCATATACATGCTTTTTGTACCTTTGAAAAGCAGAAAAATTAGTACGCTATGATTTATATTACTCGCCGTGAACGCTTTACAGCTGCCCACCGATTATTTAAAGCAGAATACTCTGATAAAAAGAATCTGGAAATATTTGGAAAATGCTCCAATCCCAACTGGCATGGACATAATTACGAATTATTTGTAACAATAAAAGGAGATATTAATCCTGAAACGGGATTTTTAATCAACCTTACAGAACTTAAAATCATTATTCACAACAAAATTATTAGCAAAGTCGATCATAAAAATCTAAATATTGAAGTAGACTTTATGAAGGACAAATTTACCAGTACGGAAGTAATTGCTGTCGCTATTTGGAATGAATTAGAAAATGACATTAAACTGAAAGGCGCTACTCTTCACTGCGTGAAAATTACTGAAACAGAAAATAACTCTGTGGAATATTTTGGGGAATAAACCATAAAAAATTAAAACAGAACACGAAACACTATGGATGATTATAGAAGAATTGATCAATGGAATCCTGAAAAAATTGAAAAACTAAGCCATCATTACTTTGAAATTTTAAAGCTTATTGGAGAAGATCCTAAACGTGAAGGATTGTTGGAAACCCCAGAAAGAGTTGCGAAAGCTATGCAGTTTTTAACTCAAGGCTACGATGTCGATCCAGTTGAAATTCTACGATCTGCTATGTTTAAGGAAGATTATAGAGAAATGGTCATTGTAAAAGATATTGAAGTATACTCCATGTGCGAACATCATTTGATTCCATTTATTGGCAGAGCGCATGTTGCTTATATTCCAAATGGTTACATTACCGGACTTAGTAAAATTGCACGCGTTGTTGAAGCTTTTGCACGCAGACTGCAGGTTCAGGAAAGATTAACTACCCAAATAAAAGATGCCATTCAAGAGACACTTAATCCACTTGGAGTTGCTGTTGTAGTTGAAGCCAAACATCTGTGCATGGCTATGCGAGGAGTGCAAAAACAAAATTCGGTAACCACTACATCTGATTTTACAGGTGCCTTTAAACGAAAAGAAACACGCGAAGAATTTATTCATTTAATCGGTACTAATTTACACGGCTGACAAAAAGTCAAATATTGTTAGTTTTTATATTTTTGGCACAATATTTCATATTCTTGTATCAAGAAAATAAAATCAATATTAAAAATGAATATACCTCAAAATCAATTTGAACAGACTTTTTCAACAAATAGTCAAACCCAAAGTCTTGCCAAAACATTTATGACATCTGTTTTTAGTTGGATGTTTTTAGCTTTGGGAATTACTGCACTTACAGCCTATCTTTTTGCCTCAAGCGAAAGTTTAATTTCATATCTGTACAACGAAACAGGTATGTCGATACTTGGATGGGTTGTAATGCTGGCACCTTTTGGATTAGTTATGTTTATGTCTTTTCGATTTCAGAAAATGAGCCAATCTAATCTTAGTTTGGTGTTTTTGCTCTACGCGATTTTAATGGGAATGAGCCTAAGTTTCATTTTATTAATTTATACACAAGCAAGTGTGTTTTCAACTTTTATCGTCACATCAGGTACATTTGGATTGATGGCTTTAGTTGGCTATACAACAAAGACAGACTTAACTAAATTTGGATCTATTTTGTTTATGGCACTTATTGGAATTATTCTAGCCAGTGTGGTTAATTTCTTTATGCATAGCGGAACACTCGAATACATTATCAGCATTTTAGGCGTTTTAATTTTTACCGGTCTAACAGCTTACGATGTACAAAAGTTAAAGCATATTGGAATGGCTACAGGTGAATACGCAGGAGAAGCCAAAGGAAAACTAGCCATTATGGGTGCTTTAACACTTTACCTCGATTTTATTAATTTATTCTTATTCCTGCTTCGTTTTTTAGGAAATAGAAAATAAAAACATAAATAACACTAAACTTGCACGAGCAAATCACTTTGCTCGTTTTTTTTATTAAAAAAGATATATGAAAGCATTTGTATTTCCGGGCCAGGGAGCTCAATTTGTTGGAATGGGAAAAGACCTATATGACAACTCAAAAAAAGCAAAAGACTTATTTGAAAAAGCCAATGAAGTGTTGGGCTTTAGAATTACAGACCTTATGTTTCATGGGACTGAAGAAGATTTAAAACAAACGAAAGTCACGCAACCTGCTATCTTCTTACATTCAGTAATTTTAGCAGAGGTTATGGGCGATAATTTTCAACCGGATGTAGTTGCAGGCCATTCTTTGGGTGAATTTTCAGCTTTGGTGGCAAATAAAACCCTTGCATTTGAAGATGGCTTAAAACTGGTTTTGCAAAGGGCACTTGCAATGCAAGAGGCATGCGAAATAGAGCCATCAACAATGGCAGCTATTATTGGGCTGGAGGATGAAAAAGTAGTTGAGATATGCAATGAAATAAATGAAATTGTTGTTCCAGCAAATTTTAATTGCCCAGGACAGCTGGTAATTAGTGGATCATTTAAAGGGATTGAAATTGCTTGCGAAAAACTCCTTGAGGCAGGAGCTAAAAGAGCGATTACACTTAATGTAGGAGGAGCATTTCATAGCCCATTAATGGAACCTGCCAGAGTTAAATTAGCAAATGCTATTGAGAATACTTCTTTTAAAAAAGGAATTTGTCCTATTTACCAAAATGTGTCAGGTGAAGCAGTTAATGACCTTGCTGTAATAAAAGAAAATTTAGTGAAGCAATTAACGGCACCTGTAAAATGGACTCAGATAATGACAAATATGATCTCTGATGGGATAACAGAATTAACTGAAGTTGGTCCGGGGAATGTATTACAAGGTTTGTTGAAAAAAGTTGATCGGAAAATCCCTTCAAAAAGCGCACAAATTGAGTTTTAACTCAATCTGTGCCTTTTTTATGAGTTCTTTATTAAGTCCGCTACTATTTGCATAGCTTTATTTTTAAAGTAGCTTTCTGATTTAGAAATTTGATTAAATAGCTCAATTGCTTCTTTATTTTTATCCAGTTTAACTAGACAAAGCCCTTTATACCATTGTGCTTGATCATAGAAAAGGTTTAAATAATCATTAATCACGTAATCAAATTTATAAATAGCGCGCTCAGGATGGTTAAGTTCCATATTCGCTACGCCTGCATAATAATTAGCGGTAATGCTGTTAGGTAATTTATTAAATTCAGCTAAGGCTGCTGAGAAATTTTTAATTTCAAGTAGTTCCATTCCGTGATGTAATACATCCACATTAAAATTGGCTTTACTTCGTGTATTTACAAATACTTCATCTTCTTCGTAATAAGTCTCATAAAGTTGTTCATTCCAACTTTGATCAAATAATCCGCTAAACCAAAATGCACCGACCATTACTAATGCTGTTACAACAGCAGCCACTGAATACCAGTTTCTTTTTATTAGCGGTATCATTTTAGTCTCTTTTTCAGAACCGTACATTTCCTTATAAATTACGTCTATTTTATTCCGGAGATTCATTTCTTTCTTATTTTCCAGATCAGAAAATAATTGATTGAAAAACGCAAATTCTTTCCGAAATTTTTCATCAGTAGCTAATAAAAGATCAAATTGGGCTGATTGCTCTGCATCCAGCTCATTGTAAATTTTACCAATCATTAATATTTCGTAATCTTTATTCATTCAATTCTTTAAATATTGGGTCTTTTCTAATTTTTTGTATTAATATTTTCAGGCATTCCGATTTGCGTTTGCGCACATAATTTGCACTTTTAAACCCCAACTCATTTGCTATTTCTTCTGCTTTGTATTCAGCTCTAAATAAGCTCAAAATTTGTTGGCAACCATCTGCAAGTTCTTTAAAATAAGTGTTAAACAAACCTAAGCGTATGGCTTTTGTTGCTAATACTTCAACCTGATCAATTTCAATGCCTACACCTATTTCATCAGAATAATCCTTTGCATAAATCAAGGGATTTTTCAAGCTCAATTTCCTGTAATCAAGCCAGGTGTTTTTAATCACTGCATAGAAAAAAGTAAAAAAAGAACTTGTAATTTTAAAATTGCTATCCTGTAATTTGTTATAAATAACAATAATTACTTCTTGAAAAATATCACGCGCCTGGTCTTCATTACCATAAGATTTTAAAACCATTCCGCGTACGACTCCGTAGTAATTTTTATATAAAAAATTTAAAACAGCATCATTGCCTTGTCTTAAACCTTCTATTAACTCTTCATCGTTATATCTTTTCTTTTTCACTCTATTAATGGTTAATTATCAAAAAACATTACCCGAAAATTACAATTATTTATAATTATTTTTTATTTTGTTCAATTTCTGACAGTTACAACTAATGCCTTACTTCTATTTTATTTTAAAATCTACAAAAACAGGCAGATGATCACTAAAACCTCCACAATATTTCATCCCTTTATAAGTACGAAAAGGCATTTTTCCTAAGAACTTATCATCCTCTTCTAATAAAAAATCAGCACTATAAATTTGTGCTTCTCCAACAACAAATATACCCTTATCTTGTAAAAGTAATGCATGAGATACCATAATTTGATCTAAAACCCCCCATTCCCCTTTATATTTGTAGCTTCCCAAATTATATTTTTTTTGGGGCATAAGGTTTATCAGCCTATTTTGTTCCTTATTTTCACTGGAATTCAATAGATTTCTCACACTTCTATTCGTTGGATAATCGTTAAAATCGCCCATAACAATAATTGCAGCCTCGCTGTTCCCTGCGAGTATTAAATCAATCTGCTTTGCAAGCTGCTCAGCTACAAAAATCCGTTTAGGCTCTGAAGAAAGTTCTCCTCCGTATTTTGATGGCCAGTGATTTACAAAAAAATGCAAAGTATCATTCTGAATGGTTAGGCCTTTTACGTATAAAATATCTCTGGTTTTACTTTCAGGATTTGTAGGAAAATTAATAGCAATAGCTTTGTGGTCGATAACCCGGAACACTTTTGGATTGAACAAAAAAGCTACATCAATCCCTCTTTTGTCGGGCGATTCTTCCTGAACAATTCGGTAATCAAATTGCGCAAAAGGTGTTTCGTAAAGCAATTGCTTAAGCACAAATCTGTTTTCTATTTCGCAGAGTCCAATGATAGCTGGTGGTTCCCAAGCTCCAACTGCCATTATTGTTTTGTAGATATTGTTTCGTTTCTTTATAAAACGGGCATAATTCCAATACCGAATTTCTTTAGGGAGAAACTCATTGTCATTGGTTAAGGTATCATCAAAAGGGTCGAAAAAATTTTCGACATTATAAAACATTATTCTAAAATTCGTGGAATATGAATTCTCAGCTTGCTGTTCTTGAGAAAATAAATGATGACTCGAAATAAGAAATACAAATAGCAATAAAACTAGTCTGCAACTAGTAAATAGACAATCGCCAGTTTTGTTTATACGCCAGCTCATAGGCAATTGGATTTTAATGCAAAACAGCTAAAAGAAGTTCCAAACCGCGATAAGGCAAGTGAAAAGTTTCGCCTATTTCTTTATTAGTAATTACTCCATTGAACATATAAACTCCCGATCTAAAACCTTCGTCTGTTCGAAGCAATTGATCTACCCCTCCTGATTCTGCGATTTGCAAAATTAAAGGCATAAAAAAATTGGATAAGGCCTGACTTGCCGTCCTGGGTACTCCTGAAGCAATATTGGGAACGCAATAATGCGTAATGCCATACTCCTGATATACAGGCTTATAGTGAGTAGTTAAGCGTGATGTTTCAAAAATTCCGCCCTGATCGATGCTGATATCGATAATTACGGCTCCCTTTTTCATGTTTTGTATCATATACAATGGAACAATAAAAGAAGGCATTCCTTTTCGTTTGCGCATAGCACCAATCACTACATCCGCTGTAAGTAGAGCTTCTTCCAAATTCTTAGGTTGTAAAATGGAAGTAAATATTTTATTTTGAATGTAATTTTGAAGCCTACGCAAGCGATATACTGAGTTATCAAAAATTTTAACACTGGCTCCCAATCCAATAGCTGCTTTTGCTGCATTTTCACCTACGGTGCCTGCTCCCAAAATAACAACCTCTGTCGGTTTTAAACCTGGAATACCACCTAGCATAGTACCATTTCCATACTTGTGATGAGCCAGATATTTAGCGGCAATATGCAAAGATGAAATTCCAACAATTTCACCCATACAGCGAATGATAGGATACGATCCGGTATCATCCTTTATTTTCTCAAAAGCCAGCGCCGTAACTTTTCGTTCGGCTAAATGAGTAAAATAGCTTTTATCGTGCGACAAATACTGAAGTGTAGTTAAAAGTGTTTGATTCTTACCTAAAGAGCTTATTTCTTCCTTATTTAAGGCAGATACTTTAATGATAATGCCAGCTTTTAAAAGCTCTTCTTTTGATTCTACAATAAGTGCTCCCTCATCGCTATAGTGCACATCTTCAAACTGCGAATCTAATCCTGCATTTTTCTCAACCAAAACTTTATGACCATTTTGGACAAGCAATCCAACAGCATCAGGACTTAAACAAACTCTCCGTTCAGCATCATCATTCTCTTTTAACAAAGCTATGGTTAAACTTGCTTTTTTGGGTGAAAAAGCCAGTTTTTCCTCTTTTGGAATTAAATGTGTGGAAAATGAAAATTTTGAGATATTTTTTTCGTCAGCTACCATATTCAAAAACGTTTTCTCAGTGACTACGCCTCCCAATAAATTGTTCGCAAACCCGTATTGTCGTCTGATTGAATGTACACGTATACGCAATTATCAGGCAAAAGGTTCTCTATTTTTTCAGGCCATTCCATCAAACATAAATGACCACTCTCAATATATTCCTGATAGCCAATATCTATTGATTCTTGCAAAGAATTGAGTCGATAAAAATCGAAATGAAATATTGGTTCTCCATTAGGGCGAACATATTCATTGATGATGGCAAAAGTTGGAGAATTAACTACATTCTCTACTCCCAGCATTTTACATATTGATTTTATAAAAGTTGTTTTCCCTGCTCCCATCGCTCCAAAAAAAGCAAAAACATTAGACTCTTGCATAGCTTCAGTCAAGGCCTCTGCAGCAATGCTCAATTCATCAACAGAGTGAATTGTAAACGACTTCTTCATGTAAAAATAATATTTATGAGTTTAGAATAAATCTATCTTTTTCTAATAAGATTAGATATTACGTATTTTATTTTTTTTAATCATTCCTGCAAAAGTAAGTCAATTTGTTTTTAACGTGCTTTTAAAAAAACAAAAGGGACAAGCATTTCCTCAAGCGAGATGCCACCATGCTGAAAAGTATTTTTATAATAGGAAGCATAATGATTATAATTATTCTTGTATGCAAAAAAATCGGCTTGACGTGCAAAAATAAAACTGGAAGATAAGTGCTGTTTTGGCAGATTTACTTCAAGTGGGTTTTTAATTTCAAACACTTCTTTTGGATTAAATGCCATATTTTTCCCTGTTTTATATCGCAAATTAGTGCTGATATCTTTATCTCCAATCATTTGCACTGGATTTTTTACACGAATTGAACCATGATCTGTTGTAATAATAACATTCACTTTTTTATCTGATAAATATTTAAGCATATCGAAAAGTGGTGAATGCTCAAACCAGGAGCGCGTTATTGAGCGGTAAGCAGATTCATCTTCAGCAAGTTCACGCAAAATCTCCAAATCGGTACGTGCATGTGATAAAGTATCTACAAAATTGTAAACAATTACATTCAGTTGTTTTTGAAGTAGATTGGGTAATTTATCAAGCAATCGTTTTGCAAAGTCCATATTCAAAACCTTGTGATAGGAAAACGATGAACTCCTATTGGATCGTGCCAGCAAACTGGCCAAAATATCTTCTTCAAAATTATTTTTTCCAGCAGAATCGTTTTCATCTACCCAAAACTGTGGCAATTTTTTTTCAATTTCCAAAGGCATCATACCGGCAAATAATGCATTTCTGGCATATTGAGTTGCTGTTGGTAAAATGCTGTAATAAATATCATCTTTATCAGTATAAAAATACGGCTCTAATAAAGGCTCTATACTTTTCCATTGATCATAACGCAGATTATCGATGAGAAAGAAAAAAAGCGGCTTATCATTTTCCATTAAAGGAAAAACTTTTTTCTTTAAAAGAGTATTCGAAAGCACGGGTGAATCAAGATTGCCCTGTTTTTGCCAGTCAGTATAATTTTGGCTAATGTATTTCCCAAACATGGCATTGGCTTCTTCTTTTTGTTGTTTCAGTATTTCTATCATACTGGTATCTTCGGAAGAATCTAAACTTAATTCCCAGCGAACCAGCTTTTTATAAATATCAATCCAATCCTTGTAATCCAAATACCCTGATAGTTCCATACCAATTTTTCGAAACTCCTGTTGATATGAACTAATTGTTTTTTCGTTGATCAGCTTCTTATTTTCCAGATTCTTTTTGAGGGAGAGTAATATTTGATTCGGTTTAACAGGCTTAATTAAATAATCTGCAATTTTAGAACCGATAGCCTCTTCCATTATCGACTCCTCCTCGCTTTTTGTAATCATTACAATAGGCAATTGCGCATGATTTAATTTAATTTTTTCAAGTGTTTCTATTCCTGACAATCCTGGCATATTTTCATCTAAAAAAACAATGTCAAATCGCTCAATATCAATCAATTCAATGGCATCCATACCATTATTAACAGCTTTAACTTCATACCCTTTCTGTTCGAGGAATAAAATATGCGGTTTCAATATTTCAATTTCATCGTCTACCCACAAAATTTTCGCTTGTCTCATTTCCGTCCTATTTTATTTTCTGGAATTTAATATAAAAAAATCAATTAACGCTCGGTTGCTTTAATAAAGTTGCAAGTTACGCTTTCTTCTACTATCCAAAATTGGAGCTTGCTGTTAATCTTTGTTAATTCAAATCAGCCAGGCAGATGTATTCACTATAAAAGTCAAATAGTTCCAAATAGTATCCAGCAATTCGCTTCAAATACTTAGCTTTGCAGCAAGTTCACAAATATATGTTACGCTCGGAAACAAACAAGCACAAAATTTTTAACGATCCTGTTTATGGGTTTATTTCCATTCCCAACCCCTTGCTTTTTGATTTGATAGAACATCCTTATTTTCAAAGACTTAGAAGAATAAAACAATTAGGGCTTACGCATTTAGTTTATCCTGGTGCAATGCATTCTCGTTTCCAGCATTCGATGGGGGCGCTTTTTTTAATGGGACATGCCTTGCGAACACTTATCGAAAAAGGAATTGCTATTTCAGAAGAAGAACAAACGGCCACCTATATAGGTATTTTATTACACGATATTGGCCACGGCCCTTTTTCACATACGCTGGAAGGCTCTTTAATTAAAGGCCTCACCCATGAGGAAATTAGCAATTATTTGATCGATAATCTAAATAATGAATTTAAGGGGAAACTGAGTTTAGCTATTTCTATTTTCCGTAACACATATAATCGAAAATTTTTCCATCAGTTAATGAGCAGCCAGCTCGATATGGATCGGCTGGATTATTTGAGGCGTGATAGCTTTTTTACCGGAGTATCTGAAGGCGTTACGGGTACTGAGCGTTTAATAAAAATGCTCAATGTTGTTGACGATCAAATTGTAGTTGAAGAAAAAGGGATTTATTCCGTCGAAAAATTTTTGGTTGCCCGCCGCCTGATGTATTGGCAGGTTTATCTTCATAAAACAGTAATTGTTGCTGAGCAGTTGTTAATTCAAATACTCCAACGAGCAAAGCACCTTGTTCAGAATGGAGTTCCTGTTTTTGCTTCTCCCACTTTCCAGTTTTTTCTGAAAGAACAACCTGATAAAAATGCATTTTTTTCCAATCCAAAAGTTCCGGAACATTTTGTTGAGGTGGACGATTATGATATTATGGCCGCTATTAAAGTCTGGACAAAGCATAGTGATAAAAGTCTTTCTCTTTTAAGCAAGATGCTAATCAACCGTCATTTACCAAAAATCCACATTCAAAAAGAAAAATACGATCCAGATTATCTTTCAAAAATACGCAAAGCAATTGCTGAAAAATTCGGTCTACCCTTTGAGGAAAGCAATTATTTTGTAGTTGATGGAGAAGTAAGCAACAGAGCTTATAATCAGGAACATGATGGAATTTTTATTGCTTCTAAAAAAGGAGAACTAACCGATATAGCCACTGCATCAGACAACTATAATGTCCGGACACTGTCAAAACCGGTTAAGAAATATTTTCTTTTTTATCCAAAAGAAATTAGTATTATTTAATTGATATTTAACGATTTAACAATATATTTTTATATGAAATTTACAGCTGAGCAAATAGCCAAAGTATTGAACGGAAAAGTGGAGGGTAACAGCGAAACGGAAGTAAATACGCTTTCAAAAATAGAAGAAGGCAAATCTGGGTCACTTAGTTTTCTGGCCAATCCAAAATATACAGGCTTTATTTATGAAACTCAAGCAAGCATTGTTATTGTTAACGATGATTTTAAGTCGTCGAGACCAATAAATTGCACATTAATCCGTGTTAAAGATGCTTATACTGCATTTTCGCAATTGCTCGAAATGTATAATCAGGTAAAACTAAATAAATCAGGTATTTCAAAGATGGCCGCTATTTCAGATTCAGCTATTATTGGAGAAAATGTTTATATCGGAGAATTTGCAGTTGTTGGAGACCATGCTATAATTGGCGATAATGCGAAGATTTATCCTCAATCTTTTGTTGGGGAGAATTGTAAAATCGGCAAAAATACGACACTTTATATGGGTGTTAAAATATATTCCGATTGTGAAATTGGCGCTAATTGTACTTTTCATGCCGGTGTTGTAATTGGTGCTGATGGATTCGGATTTGCTCCTCAAACCGATAATAATTATAAAAAAATAGCTCAAATAGGAAATGTTATAATTGAAGACCATGTGGAAATTGGTGCGAATACCACAATTGATAGAGCCACTTTAGGTTCAACAATTATTCGTAAAGGAGTAAAGTTAGACAATCTTATTCAAATTGCGCATAATGTCGAAATAGGAGAAAACACAGTTATAGCCGCTCAAACTGGAATTTCAGGATCTACTAAAATTGGGAAAAACGGTATGTTTGGCGGCCAGGTTGGAATGGCAGGTCATATTACGATAGGCAACAATGTTAAAATAGGAGCCCAGGCAGGTATCATCAGCAATGTTAAAGATAATAAAACCATAATTGGATCACCGGCAATGGAGCTTGGTGCATTTATGAAATCATCTGTTTATTTTAAAAAGCTACCCGACTTGGCCAATAAGATTTATTCTATGGAGAAAAAGCTCAAAGAGGAATAAGGCAATTCATAATCATAAATTTTATTTTTATACATTTGCAGCCAAATCAAAAATATTAATCATTTAGTTCAAAGTTGATTATACTTTGTAAATCCTTTATTGAATGTCCATAAAAAAACAAAGAACACTCAGACAAGAAACTCAAATTTCAGGTGTTGGCTTACACACTGGAAAATATATAACAATTACTTTTAAACCTGCTTCAGAAAATTACGGATTTCGTTTTGTACGTATCGATTTGGAAAACAAGCCGATTTTAAAAGCCGATGTGAAAAACGTTAATGACACCTCACGAAGTACAAGCATTGAACAAAGTGGAGCTAAAATAAGCACAATTGAGCATGTTCTTGCTGCTTTAACAGGCCTTCAACTAGATAATGTTTTAATGGAACTTGATGGACCTGAAATTCCAATTCTGGATGGCAGTTCAAAACAATTTATTGAATTGCTTGAAAAAGCAGGCATTGAAGAACAAAAAGCTAAAAAAAATTACCTTGTATTAAATGAAACCATTACTTATAAAAACGAAAAAAATGGCGGAGAATTTATTGCCATTCCTTGTGATACTTTTCGTCTAAGTGTAATGATTGATTATGGTTCTGATGTTCTCGGAACTCAATATGCGGAACTTAACAAAATTGAAGATTTTAAAACTGAAATTTCCGGCTCCAAAACATTTGCGTTTTTGCACGAATTAAAATATTTACACAAAAACGGACTCATTAAAGGTGGCGATTTAGATAATGCCTTGGTTTTTGTAGATAAACCTGTTTCTCAGGAGGAACTGGATAACATGGCTACTCTTTTAGGCAAACCCAAAGTAGCGGTAACCAACAAAGGATATCTAAACAATGTGGATCTGTTGACAAATAACGAACCTGCTCGTCATAAGTTGCTTGACATAATTGGCGATTTAGCTTTGGTTGGGCAACCTATAAAAGCACATATTATTGCAAAAAAACCAGGGCACTTTAACAATGTTGAGTTTGCCAAGCTTTTGCAAAAATCTGCCGCTACAATTGAAAAACAAAAAGAAACTCCCCAATTCGACTCTTCATTCGTTCCCGTTTATGATATCAATGATATCATGAAGCGTCTGCCTCACCGCCCTCCTTTCTTATTGGTTGACAGGATTTTACAGATTTCAGAAAACGAAGTAGTAGGCTCCAAAAATGTGACTATGAACGAATCTTTCTTTATTGGTCACTTTCCTGCAGAACCTGTTATGCCTGGAGTTTTGCAAATTGAAGCAATGGCACAAGCCGGAGGAATTTTAGTACTTAATACAGTGCCAGACCCTGAAAATTATGTTACCTATTTTATGAAAATCGACAATGTAAAATTCAGAAATAAAGTAGTTCCGGGCGATACCCTATTATTTAAACTAAATTTGATGACTCCAATTAGAAGAGGTATTTGTCAAATGAAAGGGATTGCATACGTAGGAAATAAAATAGTAATGGAAGCCGAAATGATGGCTCAAATTGCCAAAAAAAATCAGATAAAATGAATCAACCCTTAGCATACATTCACCCCGAAGCCAAAGTGGCTAAAAATGTTGTCATCGAACCTTTTGTAAATATTGAAAAAAATGTTGAAATTGGTGAGGGAACATGGATCGGATCAAGCGTCACTATTATGGAAGGTGCTAGGATTGGAAAAAACTGCAAAATTTTTCCGGGAGCCGTCATATCTGCTATTCCACAAGATTTAAAATTTGCAGGCGAAGAAACAATTGTTAGAATTGGCGACAATACTACTATTCGTGAGTTTGTTACTATTAATCGAGGAACGAAAGCAAATTTAGAAACAGTAGTTGGCGACAATTGCCTAATTATGGCTTATGTTCATGTGGCTCACGACTGCATTATTGGAAACAATGTAATTATGGCCAATGGCGCTACTTTAGCAGGACATATTGTAATTGACGATTGGGCAATTATTGGTGGCCTTTCTGCTATTCATCAATTTGTTAAAATTGGAAAACACACTATGGTTTCTGGTGGCTCTTTAGTAGTTAAAGATATTCCTCCTTTTACAAAAGCAGGTAGAGAACCCGTCTCCTATGTTGGTATTAATTCCATAGGTCTTGGACGAAGAGGCTATTCTCAAGATCAAATAAACAATATTCAGAATATTTACCGTGAGCTATATTTACGCAACAGAAACGTCACCCAGGCAGTTCAGTATATTGAAGCCAATCTGCCCTATACAGCAGAACGTGATGAAATACTATCATTTATCAATAGTTCTCAGCGCGGAATTATGAAAGCAAACATAAAATAACATAAAATGGCAAATACCTCAGATTTTAAAAATGGTTTAGTAATTGAATTCAATGGCGAATTGTATACAATCATTGACTTTCAGCATGTTAAACCAGGTAAAGGGCCTGCATTCGTGCGCTCAAAACTTAAAAATTTAAAAACAGGCAAAGTAATTCCTAATACATTCACTGCAGGAGTAAAAATAAATGTAGAACGCGTTGAGCGCAGAAGCTATCAGTTTTTATATAGTGATGGTGATACTATGCACTTTATGAACAATGAAACATTTGAGCAAACTTTTCTCGACAGAAGTTTAATTGGGAAACCTGGCGATTTTCTTAAGGAAGGACAAAGTGCTGAAATATTATTTCACGCAGAAACAGAAACTCCTTTAACCGTTGATTTGCCTGCTTATGTGGTTTTGGAAATTACCTATACTGAGCCTGGCGATAGAGGAAATACAGCTACCAATACTTTTAAGGATGCAACTGTTGAAACTGGCGCATCGGTTAAAGTGCCTTTGTTTATCAATACCGGTGAATTAATAAAGGTAGATACACGCACTGGCGATTACTCTGAACGTGTAAAAGCTTAATTTCTATTCAAAATATTTGTTTAACAGTTGGGGTTTCTATTCCGGCTGTTTTTGTTTTTGGATGCGTTTACTATTTTCTTTGCATAATTAATTTCGCTAGAGCATGCTGTTCACCCTAGATATTAATAATCGAACAAATTTATTAATTATTGCATTGATTTCTTGAAA
>CAYPOW010000025.1:0-21959 GCA_964412145.1 uncultured Draconibacterium sp.
CACAAACAAATCAAGAATGCGGACTTCGTGATCTTTATCAATGGCGGCCTCCATCGAAATCGGGAAAATGGTTGTTTGTTTTCTGTCTTTTCCTTGGATATACTTCATAATTATAACAATAGAATTACGATATAAATATACTAATAATCAGTGTATTATACTAATTTTTAAAAGAATATTTTGTTGTGTTTCATAAAGAATTTTAAGAAGGTTTTTAGACAGTCTGACGTATGAGGTTTTGAAACATTTGGCCTCTAACCCCTTTGCTTTTTTGTTTATTCCTGTAAATGTAAGTAAAAACTGAATGTTATGTTAAACATAGGAAAGGAAAGGGTATAAACAAAAAAAATCAGGCTAAATTAACCTGATTCTGAATTTTAAATACTTTTAGGGTGTAATTTTTAAGCGGAAATAAAAATAACAGCTACTCTTAAAGTATTTATTTACCTTTATTTCAAGGAATTACTCCTAAAACTTTCCAGCGTTTTAAGCATCCCCTGCTCTGCCGTTATCGGCAATTTCTGAATGCCTATGGCTTTCTTTATTTTTTCATTGGAAACTACATAGGATTCTGTTAATTTCCGAAGCCGTTCACTATTCAAAGGCAAATGGAGTATATCTCCAACTTTAGCCATTTGTTTTAGCAAACCTTTTGGAAATTTCCAGATTTGTGCTTTTTTTCCTAAGGTGTGCGCTATTAACTCTACTAGTTTGTTTGTAGACAAGGTTTGATCATCTGCCAGATTATAAATTCCGGTTTCAATATCCTGCATTATGAGCTGATTGATAACATAACTCAAGTTGTCTATTGAAACAAAAGAACGTTCATTTTCAAAAGCCCCCAATGGCCACGGAATTCCTTTTTTTACAATTTTATATAGCAAATTGAGATTGCCTTTATTCCCTGGTCCGTGGGTCATACTTGGACGAAGAATAAAAACCTGCTTGTTTTGTGGCGAATTGCTTAAAATATAATTTTCTGCTGCAATTTTACTTTCTCCATAAGGTCCTTTTGGCGAAGGAATTACATCTTCTGTTAATATTTTGTTTTCTACACCGTCTGCGGCAGCCTTCACAGAGCTAAAGAAAATGAATTTTTTGGCTTCTGATTTTAGAAACCAACTATAAATTGTTTGGGTAAGCCCCAGATTAACATCAAAATAGCTTTGAGCCACTTTTTCGTTCTTTGTATCGTGGGCTTTACCTGCCAAATGAATAATGCAATCAACTAACGGGACTTGCTCTAAGTCATCCCAGGCAAATGTTTTTATAACTCCTTCTTTGGTAGGTGCAGTAATATCTAGACCATATATGCTATGCTCAAGTTTAATAGCAGCTACTAAATTAGTGCCGATAAAACCATGAATGCCTGTGATAAGGATGTTCATTTAGCAAGTTTTTATAAATCTAACGTTTCCATCTGACTATTCACGCTTATATAAAGCTAAGTTTATGCTGTAAATTTTGTTGGAATAAGTCAGATAATTTTTTTGCGGGATATTACACCTTGCGA
This sequence comes from uncultured Draconibacterium sp., assembly GCA_964412145.1. Lineage (GTDB taxonomy): Bacteria > Bacteroidota > Bacteroidia > Bacteroidales > UBA12170 > UBA12170. The sequence goes on from CAYPOW010000025.1 coordinate 1,514, forward strand.
CCTGATCTAATTAATTTGCTCGGAAGGATACCCAAAACAACATTAAAAGTTAACAGTATAATTTTGAGATCAAGCCAAATGGATTTGTTATACAAATATTCCTCATCCAAAGCCACTTTTTCTTCCATGGAAATTTCATCCCTTCCATTAACTTGTGCCCAACCGGTGATACCCGGTTTAAGTTTTTCTACACCTACTGCTAAGCGCTGAGCCATTAAATCATCCTGGTTATAAAGGGCCGGTCTTGGTCCAACGAATACTATATCCCCTAACACTACATTCCATAAATTGGGTAATTCATTAAGACTTAACTTGTGTAATAGCCTCCCACTTTTCAATTCGTATTGCTCTGGGTTAACAAGCAAATGTGTAGCAATATTAGGGGTTTCCTTTTTCATGGTCCTAAATTTATAGAGATAAAAAAATGTATAGTTGATTCCTACCCTTTTTTGTCTGAAAATAACCGGTCTGCCATCCACAATAAGTATAAATATAGCTACCAGAATTAATATAGGCACTGAAAGAATCAGTATAATGATAGCAATCAATTTGTTAATCATTTATGATTTATTTTAATTTCCGAACTTCGTGGAAGTTTATATTTGGTTGAGGAAAACCGAAAGAAATTGTATTTTTTCTTTAACAACACCTAACTAATATTAATTTATTCCGGCTTATCTGAGATGTAATAATTTTATCTTAAGCTTTCCCTGCCAAAAGAATAATCCTATTAAAAACTAAACTTTAATCTAATTCATCCTTTCCACCGGTTTTTTCATTCCTTCTTTCAGAAGCAATAATACCATGGCCATAAATGCTAAGTCCTTGTATAAATGCGGAGACTAAGTTTGTTCCGATAAAACCGAATATTCCTGTGATAAGGATATTCCTTTTGGAGCTAATTCTTTTATTTCGATTTGACGAACTTCATTCCAATTAATTAATCCAGCTGCTTCTTGCACATTTACAAATTCAAAATCTGTTAAAAGTTTCTGGAATTTAGGAAACGCCTTTGATATGCCATAATAAGATTTAAACTTTCGCATTTTGGGAAGAGAATCAATAACAGGTTGACCCGGATCGAAGTCACGCGGATGAAAATAAGTCATCATATAGGGCGCCTTTTTTGCCCAATACTTTATTAGCCAATAAGGGAAAAACCGAAAATAACCACCACCTGAAAAAACGATTTTCTTTCTCAAAAAAGACTGAACATTAATTGGAAACTCTTTTATTTGAAGGCCATTGGGCAAATTCAATAAAACAGGTTCTGCCTTATCTAAACTAGTAAATCCACCATAATCGTGCTCGGCCGGAAAACCAGAACAATCATATTCAAAGCCTAACTCTGTCAAAACTTCAAAAGCCCATAAATTGTTTTCCGTTATGGAAAAACCTGGTGCTCGAAAAGCATTAATGGTTTCACCTATTACGTTTTCTATTAGTAGCTTTGCTTTTTGGGTATCTTTCTTAAAGGAATTCCTATCCATTCTATGTGATAATTCATGCTGATATGAATGACAACCAATGTGATGCCCTTGTTTATGGATTAGTTTTATCACTTCAGGATGTTTTTCAGCAATCCATCCCAGACAAAAAAAAGTAGCTTTTAATTTCCTTCTTTCCATCTCTTGAAGAATACGCTCTACTCCTTCGTAAATACGAACCTCATATTTATCCCATTCAAAATCATCAGAAATGAAATTGCAATTATACCAGTCTTCAATGTCAAATGTTAGGATGTTCATTCTTATAATTATTTTTAATAACCGTCAAAATCAATAATTTGAAATTTCACGCATTCTTTATTTAACTGATAATTTTCACTTCTAAGGTCTTTAAAAATTAAGTTTAGTGGTGAAGATTTGAATTTACTAGGAACATCAAAATAAAAGGATTTTTTCCAATCAATTGTATTATCAATCCCCACGTAAAGATTTGCAACATTTAATTTCTTATGTAGATTTCTTACTTTGAAGTTATTTAACAACTCATTTTCAAAATTACCAAGTATAGCATTAAGGCCAAATTTCCCTGTTGGAACCATTATATTATTGCCTCTTAAAAAATAGGGTTGTTCAGGATTAATTAGTCTCCATTTGATATCATTTTTAGTCCAAACACGTTCAAAATCATAATTACAATTATCATTCTTTTTTATAAGAATACCTATTCCTACTTTCACAATAAGCGGAGCAACGAATTGGAATCCTAATTTTTTAATAAAACCAGGTGTACTATTGGCATTTGCCACGCCATAAACAAATTCATAGCCATTTTCCGCAGCATATTCAAATGTTAATTTAGCTAATTTTGTAAACAGTCCTTTTCCTTGATGGTAATGATGAGTGGCAGTATTGAGAGATAATAAACCCTTTGATAGTTTTCCATTAACTGATGCGATAACAGGCTGAGTAACATAATGACCAACCAACACATCGCCTTCATAAGCATTAAAACCTACAATTGAACCTATGGGATTATCAACATATTCCCATTTAATAAAATCTTCTGTAAATTTACTAGTTGAAATAAAAACTTCACTCAAGAAAGATGCTGTTTCAGCTATAGCCTCTTCTGTTATTTGAACTAATTTGAAAGTGTACATATTTTAAATTGATTCATTGTAAGTAAACAGAGGATTAATATATATACTACTTTGGATTTCCAATCCATAGCCATTGTCAAGCAAATAATAAAATATTAATTTTAATCATTTATTAAAAAGAGCTGAATATTGGGAACTAATATAAGCCCAAGTATAGTCTTTTTCCGCAATTTTTTTCATCTCTCTACTGACAATACTGATATCAGTTTTATTTGCAGCCAAGAGTTTTTCAGTTAGATCCTTACTGTTCTTAAAAAACAAAGCCTTATTCTTAGTGGTTTCTCTATTCGTTGGAACATCAAAGCTGATAACAGGAAGCCCCAAGGACATAGCCTCAACGAGTGATGGTGAGGTTCCGCAATATGAATGACTATGGATGTATGCAATCGCATTTGATCTAATAGCGTTTATTTCTATAGAATTATAGATCGCATCTAGAATAATTATATTCGAGTATTTATTCTTGTATTCTTCTTTTAGTTTTGTTCCGTAATTGGAAATTGACCAATTACTGACCATTACTAGTTTCATTTCTGGTATTTCTTTAAATGCTTCTAATACAAGATGTAAGTTGTTATCAACTTGAGCTCTTGAAACATTGATATAATATTTAGTCTCGAGAAAAGGATATTTATTAACTAATTCATGGTCTGGGTTTACTTCAATTGCATGGTCCCCTCCATATCGGATGACTTCTGAATTTACACCAAAATCATGTTTTATACTGTCTCTTAAAAGAAAATTATCTGCAATATTGAAAGTGGCGTATTTGGCCGCATATTTATGACCTAATTTTGCGACAAATCTTTGGAAGCTAGAATATTTTTCCCTTTCCCATTCATTTAATCCACCATGGTTTACAATAATCTTTTTTCGGAATAATTTAAGAAATGGAACTGCGAAACCAGCCCCTGGTCCCAGATATAATATAATATCCTTTGTAAATGACGCATGAAATAAAGAAATGATGTCGTAAATTATGCTTTGCCAACCATTGGCTTTTAATGGTATATAAATTAATTCTGCGCTTTTATATTCTTTAGTATTATTGTTTTTTATTTTTTGAGTTTGACTACAATAAATAGAAAATTTGAAATCATCGGATAAATAACCTATAATGTTTTCCGCTAGAGTTTCATAACCACCATAACTAGCCGGAACACCATTTGTTCCAATTATTGCAACGGTTTTCTTTTTTGCCCTTTGCATTTTTTATAAATAATTTTGATAGTTCTTATTAATATATTCTATAAGTGCAGGACGCCAATCTCGCATAATATTTAGGTTTCTGATATTCAATTTGCGATTAATTAAACGCTCATGGGGTGGGCGTTCAGCATAATATACATCTTTAAAATAATCAGATTTTACGGCACTTATTTTTATTTCATCGGATTTCCCCAGCAATTTAACCAATTCCTGAGCTACTTCTATTCTGCTTGTTTCACCTCCACATACTAAATTATATATTCCCCAATATTCTTTTTCAATTAAGAGCTTCACATTCTTTGCAAAATCTTGAGTATATGTCGGAGTTCCATCTTTATCATCAACAATAAAAAGTTCTTTTCTCCCATCCTTCAATTGTTTCATTAATTTTTGGATGAACTTCTTGTCTTTTTCAGGACCAGAACCCATCATCCAACCAGCCCTGCAGACCAAATATCGTTTGGCATTTTCAACCACAAAACGCTCCCCCATATATTTAGATCGAGCATAAACTCCCAATGGATTTGGTATATCCCAATCATCATATAATTCCTTTTTACCATCAAAAATACCAGCCGTACTAATATATAGCAAAGGAATATTTAAGGTGTTTGCTAAGTATACTGCATTTTCAACTGCAATTGTATTTGTATTATAGGTGTCATCAGCATTGTTCTCGCAAAATTCGAGATCAGTATATGCTCCTAAATGAAATAGATAGTCAGGATTGAAATCTGCAACGTCTTTTTTATATGCATCATGGTCGCGAAAATCTAGAAATGATAACCAATCTTCGTTTACATCTTTATCTGTGCATTTTAAAATATAATCATTTTTAAATTGCTCATAAAATGCTTCTCCAAGCATTCCGCCGCATCCAGCTATATAAATCTTCTTTTTCATATTTTTTATACTATTCAGTTATAAAATTTTACGTTCTCATTTTAATTATTTTCGCAGGTATACCTCCTATCAATTGAGTAGGGAGGTACATCTTTAGTGACAATACTTCCAGCAGCGACTATACTGTTTCTTCCAATTGTTACTCCATCTAAAATAACAGCACGAGTTCCAATCCATAGGCCTCTCTCAATTTTTACTCCTTTTCGTGTAACGCCCTGTAAATTTACTGGTATCTCAGGATTGCTAAAACTATGGTTTTCGGAGAAAAATAGAAACCTATAATCGGTCACCTTAAAACAGATCATCGCCTTGGAAGAAACTTCTACAAAGGAATCATAGGTGATAACATCAATATTATGCTGGCTGCTGCGGTATTCAATTTTATAAGGATGATGAATATATGGAAATCATCTTTTTGTTCATTTTTTCAAGAGTTGCATATCTGGCTCGAATCTGTACTTTTTGAAATGTTTGAATTAAAAAGGGCTTTTTAAGGCTCGACTACTTACGGACAATCATAATACTTTTTACTTTTTAGTTATGTCTCTTTTTTTTATTAATCGGGCAGGATTCCCACCCCAAATGGTATATGCTTCAATGTCTTTATTAATTACTGAATTTGCCCCTATTATAGCACCATCTGCAATGGTTAGCGGTTTTATAATAACAGTATTCATTCCGATAAAAACATTGGAACCAATTTTAACATTACCCAGATATTGATGATCAAAGTCGTCATATGCTACGTCGAGAAAATGACTTAAAACTCTTGTTCCTTCTGTAATTATTGTATTTACCCCCACTGAAATCAATTCAGGATGTAAATCATCAAAATAAACATATAATCCTATAAAACAGCTTGAGGGATTTTCAAATCTTACACCTCCTAAACTAAATAGTCTTGCTCTTAGAGAACCCGTCAAAAATGGAAATCTGGAAGCTGTAATAAACAATATTTTTCTGAAGATCCGAGATGAGCTATAATTTCTTTTTAATATTTCCTTTTCCATATTTTTTAGTTTCCTTAGCTTCTGTATTTGATAATCTTTGCAGGAACACCCCCAATTATTGCATTTTCTGGAACTTCTTTATTCACAACAGACCCAGCGGCAATGATTGCATTATTGCCAATCTTTACACCATCCAGGATGACAACTCTTGTGCCAACCCATACATTACTTCCTATCTTCACTCCATGGCGATTTGTTCCTTGATTAATAATTAATTCCTCTAAATTGTCAGAATTATGGTTCTCAGAAAATACAGAAACGTTTGGGCCAAAAATAGTATTTGAACCTATTACAACTGGTCCACGTACTTGAATAAAGCAATTTTGTGCAATCCCAACATTGTTGCCTATTTCAAGACTCTCCCCCAATTCATTGATCACCCCCGTACAGTCAATTATGGTATTAGAATTAATAGATACATTATCGCCAATTATAAAGGAATCGCGGCATAAAGCATTAATCATAACATTATCCCCAAGTGTAAGTGTTGTACCGCATCTAATCATATGTGCGTGTCTTATTGTGCAATTTTTTCCTTTAAAGACAAGACCCTGGGAACATCCTAATCGAAGCTTCAAAATAAATCCCCTCATTAACTCTCTTGTCTTTCTAAATAAAATTAAAACGATATCTCTGGTTTTTAAATTATTATCCACCTGGTAACCAGGGCGTCCTAATTTTCTTATAATACAATTAATACTGTTTTTTAACATTTTTATTAATTCCTTTAGTGTAAATATCCATTAATTTATTATAATGCATTTTTTCAGAAAAGTAAGTTTGGCAATACATACTCGATTCAGATGATAAGTTGAAATAATCCAATTTATTTAACTTTTCAGCCGTGTTAATTTTTTCCAAAAGACTAATTTGATTAGCAGATTCAAAAAGATAACCAGTTTTTCCATCGATTATCATTTCAGGTATTCCACCAATATTAGAACCAATAACAGGTTTGCCATGAGCGTAGGCTTCAATAATAGTTAGTGGATTATTCTCATACCACTCCGATGGCACGATTATAAAAGATGCGTTGTTTATCAAATTCTTAAGGTCATTTCCTTTTTTATATCCCACATAAAATATCGATTCATTATCATTTGACGCAGATATACAAAACTCTTTTAGAGGGCCATCACCAGCTATTACAAGTTTGTTTTTTAAGTGTTTTCTTTTCTTCCATGCTTCAATTAATGTTGGTATCCCTTTTTCCTTAGATAATCGTCCATAAAAAAGCATATAGCCACCTTTTTCTCTGTTAGGAATTACTTGATCAATATTTGGAAAAAAATTATATAAATGTGTTAATTTTGATGATAGAGTAGTGTTAAGCTGATGCTTTTTATAGCTGAACTGACTCACAGAAATTAATCTTTCAAAATATTTTGCAGGAGGAGTGTAAATTTTATTGAAATTAAATTCAATAAAACTAATAAAACTGTAAATATAATTATTATGATTGCATTTATTTAGCACACAATTAAAAGAACTTTTATTAATACATCGTTCACAAATTTTATTTGTACCATCTAAAAAAGACACGTGAGGACAAAGTAGCTGGTAATCATGGAGCGAAAAAACAACAGGTATCTTTTCCCTTTTCAGCACCTTTAAGACAGAAGGTGTTAAAATTCCTTTATATTGATGAATATGTGCTATTTCAATTTTGTTATTCTTGATTAATGTTTTTAATTTACGTCTAGATTCAAAGGAGTAAATAAACCTAAAAAAGCCTAATACTTTATTAAAAAACCTTGCACTTATAAATTCCTTTTCATCAATAAAATAGTCTGGATTATAATTAAGCTCATTCAACCTTGACTTTTGTGAATAAAATATAATGTTATGGCCATTCTTTTTAAGCAATTCGGCAGTATTAAAATATACTACATCTGCCCCACCTCTTCTATAATGAAAATTATTGATTAATAATATGTTCATAGGTGCCATCTCTATCATTATTTGATTTTTTTTTGTTCTTCGCCATTAATTGTGGGCAGGTAAATCCCGAGTTTGACAGTTGGTTTTTGCTATTAATAATATTTTCAATACATTTTATTTTATTATTTGAGTATATCTCCATTTTTTGGGCAATGCTTCGGATTCGTTTTTTATATAAAATCGATAGGTTCCATAGGAGATAAAGAAAACTAAGAATAATGCTGTTATAAACATTCTCCATTTCTTTTTATACAATTTAATATAGTCAGGGACTAGAAAAATTAAAGCAATATCGCCGAAATATGACATTCTCGGACCAATTTGATTGAATATATTTAAAAAATTTCCTATCACAATTCCAAAGAAAAATAAATTTAGGTACAGGATTGTTTTCTTTTCGTGCAGTTTATTAAAGCTCAGAAAAAATAGAATTAATAATAGATTCCTAATTAAAAACTGCAAGTTTGTCTTGCCCAAGGTTAAAAATACAAGGTAACTAGTACTGTATGAAGTAAATTTATCAGAAATAAAAGACAGAAACGATAGCGACTTAATTATATAACCAATTATTGCAAATTGAAAGTCCTTAAAAACAACGAATAAGACAGAAATAACCCAAAGTAGGATATAGAAATAAAGGGGTCTTTTTTTATCTTTAAAAAAAAGAAATACAAAAAGAATGTATGCTGAAAAATGAATCTGAGCGATTAATAAGAGTAATAAAATATAGTGCTTGTTTTTGTTATTTTGAATATAATTTATTCCAAAATAAAAAAACAAAGAAATTGCAATAAATTGTCTTACTAGATTAAACGAAGAAAGATAAAAGAAAAATATATAGATTAGTAGTGATACTCCAATTATTGAACTATTTCTAAAAATTTCCTTAATGAAAAAGTAGTTAGTTATAAAAGCGGCTACAATAAAAAAGAGAATGTAATCTCTAGAAATTAGTCTAAGGCTATCAATAAAGATATAACTGAATAAGAAACTAAACTTATCAAATGATTGTGGATTTGAGTATGCTTGTGCATATTGAAAGTAATCAGTACCTAAACCATCTCTGAACGCAGAAAGAACAAATAAAATAAAAAAAACACAAAGAAAATAGATTTGATTATCTTTTAGTTTAATTAACCGCTTAATAGGGTTTAATTTTGGTATGATTTCTTTTATAAAAAAGACTGCTCCTTTAACTATTGAATTAAAAATGTTTACAAATGCCGACATTTTTATCATATCATTCACTTATTATGATTTATTAGTAGAATGATTTCCTTTTTAACAAAGACTAATCCTTTAAATAATGGATAATATTTTTTTACATTTACTGACATTTTTACCATATTTATAAGATGAGCTGTATACTTTTTGAGGATTAAGAACAAAGAAATATCATATTTTAAATAATAAAATGTTCTGACTTTCACCCAATTTTCAAGTACACCAATTCTTTCTCTAGGATTATTCCATTTGCTTGCACTGTTGTTTTCAATAATTCTATAAACAGCTGTTTCATCGGGTATGCCTTTTATTCGACTTTTCATAGCTATATATAACCATAAGGAAATATCTCCATATGGTAATAACTCGAAATCATTAATAACACCGGAGCGAAACATAACTGTACAAGTAGAAATAGTGTTGCTAATAAAGAGTTTATTAAATCTTGTTTCACTTGAATTAATGAAATTTGTTTTAAGAAAAACAGCTCTACTATCATCCCAAAATTTACAGCTAGTATGCGTTAGGCCAATAGATCTGTTTTGCTCTAAAAAGTCAAACTGCTTTTGCAATTTCATTGGATCTATCCAATAATCATCCCCTTCACAAACTGCTATATATTTAGCATTTAAGTTTTGGCATTTCTTAAGATTATAAATCCAATTATCAACAGCTCCTTTATTCTCATCAAAAGCTACAAAATCAATTATATTGGGATATTTATTTGCGTAAAAATGACAAATGTCACTCGTTTTATCTTGAGAACAATCGTCAGTTATTATCAATTTGAATATAAAATTTGTTCTTTGATTTAAAACTCCTTCTATAGCCTCTTTGATGAACTTTTCATGATTATAAGTAATCATTGAAATTGCGACAATTACTTTATCTTTTGACATAAGGTAGCAGTAAATTTAATAATTTGACGATTCGCGCTTTCTTAAATATTAGCATTAAAAAAAAGTATAGTGCGCTGAATGTCAGCGTTTTGTATAAAAGACTTTTCCATTCATTGCTGTAGTCAATTAATAAATACGGTACAATGAATGCAATGAGAACAATAGATAAATATGAAAATAATATTTTAAATTGAGGTAAAAAACCGATTTGAGCTGATTTTTTTAAAAAATATAAATTAATATAAAAAGCGGGTAAAGCTATTATTATTGAGGCAATTAGGTAACCCTTTATACCATATACAAAGGCGATGGCATATGCTGGTAAAACAAGAATTTTCTTTAACATTTCGGCCCGAAAGAAATATTTCGAAAAACCAAGCCCATTAATTACGCTTAACATAATTGCACTTAATGGATAGGCCCAAATTGAAAGTAACATTAATTGGAAATAGACGACTGCTGGAATCCATTTTTCACCAAAAAGGATAAGAAATATTTCATGAGCGTTAAGGATAAGAAAAAAACTTATAAAAAAAATAACTACAGTGGCAATTTCAAAAACTTGTAAATACAAGGCATGTACTTTTTTCAAGTTGTCTTGAATTTTGCTTATTGTTGGTAAAAACACTTTTAATAAACTCGATGTTGAAAGTGCAATTACCATATTATTTGTATCTTTTCCTCTTCCATAATAGCCTAATTCTGTAGGCGAAAATAATTTGCCAATCAATAAATAATCCAATCTTTGATATAAGCTTTCAAGAAAAGAGGACGCAAGTAAATTACGGCCAAATTTCCATAGTGGTTTAATTGATTCTAAGTGAAATTTTCCAAATGGGAACCATTTAGTTAGAAAAACCGTCATTATAAAATTAAATATGGAATATAACAATACTTGATAGACTAAAGCCCAGACACCAAATCCTGAATAAGCCAAATAAATTGCAATTATCCCACTAAAGAAGCCCGATATAGTTATTGAAATAGTCTGTGTTTTAAAATCCAAGTTCCTTCTAAGCCTTGCATTTTGAACAGCATTTAATGAGTTAAATACAAAAATAAAGCTTAAAATTCTAGTTAGATTGATTAGCGCCTTGTTTCCGTAAAATGAAGCAATTAAAGGAGCTGCAAAAAATAATGTACACGTTAAAAATAATGACAGAATTAAATTCACATAAAATACACTAGAATAACTTTTTTGATCAACATTTTTTGCTTGTACTAATGCCGTTGAAAAACCGGCATCAGCAATGCCCTGTGAAACCCCGACAAAAACCATTATCATAGCCATAAGCCCAAAATCTGAAGGCAATAAAAGTCTTGCTAAGAAAACGGAAATTATAAAGGTCACTCCTTTTCCTGCAAAAATACCAGCGAAATCCCAAATATAAGCTCTAACAGATTGATTCATTGATTATAAAAACATTATTTTAGCTTAAAAACAAGGCTGCATTATTGATAATTTCATACTATATCAATCTAGTTATGTACTCAATAATATCTTCATTCAATTCAGGATAAATAGGCAAGCAAATTACTTCATTAGCAGCTTTAACTGCGACTGGGAGATTGGAGTGAAGAGCTGATTGTAGTCCACTATAGGTTGGAAAATCACTTATTAAAGGATAAAAATATCTACGTGCATAAATATTATTGTCTTTTAGTTTCTTGTATAATTCATCTCGTGAAAATTTGTAATTATTATTTACAAAAATTGGAAAATGAGAATAATTATATTTTACATCTTCAACTTCATTTAAGATACTTATGCCTGATACGTTTTTTAATAGATATCGGTATTTTGAAGCAACGATTTTTCTATTTTCAATTGCGTCATCAATATTTCTTAGCTGCAATAATCCAAAAGCAGCTTGCAATTCATTCATTTTAGCGTTGATTCCTGGTCCAATAACAGTTGTTTCGTCTACAAATCCGAAATTTTTTAAATTATCTATACTTTGCTTTGTTTTCAAATCATGAGAAACAATAGCACCACCTTCTATAGTATTAAAGACTTTGGTAGCATGAAAACTTAAAATAGACAAATCTCCAAAATTCAATATACTATTGCCCTGTTTTTTAACACCAAAAGCGTGGGCGGCATCATATATAACTTTTAGTCCGTAATTATCAGCTATTTCTTGAATTTTATCGATGTAACACGGATTCCCATATACGTGGACTGGGAGTATTGCTGTAGTTCTTGGTGTGATTAATGCTTCAATCTTATTTGGATCTAGATTAAGGTAATCTGGTTCAACATCACAAAACACTGGATTAATATTATTCCAATGAAGGGCATGAGTTGTTGCAACAAAGCTATAAGGTGTAGTAATAACTTCTCCCGAAATTCTAAGACATTGCAATGCTGTGATTAACGCCAAGGTCCCATTTGTAAAAAGTGAAATATAGGGCACTCCTAAATATTTTGCAATTTGACTTTCCAATTCTATATGATATTTTCCGTTATTGGTCAACCATTTACTTTTCCATATATCCTCTAATATTGGAATAAATTCTTCTAGTTTAGGAAGTGTTGGCTGAGTGACATATATACGTTCTTTCATATCTAATTATTTATAACAATCAATCCAATTTTAAAATTCAACTTGTATTATTTCGTGTCCTACTCTCTCATTTTCTGATGGTAATTTCATATAATCGCCATATAACTGTGTTAGATATTCATTCCATTTTTCCGGGATTGGGTAATAATCATCTTCAAATATCATGAGTTTAGCATTGCCAAATATCGTTGGAGAGAATGAATCTTTTTTATTACTGTAACCCCCGAAATAATTAAATGCTTTTTTTGTTTTTCTATTCCCAGGAAAAAAAATAACCTTGTTTATCATATTCAACAATTTTTTTTGAGACATAAAAAAAACAACTGGAGAAAATAAGAATCTTATAATAAACGACTTAATCGTTCTAATTCTTTTATATTTTAATAAAACAAGGTAGTTGAGAAGTCTAACAAAATAATATTGCAACGTAGATATAAAATTTGAGTCTGAAATGGTATCTAAAGGAAAAATATCTATAAATATCCCATGATGCATATTTATTTGGTCGTAAAATGACTCTTTAAAAATAGTTCCATTAATCCTAATCTTAGCATACGCAAGATAATATTCTGGATCAGATTGATTTGTTTGTAAAAAATAATTTTCCTTAAGCTCGCTTTGGCATAAAGCAATTAATTTGTCGTAATCTCTTCTAAAAAGAGCAATATCGACATCATCATCCCATGGAATAAATCCATTATGCCTTACTGCTCCAAGAGCAGAACCATTAATTAAATAATAGTCTATACTATTTTCAACACATATTCTATGTGCTTCTTTTAGAATCTCAAGTTGCCTTAATTGTACAGCTCTTTTTATGCTAATATCAGATTGTTCCATTAAATTTTAGGGGTGACGTATTAAAATCTATAAATAAGATCATTTCCAATTATGCGTCCAATTTTTATTTTGTTTTAGTTCTTTTTCATACGCCAAAATATCAGAATATTCATCAGCTTCACACCATCCTCCATGAATAAAGACAACCTTAATATTTACGCCTTCTCGTAATAAGAGATTTAACATACTTGTCATGTCCTTTTTATCTTTTTCTTTGTCACTTAAGGATTGAAATAAATCATACATAATTCGCCAACCTTTTTGTGTGAGTTTTAACAAACCCATATATTGAGCTTCAATTTCAGATATGTCATTGGTTTTGCCTCCTATTTCTGTCAATTTCTCATTGTCGCTTTTAAATGTTTCTGCATCATCTAAAGGATTTTCGAATCTCAATTTCCATAAGTCAGCCCATTTTTTATCAGCAGTTATGGTAATGTCTGCATCAGATTTATTAAGTTCAATAATATGTTCCTTTTTATAAACAATATCAGAATACGATACTATAGTGTCTCCTTCAAATGGATCAGCACAAAACAAAGAGGCTACCATATTTGTTTCACTCCACCTTTTATTAATATATTTTAAGAAATCACCTTCAAACATTTCTGTTTTATATCCAGTAATAACAGAAACATCATCTATTCCTGCAGCATTTAAAGATTCAAACTGCCAATCTAATAATCGTTTGCCATCTAAAATAGTGAAGCATTTCGGCTTTGATGCAGTTTCGTTTCCCATCCTTGAGCCACGGCCAGCAGCTAATATTAGTGCTCTAGTCTTCATTTTTTAAAAAGCTTTCAATTAATAATTTATTCCATTCTACAACCTTAGTATCTCTTTCCGGATGCCACATCATTGCTAAAACATCTTTATTTCGAATTCCTTCTATTGAATTATCAGTTTTACATCTTGCGAAAATTTCTAAACTATCTGAAACCGAATCTTCAATAATATAGTTCGTATGATAAGAATTTACTTCTTTTGCCTGGCCATTAATTTCTATCAAGTGATTTGTTGCCTTATGTCTCGTAACAAAACCATTATTTCCAGGCTCAAATTTCCCTCCAAAATAGGCATGTACTAACTGTAAGCCTCTACAAATAGCAATCACAGGTATTTTTGCTTTTAAAGCATATTTTAACGCTAATAATTCGGAATTATCACGCCGTGGTGTAATCCCTAAATCGTCCCCACCACTTAATATAAGAACATTGATTTTCAGCTTGCTGATATAATTAATAACGTTTTCTTCAATGTTTGGAATATAAATAAATTCAGAATCGGGGAAAGCAGTCAGCATATAATTATTCCAATCGCTTGCAATTGATTCTCTTGGTTCATTATAATCAATGGCATTGGTTAATCTCATAGTAATTCCAAATCTGTACATCTAGTTTATTTCTATTGGTTCCAAATTTTTTCTTTGACAATCTAAAAGACACTTTTTAGCAGCGACAATACGATTAAAAGGCTGCTCTCCACATCCGATTGCTGCAGGGATATTTAACTCTGCACTTCGAATCGCCATATGCGAATTTGCACCACCATATTTTGTTATAAGACCCGCAATATTTCTGGTAAAAATCCAATCATAACCAGGATCAGCACCTTCAATGCAAATAATCTTGTTTTCAAGTAAAATCACATTTTTGGTATAAGGAGTCAATTCTACAATTTCCGCTTCTATTCTTTTATCCCCAATAAAATTTGCGGCACTTCTTTGCATAGGAACAATATATATATCCCTAACAGATCTAATTAAATAGCTCAATTTAAAGGAAGTAGCTATTGAAAAATTAGTATGCGCTTTTTTAATTTTATTAGCGTAAAACGACTTTATATCATCTGTTAATGGTGCAAAAAGTACACTTAATACATCACTAATAGTAAGCATTGCCAATTCTTCTTTAGAAAAATTTTCAAGATTACCCCATTCAGCAGTATTTTCTAGAATTTCTGAAAGATGTTTTGTAAAAATGAACTTTGCATATTCTCTTCCTATTATCGCTTTTTTAGCATAATAAAACATATCCTCTGCTTTAACACTATCAAAACCATGCTCACCAAGTAATATATTAATTGACGCTTTTTCTATTGATGATAATACAAAATCCGTGTGACAATCTGATAATTCTCTTGGACTTCCATCAAATAGATCTTTTCTATTGGAATAGTTTAATGATAAAATATCATAGCTACCTGGTCGCAAATGCCCATATTTGACTAAATAGTCTTCTTTACTTAACTCCTTTTTTAATACTTTTTGGAAATCAGTACTCATTTCGCCAGCTATCGTATTAAAACTCCTTTTAAACTCCTTAATTCTTTCACTTGTAATTGCACCATTATTAATAGCTGAACGCAATAAATTTTCTGCTATAAATCCATACCTGGCAATTATTGAGAAGGGTAATGTGCCATAAGTTTTGCATTCATCAATCAAAGTATTTATTCTATCTGCAATCGAAAAGGAGTTTTTTTCAAATAGATACTTATGCTGTTGTAAATTTTTTAGCTTTTCGATATCACGAATTGCAGTGTTTAATGTGCTATTGTCGTCATTATTAACAGCTTGTTTTGTAATATTTCTTAGTAATCCCTTATATTCTAACAGCTCTTCTATTGATAATACTTCATCATATCTCTCCGCAAAATTCTTATCGAAATCGAAATCATAAGCAGTATGTACTACCTCAAATTCAATTTTATCATGTAAATACGGATACTTATTTAATCGATAAATATATGCATTAACCATTTTTTCAGAGATCGAATTTGACAAACCTTCTGGAAGAAATGAATTAATACTATTTCTAACATCAATATATGGTCTCCCGAATAAGGATACCATTAGTTCTACATTTGGCATTTTCCTATAGCCCATTTTCTCTCTTGCAACACTCCAAACACGTTTTGTTATTAGCTCTCGATATAAAGACATTGCTAATGGGTGAGGAACAACACCAATCATTTCAGCTGGATTCCAATCGGGCATAAAACCTAAAAGTGTTCGTTCACCATATATATTAGGTCTTTTTTGCATTAACTGTCCAACGTATTCTTTTAAAAATAGCATTCTGCCCGACACTTGATCAGTTATGTTTTTTTGCCACTTATCAATTGTAGTTATTTTGCGTACCTGAAGCAGGTGCATTTTCATGGATTTATCAATAGCAAACTCAATATCTAAAGGGATATTTGGAAATGTCTTTTGTAAATTACGTATTAAATCCAGCACTAATAATAAATAAGGTGAATCAAAATCTTTTTTATCAACCCCATTATAAATATATACAGTTTTATTAATTGTTGATCCACTTGTAACCGTATCGGTTAATCCCGTTTTATCATCAAAATTTACGACATGATATGGAGAACCATCATCTAAAACTTGTGTCATTACCACTCCGCTCATTGCTACATCCTCAACCATAGGCTGTATTAACACTTGATTGTCCAGATTATTATCAAATGATACGATGACTTTGTTTACTGCTTCAAGTATTGAGTATTTATCTGCCTTAACATTCAATTTGCTTTCGAAGGCACCTGCCATTGAATAATTTGCAGTATCTTCTGCTTTGGTACTGCTTCTAACAGCTAGTGATTTAGAAGCATATTTATTCAACAGTAAATCAATAATATTTTCTCTCTTTATATTCCACTCTCTAACAGTAAAGAAAAAAACCTCAGGAACATTATAAAATAGGGTTGATAGAAAATCAAGAGTTTCGGCTTTTGTCCCTGTTAGCTTGTATTTTTTAGGCCTGTTATCTAGCATAATTATTTGATTGTAAATATTTTAATTTGCTGTTTTTCTGCTTTGGGAGAATCGATTCATTTACAAATACATATCTCTTTGTTCTTAAAAAATTATTTTGCCCAATCACTGTTTCTCAATAAAGTTTTCAACCTCAATATGGTACTAGGTTTTCTATATCCCGCATACTCAGGACTTCAACCATATTTCAACTCCACTCTCAGCTTCCTGCTCCCTGCTCTATACTTTCTCTCACTACATCCACCAAATACACTTTCCCAAACACCCATCCTAGTCCAACAATAAAGCCCAAGAAAGTTCCAAAAAACACTATAAATGTTCTTTTGGGCTTTGATTTTTCATAGGGAACAACAATAGGCTCAATAACTGTCAATACTGGGGTTTCTTGTTTTACCTGTATTTTTGCCGCTTCCAATTGCTTGGCCAGTTCATTATAAACTGAGAAAGAAATCTGATATTCACTTTGCAGTCGTTCTACTTCTGTTTGCGCCATGGCTGTGGACACATTTTTATTGCGGTCACGAAAATCAGCCAGCTTAATTTGTGCTTTTTCAAATTCGCCTTTCTTTACATTAAAACGATCCTGGATAAAATCAAGTTGTTCCTGTGCCTTTTCTGTTTTGTATTTGGTGATATAGTTTTGAAGCAATTCCATGGCGGTTTGTCCAAGCTGGGCAGCGGCAAGCGCTTCCGGCATCCAGGCTGTTAAGTATAATTTTCCCTCTGTTTGATTCACATCAAGCGTAACGATTTCGCTCATAAGCTTTAATAAACTATTTTGCTCTTCCGAAATTGTAATCAATTTTGATTTTTTGCTTGGTTCTATTTCTGTATTATCGTTACGCTTCAAGGCTTTGACAATCAGGCTTGGTAACTCTATTGTATATTTTTTAAGTGTCTTGATGCTAATAAAATGTTGATATTGTTCATCCGTATAATAATCGTATAAAGATACAGCCTGGTCGATATCTTTAAAATTCAGTTCAGTTTTTAATAGTTCCAATTGAAATGGAACGCTCTGTAGTATTTCTGGATATATCTCCGGACTTAATTCAGCCGTAGTCCCTAAATCCATGTTGAAGCCCGCTAAAGCCGCCAAAGAGGATAAGCCACCCAGTTTGGAAGCCGCGCCGGAACTTGATTGTGGAACCAAAGTGGCCTTTACAGCATATTGTTTGGGTGAAAGAATAGCTACAAAGAAACTAATTACAAAAAAGAATATTGTAAATGAAATTATGCTTTTACGACCATCCCATAAAGTTATGATCAGGGGAGTAATATCAATTTCATCCTCTTTTGAGGATGAAACTTGTGGAGAGAGATTTTGTTCTGTCATGGGTTTTTTATTTGTCAATTATTAAACATAATTATAAAAGAAATTACCGAAAAGGAAAACAGGTATTATACTTTTTGTTTTCCGTTTCTTTTGGATAAATTCCTATCAAAAAGGACTACTTAATATAACTCAATGCAATGACTACAGTTGCTATTGTGCTTAACAAGGCCATCCATTTTCCACTATTATCCTGCTTTATTTTTTCCGGTTTTGTAGGTACAATAATCTGACATCCAGGCTCTATTTTTGGATTGGCATCCAAAAAAGACCTCTTAGAATCGGTTGTTCCATTGGCGTACAAAACATATATTTTGGATTTTTTTGCATTCAAATTGAAACCTCCACTTTTGTTGACATAATATTTAACATTCTTTCCTTTTTCATAGGCTAATCCTATTGGATTTGCGACTTCTCCTATTACACGAACTTCTTCTGATATTAGAGGTATATGAATAACATCTCCTTCCTTAAGCGTATAATCGTATATGCTTCCTGGCTTTGTAAGGATATCTTTAAGTTTAAGCTCCACCAACGTTTTCTGGAAGGTTAAAATGGCTTTTGAAACCTCGGTGGTATCTGTAGAGTTTGTGTTTTCAGCAAACTCCACATTACCATCCTTAATACTTCTTTGTAGCGTAGCCCCCTCAACATAAGCATGTTTTGAAAGTCCTCCTGAACGCATAATCAAATCAGAAATGCGTTCGACTTTGGATTTGATACTGTAAGTTCCTGGATATAATACTTCCCCTTCTATCTGAACTGTTTTTTGAGTATAATAGGAAGGGGCGTTTCTAACATAGATATTATCGAAAGGCTTAATTAAGAAATCCCCATCTTCCTTTTCTAGTTTCAGATCACGCGAAATATTCATGTTGAAGATATCAATCATCTTATCCGATACTTCATCTGCTTCTTTATAATTGTGCCTGCGAGATATTTCAATAAAAGAACTGGAGGCTGCTTCATTAAAACCACCTGCTAAAAATACAAAATCCTTTAAAGTCATATTTTCATAAAAAGGATATTCTCCGGGATTTTGTATCTCCCCAATAATATTAACGAAACGCTTTTGCTGCATCGAAAAAATATCGGTGATTTGTATGATGTCTTCTTTTTTTAATAAATAGTCAACCTTACCTAACAGCACACTATCCACACTAAAAGGTATCAATTCAATAATCCGGTTCTCTTTTTCACGAATGATATGTCCTCTGTTTGTATATACTTCCTGCTTAACACCTTCTGCCTTTTTTATTAATTCCGACAAATGAAGACCATCGCTTAGCTCAAAAAAACCGGGGCGATAAACTGCTCCTGTGATACTTACTCTGTTTTGAAAACGATTGATTACTACTCCAGCATTTACGATATCTCCGTTTCTTAATTCAAAGGATTTGAAATCTTTATTTTCAACATCAATTATTTCTTTTTCTTTATCTGTTAAACGCGTAATGGATAGACGGTATTGATAAGCGTCTTCTGTAAAACCGCCTGCATAACGAATCAAATCGCTAAGTGTTTCTTTTTCAAGCAATTCAAAATAGTAATTCCGTTTAAAAGCACCTGTCATTTCAGCTCTTTTTCTATAGGTTGGGATGAATAGTATATCCTGATCACACAACTGCACATTCCCAGAAGTCTCCGAATTGATAAGGAAATCATACACATCTATCAGATTAATTACTTTTCCATCGCGAATTAATCTAATGTTTCTAAAACTGCCATTTTCATTTGGACCACCGGAAAGATAAAGTGCATTAAAAGCGGTGGCAGTAGCAGGGAGGTTATAAGTTCCTGGAACAATGGCTTCACCTATAATATTAATTTTAATGGAACGCAGATTGCTAATGCTAACTTCAGACCACGTATTGGGTTTCGAGCCTCCCATTCCATTATAAATGGCTATCAACCTTTTTTGTATTAAACTTTTTGCCTTGTCATAACTCATGCCACTAACATAAATCGGGCCTAAATCCAAAACATGAATAGCCCCGTTTTGGTCAACCCCACATAAATATAGTTACGACTAACACTTTTCATGGCATAAAAAAAAGCTGATATTGATTATTACCAGCTTTCTAAAAATGTACCCAGATCGGGACTTGAACCCGCACGACCGCAATGG
>CAYPOW010000026.1:0-10682 GCA_964412145.1 uncultured Draconibacterium sp.
AATCAGGTGAATTAGACTGGTTGTTGCCTAACCTTCTACTTACTATGGGTTTTGAACCTGTGAGTCATGCACAGGTGGGTGTTCGTCAATTTGGTGTGGATGTAGCTGCGGTCAAAAAAAAGTCTAACAAGGAAAAAATACTTTATCTATTTACTATTAAACAAGGAGATGTTAATCGTGCCGATTGGGATTCAAATGCTCAGTCTATTAGACCGTCATTAAATGATATACGCGATGTATATCTTCAGAAGGTAAGACCTGAATTTAAGAATCATAAAAAAATAATTGTACTATGTACAGGCGGTATAATCAAACAAGAGGTTGAAGATAATTGGAATGGTTATACAAGAGATAATACTATTGACAACAAACGAGAATATGAATTTTGGGGTGGTGATAAACTAGCGTTATTAATAGAAAAGTTTTTGTTTTCAGAGAATTTACTTCCTGCAGAGTTTAAGTCGCTATTTCGAAGAACGCTTTCATTAATAGGTGACGTTGATTATGACTTAATTGACTATTCAACTATCCTTAATAAATCACTTTCGGATAAAGATTTTGGTGATGTAAAAAAAAGCTCTGCTAAGGCAAAAATCAAAAAGAGCCTCCGCACAATTCATTTGTGCGTAAATATTATCTGGCTTTGGTCTAAAGAGGAAAATAATATTAAAAATGCTCTAATAGCTGCTGAAAAAACATCGCTTCATGTTTGGGGGTTTATAGTGAAAAATAATCTTACTAATAGCCCCTCAATTGTAAAGATTTTCGGTGTAATTCATCAGACATTATACCTAATTTATTTGGAGTATATTAAGAAAATCGAGAGCCGTTGTTATATAGAAAATGGTCTTTTAGGCAATTCAAGATATTATTTATTAGAATCACTAAACGTATTTGAACAATTAGGAATTGTATCTATTGTTGGGATTAAATACAAGCTAATTGGTGAGTCTAGTAGGGATGACGCCATTTTAAAGGAAGCATCAACCATTTGTAATTTAACAAAAGAGATAATAAAAAACCATCAAGCTCTTAAGTCACCCCTATATGATAATCATATAATTGAGATTTCAGAAAGCATCTTACTCTTAGCAATGTTTTCAGAGTTTGATTTTATAGAAAATTGGATTAAAGAATTGATTCAAAATATTAGTATTGCATACAATAATCTGAATAAATACTTTCCGATTTCATCTGATTCTTTTGATGATTTAGTTTCATTGAATATTAAAGGAGAGAAAGAAAAAGGGGAGTACATAACAATGTCAACTCTTTTTCCAATCCTCGCTCAATGGTGCTGTGTATTGAATTTGCCATCAGCTTATAAGAATATTCGGATGTTTGTGAATAAAGTGTTTCCTAAAACCACTTTACAGATGTGGTATCCTGATTCAGAAACGGATTCTTATATATATACAGGTAACGCATCCATTAAAACAGGTGCAGTTGATGCCCCGATGATAATCCCAGATACAATTGCGGGAATGAGTGAAATGATTTTGAAAGTCCAAAAAAACACAGTAAAAATGAATACTTTCTCAAGTATTAATAGAGGATATTTTGAACTCCCTATAATATCAAGCAGGCATTTCAGGACTCCTTTTTTACCTCAATTCATCCAATATCCAATAACCTCAGAGAATGTGAAAAATCCTTAGATGCTGCACCAATTATATATAAACTAGTTATGGGCAATTAAAATATAATATTAATGAAAGCTGCACAAATTAAAATAGGGATTCCTAAAATAGTCAGTAATGCTGTCTCTCTTTATTCAGATGCAACTCTCCTTGCAACAAATAATCGAATTGAAAGAGCTTTTACTTTGTATCAATTATCGATTGAAGAACTTGGAAAAGCTTTCATTCTCTTAAGATACCTACTATTTGAGAACACCGACGAAAAAAAAACCCAAATACAATTAAGAAAAGACTTAAAAAATCATCAAGTAAAATCAAAATATTCTATTGGACTAGATTTTCTTATCCAAGGATTTATAAAAACAATCGACCCTGATAAATATGAATCTTTGGTTTTCAAATCACTCAACGAACATATTAATATTGGCGCTATAAATGAAAAGAAAAATCAAAGCCTTTATGTATCATTCAATGGGAATAAGTTCCTACTTCCCTCAGAATGTATCTCTACTAAAAACGTTGAAGAAATAAAAAACAAAGCTGGTTCAAGAATATTTATCGCTAAAAATGTATTTATGCCAATTATTGAAAATATTAGCTACTTAAAAGAAAAAATGGCAGGGTTTGAATTAGATAAATCGAGAATTAGTAAAGAGCAACAAGATGAATTTGTGAGGATTATAACTAAATTCAAATAAAAACCATGCCCATAATATAAGCTCGTTTGCAATAGCAGCGGCGGTCGGGAGTTTGTCTTCTGACAATCAACGTTTATCTATAGAATCCGTACGGTTAATAAACAGACCCTAACGTCTAAACTATAAATCCTATAAATATCAGGAAATTGATATATTTGACGGAAACAAAAATAACTAGTTAGCAGCAAGTGTAACCATGAATATAAAAAATAGAAGAAGCTTTAAATCATTGACGCACTGAATGTTCTCGTTAAACAATCATTAACAAAATAATCTATGGAAATTAAAGACTTCATCTTTCTTTTTTTTGGTTTAGTTGGAACTATTCTAGGAATAATTAACTTATATATAGAAATTAAAAAACAAAAACCACAAGCACTGGTTAAGCCATACCCAGCTTTCCGGTTATCAAAGAAATTGCTTAGTGCATTTCCTGATAATACTGAACTTAATAAATATATAAAAGAGAAGGGGTTTCCAAGCACTGTTGCAATGGATATCACAAACGTAGGAAAAGTTACTATTTATATTAAAAGTGTAGGTTTTTTTAATCCCAAAACCCCTTATAAGGGAAGATTCATTATAACCACTGGGAATACACAACCAAAAAAACTTGAACCAAATGAGTTATGGCAGATTAACACTGAACTAACTCAAAATCTTTTAAAACATCTGTTGACAAAACATGACAGAATGTTTATTGAGGTTGGAAATGGTAATTTTTTTTACGGAACAACTAAAGTATTTAAATATTTTATTAAAAAAATCAGAATACAAGATTTGGAATAAAAGAACTATTATGAATAATGAACTATATTAAGTTAACACCAGCTGCTAATAAGGGCTCATATGCAATAGCGGAGAGCAGGAGGGAGCTTGGCTTACCTGATATTTGCTGGTAATATGGAGGTTACATATCTTTTGTTCTTTGGTCTATTAAATAGCAATCTTTAATAAATCCTTGCTTAGTGACAGGGCGGTGTCCGTGCAGCCTTTAACTCAATATTTGAATAACAGTAATTCCCTTGAGGTTTTATTTTGTTGGATAGGGCTATATTCTGCATCTCTCCCCCTTGTTATTATAAATTGAAGAGGAGGGACTTATGATGTTATCTGTTTTAGAGTGTTTTAGTTTGTAAGGATGAAGTGCTATTTTTTTAGAATTTATAGTGCAATGTTGATATATCACTTACGTCTAAGCTGCATTTGTTGTTTATGAGTTGTTTTAATAATACCCATACAAGATAAGATGGAGCTTAATACAGCCATAATTTTAGTCTCTTCAATATTAATATCTGGATTGTCTTAATGTAATTTCTTCGATTGGTGAATGACCATATACATTCTCAAATAAGCTAATTCTTCTATCTAAATAATTCGTATTCTAAATTTATTATTATTGATTTTTTTAATCTTTTTCTTTACGGGAATGCTGTTAAAAAAGTTGAATATCAACTTGTTACAAACGCTTTCACCGACTGCTATTCGGTGCGGTAATAGTTAGCCATTAATTTTAGTGTTTTCGTAACCATTCTTCAAATAGTGTTCTCATTCTAAATGATGGAATAAACAGGTTCAGCTTATCCCAGTCTCCTGCACTATTTATCAAACTTTCATTACCAACATTTCTTATACAGCCTCGAAATATCCATTGTAATAGTACCGACAAACTCCAAGCGTTTTCATCCATTTTAACACCTTGACTTTTAAAGTAATTCTCTATTGTTGGGTCTGGATACATATCCACTAGATACGCCATACTTCTCTTATAACCATATTTATTTGTAGCCCTTGCATTAACCGCTATAAGGTCTCCAAATCTATCGTTTGTAAGCTTTTCATCCTGTTTTTCATAAACAGCATAAGCATTTAGGCTAGAAGGGGTCTTGCACCAGTATCTAAAAAAGTTGGTTGCCCTTTTACTTAAATGTGATAGCTTCGATTTAGTGGCAAGCTTGTAATATCCAGAGGCTAAAGGTGTTTTATTGACTGAGCCACCATCCCCTAGAGTAAACTTCTTAGGCTTACTATTCTTGTCGTTTAACTTTCCGTTATACAGGTTAATATAGTTACTTACTTTAAATCTTCCAGCGCTATGCAATACCTTAATTCTTATCGTGAATTTATGCATTCGGAAATAATTATACATATAGCTGCCTTCAAAATTATATGTAGTGATAATCACATGCTTTAGGCTTTTAAATATATCAGGAGATACACTCCATATTAGTTGGTTTTGAAATAAGAAAGTTTCACCCTTCTCAATACGAGCAACACGTTTCTCGAATTCCCCATTATATTCTGAATCAATAACAAATAATTTCTGAGAGCTATCTATTCCTATGACATTATCTCTTAATAGTAATTGTATATCACGCTTTGCTATTGCAATTTTCTCTATCACGTTTAGCACTTCGTCAAGAAACATTGTATATCCTTCTAATAAATGATAATCCTCTTTTTGAAGCATTGCAAACAGCGCATGTGTCGTTGCAACATTTACACCAGCTGAAAGAAGCTTTAATAAGTGCTTTTTCTTTGACCCTTCGCCATGTGATGCTAGTGGTTCGTGAATTGTATTAGAAGTAACAGCATGTAATATTCGCTCGATTTCATCATTATACTCTGTTACAAAAATTATTTTACCTTTTGGATTTCTGTTTAATATCTTTATTATAGCCATGGTCTTTCCGCTTCCCATAATTGCTGACCATATTTCTATATTTGTTTCTTTTATCATATTTCTAATATTTAATTAAACTACTATGTGAAAAAAGAACAGAAGCACAGGTGTGCAGTAGTACAGAACACCTTTCAGTAGGATTATAAAGTCTACTTAGCTTCTGGTCTTGTTAATTGAGCTTATTTATAACCATTAATCTTGCGAAGTCTTACAATGTATTCTAAAACCAATTTTCTATACGTATCACTTACACTACGTCCACCCACGCACTTTCTTGTAAGTTCAAACTGCCATAATTCTTCCTGATTAAGCACTACTGCATGAAAGTTGGTTCTTGCTTTACCTTTTTTCATTGGTGGTCTTCCTTGTCTTTTTGTTCTTTTTTCCATTTTTTAAAGTTTTAATTATTAATAAATTATTTTATGGTATTAATACAGACTATCTATTGTGTGCATTTTGAAGTTTTATTAAAAACTATTTTGCTTGTAGGTTATTAATGCATTGATAATAAGCATATTTACAACTATATTTTTTTTAATGTTTTTCATCAGGTTCGCTAGAAATATTGGAATAAACTTAATTATGCAGTTCATAAACAACCTATTTTACAACAGGAACAAATCCTTATAATCCCCTATATTTGCTTTATTATTATCACCAACATATTAAACACATTATGTTCGAGCAAACTTTTAAAAATATTGACGATATACTGCACAAGGACGCAGGCTGCGGAAGCTCATAGACGCCGAAAACAGCGACCTTTTCGATGTTTTGGAGTATGTGTTCAACAGTGATATAAAACCCATTACAAGAGAGGTTAGGGTAGCCGCAGCGCAAGCCACAATCTTTGCTTTGCTGAATGATAAGCAAAAGGAATTTATCGAGTTTGTATTGAGTAAATATGTTGAATCTGGTGTAAAAGAACTCGACCAAGATAAGCTCCCAATCTTATTGACTAATAAATATCAATCGCTTGAAGACGCCAAAGAAATGCTTGGAGATGTTGCCAATATTAGCTCCTTGTTTATAGAGTTTCAAAAGTATTTGTATGAGCAGAATGCAGCTTAATATTTGGGTATAATAATCCCCCAAAATTCCCACCCACCCTCCATTTATTTTTCAAGACGTCAATGAACTACAAAGGCTTCGGGTAGTGCCTTAGAAGGGCTAAGGGAAGCCCTTAGGTGGTTAGGAATGTGTTGTAAACTCCAACTTTAATCTGGTATCATATAAGTTATTTGCATTCGATTTAATAGTTTAAGGAATCAAGCAAATCCTTGGTAATAGAATCTAATTTGTCCGTACTAAAACCTGACAAGTAAATTTGTGTTGTTCTTAATTCCGAATGTCCAAGTCCTGCTGATATCATTTCGATAGGTACATTATTGGCTTGGGATATTTGCGCCCAAGTTCTCCTTGATGCATAAGTAGAGAATGGAGGTATATTTAATTTTAACGCTATTTTTTTAAGCTGAGCGTTCATAGTTCTATTGAATAATTTATTTTTATAAGCGGTATTTTGACCTTTGTATTTTTCCAAGAAAGGAAATAGAAACATACTGCTAGATTGATACTTTTCAATTATTGCATTAATATCCTTGGAGATATTAACGATGAAAGGAGTATTCGTCTTGCTTCTTCTGTAGTTTATCTGATTATTAAAAAGATTGTCTTTTGTTAAATTAAGTATATCTGTAAGATTGCAGCCTCTAGTAAGTACACTAAAAATAAACAGGTCTTTAGCAATTTCGTCATAAGTGCTTTCTGGAGTATATTCAAGAAACCTCTTTAATTGATGTTTGTCCAAACCTTGCTTAGCGGTTCTTGTTTCTATATGCTTAATCTTAAACTTTGAATAGCAATTAGGTCTTGGTATATCTAATTCATCACAATAGCTGTAATGAATAGCTCTCAGGCTTCTAAGGATTATGCTGATGTAATTTCCGCTATTATTTTTAAGCATTCTGGATTCA
This sequence comes from uncultured Draconibacterium sp., assembly GCA_964412145.1. Taxonomy (GTDB): domain Bacteria; phylum Bacteroidota; class Bacteroidia; order Bacteroidales; family UBA12170; genus UBA12170. The sequence goes on from CAYPOW010000026.1 coordinate 6,998, forward strand.
ACAAATTTATTGATGAATAAAAATGTTATATCCGAAAAAGTTGTTTCTATATCCGCAAACTCTTTAAACGCTTTTAAAGAAGTTTTATACACCTCAGCAGTCGAATACTTTTTTAGTGCAGTTAAGGAATAGATTTTCTCGTTATACTTATTAATTACATTGCTGTCTGATGCTCCATTCCCGTAATATCTTTCCTTAAACTTAAAATAGGAAAATTCGTTCTGAGCTTCTAACAGTTCTAGTATTGAATCCGCTTTTTGTTCAATGTCTGCTAGAATATTATTTAGCTTTTTGAAGCCTTTTTTCTTGGTAGTAAATCTTGATAAATTACTATTCCACTCGTCTAATTTTACTGACAAGCCATTTAACCGAATGTAAAGAGCAGGGTTGCTCATATGAATTACTCTAAGAGCAATCGGATAATTGTTGTTTGAAAGCTTTCGTTTCTTAATTACAATTTTTGCTTTAGCCATCTTGTACAATGTATTGGTTAATGTTACTTTTTACATTGATTCAAAAGGCTCTAATATTCTGTAATAAATTGACGGTTAATGCTTTATGGGAGCTTTGGGAGCAGGAGGTCGCAAGTTCGAATCTTGCCACCCCGACTAAAAGGGAATCAGTTTACTGGTTCCCTTTTTTTGTTTTCAAAAAAAAACAAATGGAGGTTGCAGCGGTTCTCCCGAAGGGACTCCTCTGGAGGAATCTTTGCCACACTGAGCAAGATAAACCGTAAGCACTTAAATATTAGCGCTTACGGTTTTTTGTATTTTCAACTTGCCACCGTATTTGCAACCATAAACCTAGATCAAGACTAAAATTTGTGTCCCAGCAACTTTTATGCAAAAATTATGGGTTAGTCCTAAAAGGTAGTATTTATATCCCTTATTTTATAAACTTCTCCTAAAGTCCTGAAATTTGACATCTTCAGACATTTAAAGACGATATCATAATTGCCAACAAATCAAATATATAAAGGGTTCAGATTTTATTTGATACTACTACTGTCAATAATATATCGGTATTAATTTCTTAAAAAGGTTATTTTTTTAAATCTTTGTTCTATATTATCTGGAGAATGAAACGATTGAATTTAAAGAATTGGAACATCAGAAGAACGAGCCAGTGGACGCTGATCATTTTAATTTTCCTTTTCTGGATTAGGACTATTTTTGATAAAGATTTCTTCGTGGATTTTGAAGCTTATTGTCCTTTTGGTGGTCTACTATCCATGGCAACTTTTTTTTCTTCCGGCAATATGGTATGTTCTATGGATGGAATGCAGCTAATCATGGGTGGTTTGTTAGCACTTTCAGCAATCTTAGTTTCAAAACTGTTTTGTGGATATGTTTGTCCTATTGGTACAATCTCAGAAGGACTTGGTAGGTTAGGAAAAAAGATGAAGATACCAAGCTATGAGCTAGGTGGTATTGCCGATATGGCTTTTCGGTCGATAAAATACATACTTTTATATATAGTGTTCTATAATACCTTGGAGACTAACGATCTTTTCTGTAAGAAATTTGATCCTTTTTATGCAACTGTTTCCCTTTTTGGGGAGGACGTCTCAGCTTGGATGGCTTCATTATCTATAATCGTACTAATTTTTGGCGCAATTTTCTTACGACAGTTTTGGTGTAGATACCTTTGCCCTCTTGGAGCTATTTCCTCAGCATTTAAATATTTCTATGTATTTGTTGTATATATAATCATATGGATTGCTCTTGATCAGGCAGAAATAGAGCTTAACAGGGTTTTTGTACTTGCAACATTATCAATGATTGCTTATATACTTGAACTAATTGGTTTAAGGAAAAAAGCAGGATTCCAGTTGCTGAAAATAAAAAGGGATGCTTCAATCTGTATTGATTGCGGTATTTGCGATGAGAAATGCCCTCAAGGGATTAAAGTATCTGTTTTAGATGAAGTGAATCATCCCGACTGCAACCTTTGTTGTGAGTGTATTGGCGTTTGCCCAGACGAACAGGCTCTGTCGATTAATGGAAAAACTAAGTTTAGGTGGTTACCCATATTGGTTACAGTGGTTTTAATTATGGCAGGACTTATTTTTGGTGCAAATCTGGCTGTTCCTTCCGTGGATATGAAATGGGGTAGTGATAATGCGATGAGCAAGTCTAAAGTTTTTGAAATGTCAGGCATTAAAAATATAAAATGCTATGGCAGTTCAATGTCTTTTGTTGAAAAAATGAAAAAAGTAAAAGGGGTCACTGCTGTCGCAACCTACATCAAAGATCATAAGGTAGTGGTGAAATATGATTCAACTGTGTTGAATGAAAATCAGCTTAGGAAGGGTATGTTTACCTCAAAATTCATTGATATTTCTATTCCAAAGGGTGATGCCACGGTTTTTATAACCGATTTTGCAGTGAAAAATTTCTTTGATGATTTAGATGTTGTGTTTGTTGCGAACTTATTAAAAGATATTCAAGGAATGTATAGTTTTGAAACACGATATGGACAACCTCCAATAATCCGCATTTATAGTGATAGTTTGATCAATAGGGATAGCATAGCATCACTTATTGAAAATACAAAACTCGTGTATAAAACTGCAGAGGAGAACTTCTCGAGTGAAGATTTGTATCGTGTTGTTGATATTTCAGAAAATGATACAATGATTTCTGGTGCGTACCTGAAAAGTTTGTCATTTCCATCCTTCAAAAGGGCTTTCAATAACAGAAGCAAATATACAAATGAGCAATTAGGACAATTAATCTTTCCGATATCCGCCTATCCAAGAAATACTCAACTTATGCCTTATGTAATTAATCATCTGGGCAAAGCCAACAAATATATAGTTGGATTGGTAGCTCAGTACAGCAGTAATGAACCTGTCGCAGTTGTTTTTTATGTAAAGGAAAAAGTAACAGAAGAAGAAATTATTGAATTGATGTTAATCGAAAAATTGTCTATCACTTACGACAATGGAGTTGTTGAGGAAGTAGATAACCCATATGTGTTTGATCGTCCGGAAATAAAATAACAATAAAATAGAAATTCAAGTCAAAAGTAGTATGAACCTTTAAAATCGTTATTATGAAAAAAAATTACCTTTTAACAATGTTAGCAATCCTGTTTTTAGGGATTGTAAATGCTCAGATTGTGCAAGTAACGGATATCAATACTTCAGGTGATGCTGGTATTGCTAGCCCAACAGCATACAAAGGAGAGCTTTTCTTCGAGGCGGATGACGGATCGGCAATTGCAGATGAATTATACAAAATTGCAGCCGATGGTACCGTAAGTTTGGTAAAAGACATCAATACAGATGCAGAAGATACTTCACCCAACGGAGATCCAAAATACTTCACTGAATATGATGGATTGTTATATTTCAATGGAAATGATGGAGATAAAGGTGCAGACAAGCACGATAATGAACTTTGGGTGACCGATGGAACTACAGCTGGAACCCTTCTGGTTGCTGACATCCGAGAAGGTGGTAATGGAAATGCTTCCAACCCAATGCAGTTTTTTGTATTTAATGGAAAACTTTATTTCCAGGCTAAGGGCAGTGCTACCAGTTCACAGATTTGGGGATATGATGGAGTCAATGCACCTGTGAAGATTACTTCATGGCGAGAAGATGGATTTGCCACTCCATTTTTCCCATGTGTTGATGAGGCCAATGGAAAAACGTATTTAAAAGTTAACAATGGTAAAT
>CAYPOW010000026.1:10782-21952 GCA_964412145.1 uncultured Draconibacterium sp.
AGAATTTGCCACGATTGGTTCCAAACTCTATTACACTGCTGATGATGTCAATGGGCATGATGATATTTACAGTGTGGATGCAAGTATGATTCTTGCTGAAGACGTAACTTTTACTGTTAACGATTCGAATGGTCCTGTGGAAGGTGCTTCGGTTGAATTTAACGGAACTACTGCTATAACAGATGCATTAGGGGAAGTAATATTTAAAGCTGTACGTGCAGGTAAAGATCTTGCGTATAATGTTACTAAAGATGGCTATAATGCAGCAGCAGGGAATTTAACTATTTTGGAAGAAGCTGTAAGCGAAGAGGTATTATTAGAACTTACAACTTATACTGTAACCTTTAATGTTACCGATGGAACTAATCCTCTTGAAGGAGCTGTTGTAACATTTAATGGAAGCGATTTGACTACTGATGCAACAGGCGTTGTTATCTTTACCGATGTTGCTCCTGGAACGGGTCTTGCATATTCTGTTACTCTTGATTCTCGTTATTTTGATGATGATGGTACAATAGATGTTGATGGTGATGAAGTTGTTGATGTATCTTTAGCTTTAACAGCGATAGAAGACGTACTGATCAATAAGGTGAATATTTATCCTAACCCAACAAGAGGTTCAATTCATGTTGAAGGTATGGACGCAGGCGCCACATACGAATTGTATAGTATCAATCAGCAAAAAATCACTGAAGGTATTCTTGATGGAAGCCAGATAGACCTTAATGTTAAAGTAGGTATCTATATCTTGAGAATAAAAAACAAAGGGGAGACCTTAAATTACAGACTTATAGTACAGTAAAATAAATACATCAATCAGGCTGTCTCTTGGTCAAAGATCAGGAGACAGCCTTTTTTTATCAACGGTAATAGCCTATTTATTTTTGATAAGGTCTCTTTTAAAGTAAAAAATATGAAGAAAAGACTACTGCTGCTTTTTATGTTCCTTCAATGGATATTCTTGTTTGGGCAGCAAACTAGGGAGATTACAGGAAGAGTACTGGATGCCACAGACAAATCGCCATTACCTGGTGCAACAATCATTGTGCAGGGTACCCATGCAGGAGCCGCTACTAATAGTGACGGTGAATTCGTGTATACTGTGAATGCGCCGGATATAGAAAATGTGACCCTTTTGGTCTCTTATATTGGCTATAAAACGCAATCGATAAAAATTGGCACAAAATCAAACTTTGTAGTATTCCTGGAAGAAGATGTCAATTTATTACAAGAATTTGTTGTAACCTCATCCTATGGCACTAAGAAGTTGAAACAAGAAGTAGTTGGTTCTATCTCAAGTATTAACACAACAGATCTTATCGTAGAGCAAAGTGTGACAAGTTTTGATGCGCTGCTCGAAGGTCAGACTGCTGGCGTTTATATTGAAGCAGGATCAGAATTAGGCTCTCAAGTAAATATTCATATACGAGGGCAGGGCTCTTTAACAAGTTTTGGTTCGAACAGTGTAGGAACATCCACTCAACCACTGATTATTGTTGATGGGGTTATACTGGCCGAAGAGGTGGCATTGGAAGGAAACAGTTTTTTTGATGCTGGCGATGGGCTCTATTCGGAAGACTTTATGAATCCGTTAGCTAAAATTGGTATCAAGGACATTGAATCGATTAATGTTCTCAAGGATGCTGCAGCAGTTAGTTTGTATGGAGCGGATGGAGCAAATGGTGTGATCGTTATCACTACCAAAAAGGGTCAAAAAGGCCCAATGAAATTTAGTTTTTCCACTCAGGGAGGAGCATCTTCGGCGCTAAACCGAACCAAATATATGAATGGAGAGCAATATCAGGAATTAAGAAACATTTATTATTTAAATAGCGGAAACCCTGATAACGTACAGCCTTGGAATGGAGTGAATACCGATTGGTATGAGCTTTTAAATAGAACAGGGACTTTCCAAAAGTATAATTTTTCATTTTCAGGAGGAGGAAAGGATTTGAATTATAGAACTTCTTTGGGATATACGAGAATTCAAGAGCCGCAGGTGAATAATAATTTTTCAAAATACAACACTAGTTTTTCTCTAAATTACAATCATAAAAAGTTGACTCTAGGAATGAAAGTTTCACCTTCATTCACTGTAAAAAATTCCCCTAATACCTTGTTTTCTTACGCTGTTCCACCAACAATAGCGCCTTATGACGAATTTGGAAATTACGCCAAATTTGAAGTTTATGGAAACCCATTGGCAGTTGCAAATCAAAATAGAGGTTTATCCGAAACTTTTTCTTTGCTAAATAGCTTCAATGCTTCTTATGAGCCCATTAAGGATTTGCTTATTTCTACCCTTTTTGGAATGGATTATTCATTCAAGGATCAGGATACCTACTTTTCTGGATTGAACGAAACTGGTATTGATAATTCTGGTAATCTTGGGAATAGGGTTCTCAGAGATCGTAACACAAAACGTTGGAACTGGAATGCAAGAATGAGTTATAAAAAGACATTTGGTTCGCATAGTTTTGATATCCTTGCCGGTGTTGAAGCTAGGAGAAATTATGTTTCGTATAGTTATGCCAGGGGAGAAAATTTCCCTGATCCAGGAGCTATTATGCCTATAGAAATGGCTGAATTTCAGGATTATGAAGACGATTCAAGCGAGAGTACAGGAAGATCGTTTTTCTCTCAGGTTAATTACGATTATAAAAAGAAATTTTTCCTACTTGGGAATTTTCGTATTGATCAGAGTTCTGTTTTTGGTCCAGATAACAATACATCTTTTAATGGCGGTATTGGCGCAAGTTGGGTGATAAGCAATGAGCCATTTATGAAAAATTCTCGTTTATTAGATTTTTTAAGAGTTAGAGTAAGCTATGGTACTTCGGGCAATTCTCGAATTGGATCATACAGGGCTTTGGGATTATACACTTTTGATGATACAGGAGGGGATGGTTATAACCAGGGGGATATGGCAAGACCTTCCAGTGCACCAAATCCCTATCTAGGTTGGGAGAGAAATTATAAATTCAATGCAGGACTGGACATAACTACTTCATTTAGGCTTAGCCTAACGCTTGAAGTTTTCAATGACTTTATTAATGATATGATTGTATCTCGAGAAGTGATTAGTGAAACAGGTTATTCATCAGTTCAGATTAATGGAGCGGATATGTATAATCGCGGTATTGAGTTGGGCTTGAGAGGATTGATTATTTCAAGTTCTAATTTTAAATGGAATAGTCAATTTAATATTTCATTGATCGAAAATAAGGTTACGAGATTGCAAGGACTGGGTTCGGAATATTCAGGAGCTGAAAGTGCAAGGTCGCAAAAAGTAGGGTATTCTACCTCAATAATGTGGGGTTATGAATTTGCAGGAATCGATCCGGCAACCGGAAGGGAATTGTATGTGGTAAATGGCGATTTGGTTGATGGTTGGGCTCTTTACAATAATTACAGAGACCAAGAATTCTGGCAACCAATTGGAAATTCCCAACCCGATTTTTATGGGGGGCTAAACAATCGTTTTACTTTTGGAAAAAATATTACACTAGCCATAAATATGAGTTACAAATATGGATCAAATAAGCTTATTCAAAAGGAATTCCTGGATCACTATCGAGTTATTTACAGTAGGAACCTTTCAGTAAATGCCTATCTCGATTCTTGGAAGCAACCGGGAGATATTGCTCTTTATCCTGCTCCGGTGGATAATCAGCCTCTTTTTTCCAATTCAACAAAATATCTTTATAATACTACACGGATCAAATTGAATTCTGTGAATCTCTCTTATAAAATACCGGTGAAGAACACAAAAATCCCACTTGATCAGCTAAGTGTCTTTCTTAATGGATCCAATCTTTTTTATTGGTATGTTGATCAGCCTGCAAAAGGGCGGAACGGTGTTGCTGAGATGACAAAGATATATCCGGAAATGAGGACATTCTCTATTGGTATAAATGCAAAGTTTTAGGTAATGAAAAGAAATATTTTTATAGCATTAGTATTATTGTTTTTTCTACAATCTTGTAGCGATTTTATGGAAATTGAGCCAGATAGCCAAGTTTCCATAAAGGAGCAATTTTCCACAAAAGTAGGTATTTACCAAGCCGTGAATGGGATGTATTATAGCTTTGAATCTTTATACACTGGAAAGCTGATTATATACGGAGATCTTTTAGGCGGAAATAGTAGCTTTTCACCAGCGGAGCACGACCACGTATTGGAAGTTCCACCTGGAAGAGGCATCGATCAAATTTATCAATTTAATGATCTTGCAGATGATTCTCAAATGGAAGCTGTATATATTAGCGCTTATGCGTTAATCAATGCGGCAAATCTTATCATAGAATATGTAACTGACAACGAAGTTCTGACAGCAGAAGAAATTCAAGAAATTACTGCTGAAGCAATGGCTTGTAGAGCTTATACGCATTATATAGTTGCCCAGTTTTATGCACAGAATTATAGCTATTCGGCAGATGCCTCTCATCTTGGCATCGTATACAACCAATCAACCATTACTGCTGGAATTGATTATCCGACGCGACTATCAATGGCTGAATCCTATAGGCTGATGAAAGAAGATCTTGAGGAATCACTTAATATGTTCACAGGTTCTCAGGCTTTGTCTTATGGTAATCCTAACTCCTATTTTAATTCTATCACAACGGCATCGCTTTTTGCTAGGGTAGCACTTCAGATGAACGATTGGGAAAGCGCATACAAGTATGCTGATATAGTCATCAATTCCTCCGGTTTAGCACTAATGGAGGGTTCTGAGTATGTTATGGAGTGGGAAGAGCCTTTGGCGTCTTTAAGCGAAACAATTTTTGAGTTATCAACTCCAAAAGATTCGGATGGTAAGACCAGCGCTTCTGTTGCTCATGAGTTTTACATCTATAATGATGTACAAAATTACAATGATTTTATAGCTAGCGGTGATCTTTTGGATACATACGCAGCGAATGATATCAGACGTGGGATGTTTCTCGAAGTATTGTTACCTACTTCTGTCAATGGTATAACAACTGATCAGGTTTATAATTTTACAAGGAAATTTCAAGCAGAGAAAGCAATGCCAGCGACGCGCTTATCAGAGATGTATCTGATCAAAGCAGAAGCTGCTGCAAGAAAAGCTAGTCCTGATAGAACTGTGGCAATGAAAAGTTTAAATATGATCAGAACCAGAGCTGGACTGGATCCATTAGAAAGTGATGAAAATTTATTGGAAGAGATTTTTTTGGAGCGACGAAGGGAATTGGCTTTTGAAAACTTTTTGTTTTTCGACTTGGCCAGATACCATAAAGATGTGGAAAGAGAGAAGGGTTGTTTGGCTTCTGTTTGTTCTTTATCTTACCCTTCCGATCGCTTTGTACTTCCCATTCCAGAGAATACAGTATTATTGAATGAATATATGATACAGAATGATGGTTATTAGAAAATATATACTACTTATAATTGGAATTATGGTTCTTATTAGTTGTAGGAAAACGGAGCGGCCGGTTTATACCAATGATTACGGACAATATGTTCGTTTCAATTTGCAAGTGACAGGCGACGGTGAGCCTCTTCTGCCCGGAGAAGTGAACCCTGCAGCCACTGTAACAAACTATTTTGAGCAGAAAACCGTAGAAACTTTAAAAATTCCTATTGCATTAACTTCCGAGTTTTTGGATGAAGAGGTAACGGTTCATTTTAGCTATGATACAATAGGAACTTATGCTGATTTTGTTGTGTCCCCTGAAGGGACATTAAAATTTAGTGGTACAAAGTTAAGCGATACTATATACCTAGATTATTTAAGTCGTTGGGATGCTTCAGAAAAAAATCAAATTGATTTTACCTTGGATGCTGTGAGTGATCCTTCCATTCATTTGGGAAATTTAAATTCTTTGGAGCCAAATACATCTTTAACCATAAATTTAGTTGAATTGAACTTGCGATATAATTTCCCCCTCACAAATGCAATAGAAATATTAGGTGAGTCTGGGGAAACAATATTGATTAGAGTAGAGTTCCCGGATGGATTTTTTCCTGGAGAAATAGGAGATAAGGAGTTAATTTTACCGGATTTTCCTGATTTTGACTATTCACTTGTTCAGCTCCCTTTTGAAGATGATGCAAAAGAGATTGTGTATCAATTTACACTTAATGAGGCTCTTGATGATGATAAAGTAACTTATAGGGCTGGTTTTTCTTTGGCTGAGTTGGAAGATTATAATGTTGCCGGATATAGTTCTTTTTCTATAACAAAACCTGAAAATATTATAAGAGATATTTCCCTAAATACAGCAGCCCACTTTTATAAACTAGGTGATGCTTTTTACAGAACCTATGGAGAATTGTGGTTTGACTCTAATAAGGATGGTATTTGTTCGTGGGGCACATTCTTTCAGTTTACATATCCGGTAGTTGTAAATCAAGACCATCCTAATGCGATTTTAGCTGATGATAAAGGAACTTTGGATCCAAGCGATGATATATACCACCATGCTTTTAGAATAGGGTTCAATTCTCCAAATCAAGGTAGAACTACAAACAGCTTCAATCTGAAACGATGGTTCGAAAATGAATATTCTGATGAGGATGAATCTCCAGGTTTCAATATCCCACAAGCATTGGAATTTTATCCTGATAATGAGGGAACAAGTGCTACAAATGGTGTTGTGCGTGTGATTCCTCAAGATTTAATCATCTCGGGTAAGTTGGGAGATGGTACCTTGGTAAAGCATACAATAGCAATTGAAGGAGAAGGGGTGTATAAAGAAATTGCTGATGGAATTTTTGAAATAACTTTTGAATTACGTGCTACAAATATGGAATTGTTCGGAGGAACCCAAACAGCCAAATATAAGATATACAATACAAGCTCGTATGAAGATCCCGCTGATTTAACGGAGGGTTGTTTTATGCCGATAGATTTATAATCTAACGTTCTATCGAGATAAAGTTTAAAAATAAATAATTAAATAATTTAAAATATGAAGAAGAAGGAATGGTTTGTAATGGGAATGCTTTTGATTGCATTTCTATTTGCAATTCCGCAGGTTGAACTTGCAGCGCAGGAGAATAATGATGAAAAGATAGAGGAGCAGACTGATAAGAAGATTGAAGGGCAGAAAGAGGTTAACAAGGGATACTTGAAATTTAAATCCGATGACGTTACAAGGTTAACAGGTTTGTTTGATATTTTAAAAAAGGACGAAGATTATTATTTTGAAATAAATGATACGCTTTTAGGTCGTGATATGTTGTTAAGTGCGCGTGTGGCTGAGGTAAGTAATGCTTCAAAAGTTGCAGCTGGCGAGATGAGGAAAGCTCCGATTTTGATCCACTTTACCCGAAATAATAAATACATATTCCTTCACAAAGTGGTTTCTAATTATACTGCACGAGAAAATGATCCAGTGAATATTGCTGTGCAAAGAACCACGATTGACCCCGTGTTGAAATCTTTCCCAATTGAAGCATTGAACGAAGATTCTACATCGGCGGTAATTAATGTTACAAAGTTCTTTTCTGAAGAGATAGCAGCAATTTCACCGTTCAATTCAAAATATAAAGCTGGTAAGTTGGAAAAAGAGGCAACGAGAATTGAGGAAGCACTTTCTTTTCCAGAGAATATAGAGCTGAGAACCTTTATGAGTTATAGTTCTATTTCAAATCCTTTTAGTATACTGATGCATCGTTCAATACTTTTACTCCCTAAGGTTCCCATGAGGCCTAGGTATGAAGATCCAAGGATTGGCTATTTCTCAAATAGTGAACTACGTTTTTCTACAGATTCTATAGGTGTAGCAAGCTTAAAGTTTATCAGTAGGTTTGATTTAAAGCCTAAATCCGAGGATATGGACAAGTATTTAAGCGGAGAGATGGTAGAGCCGGAAAAACCAATTGTTTTTTATATAGATAATGCGTTTCCAAAGGAGTGGAGAAAATACATCAAGGCAGGGGTGGAAGACTGGCAAGCAGCATTTGAAACCATTGGTTTTAAAAATGCCATTTTAGCAAAAGATTATCCATTAGATGATCCTTCATTTCATCCTGAAAATATTCGATACTCTTGTGTGAGGTATATCAGTTTGCCAAAAGCAAATTCAATGGGCCCAAGATGGATTGATCCACGAAGTGGTGAGGTATTAGGTGGGGATATGCTGTTTTGGCACAATGTAACAGAGTTATTGCGCGATTGGAGATTTGTACAGTGTGCTGCTGTCGATCCTGAAGCAAGAAAACGCAATATTGATATGGATATGTTGGGAGAAATGATTCGATATGTGGCATCTCATGAATTGGGTCATGTACTTGGTTTGAAACATAATATGCGTTCTTCCTACGCTTTTCCAGTAGATTCATTACGCTCCGCAAGCTTTACTCAAGCAAATGGTACAACTCCTTCTATAATGGATTATGCAAGGTTTAATTATATTGCACAGCCAGGTGATACAGGCATTAATTTTATGCCTCCACATTTAGGCCCTTATGATAAATATGCTATCGCCTGGGGTTATAAACCCATTTTTGATGTTGACTCACCAGAAGATGAACTTCCTGTTTTAAATAGATGGATATTGGATAAAGCTGGGGATCCTGTTTATCAGTATGGAGATCAACAGCTAGGAGCTCCTACATTGGATCCTGCATCACAAAATGAAGCTTTGGGCAATGATGCAATAAAAGCGAGCAAATATGGTGTGAAAAATGCAAAATACATTATGAATCATTTGGTTGATTGGACAACTTTTGAAAACGAAGATTTTTCCTATTTAGATCATATGTATAAGGAGTTACTAAAGCAATACGATAGATATATAGGCCATGTGACCTCTTATCTTGGCGGAGTACATATTTATAAAATGGTTGAGGGCGAAGAGGAGCGTTATTTTACACCACTAAGCAAGGATAAGCAAAAGCAGGCATTGGATTGGTTGTTCACGGAACTTGAGCAGCAACCTAATTGGATTTTAAACAAAGAAGTGGAGAGACGATTGTCCTCGAGAAAATTGGACTTGATGAAGTCGCAAGCAGCTACTTTGGATAAGATGATGAGCGCAGCAATATTTCAGCGCATATTTCTTTACCATACCGATTATACTTGCCAGGAATATTTAGATGATCTGCAAAAACACATATGGAAAAAGACACGTAACAACAAGCCGCTGAATGAATATGAACGAAATTTGCAGCTCACTTATGTGAGAAATCTTAATACTATGCCGGGAACGTCTGCAGGGAAAGGAAAGCTTAAAAAATCTGATCTGGAAGCATTGACTTCTCCAAACGGATCTAAAACAGCGGCCATTACCAATATAGTCGATCCTTATATTTATCAGAAATTAAGCGAAATAGAAGTGATGCTTAAAAAGAAGTTAAAACAAAAAGATGCTGTTTTGGGAGCTCATTATCGTTATATGTATAATTTGGTTAAGAATTAGAAGTAAACTTAGCCAAATACTGAGATGGTGTTTGTCCGGTTTGATTCTTAAATATTCTTATCAATGATGATTTTGAAGTGAAACCACAATCATTACCGAGCGACATGATTTTGTATTTGTGGTTGGATGGATCATCAAGTAATTGCTTGAGCTTAGTTACGCGGTAAGCATTAATATAGTCATTGAAATGTTTTCCTGTCAAATTGTTGATGGACTGGCTAATATGTTGTACTGGAATATTTAATTTCACAGAGAGATCGTTAATAGTCAGATGTCCTTCAGTATATGGTTCTTCTAACTTCATTAATGATTCGAGTTTGGTGAACACTTCTTCCCAGATCTTGTGGTTTTCTTCTATTTTACAATTGGTTGGATTAAATGATTCGCTTAGATTTAAGAATCTTTTCTTAGATGGGGATACAAAGATATATGTGTAACTATTCCCAAAGTAAAGAAAAATAAAAATAAAAAGGGTTGCTAGTATATTCCCTAACAGCACTTCCTCCCAAAATAGATCAGGGAAGAGAATTTTCCCCAAATGGAGTATCAGGATTCCAAAAAGTAGGAATAACACACCTTGGTTAATTTGTTTCACCCAGCCATAGCGCATTTGCTCTCTGGGAGTTTTTGCATTATCTCTATATTGGCACGCTACTTTCCAAGTGTAAAAAAGATAGCTACTTATAACAATGAATTTATAAAAAAAAGTTAGCCTCACGTAAATATTATCCTCCTCCTCCGCACAAACTCCTCCAGTGTAACATTCCATTTCTTTAAAAACAAAATTCATCAATAGCTTGAAAATGACTAATATAAGAGTGGGAAGGATATGCCATAGATGTTTAGTTTTGAGCCTGAATGAAGTGTTTGTAAAAGCTTTAACGTAGAAGAAAAGCAGTGCACCATGGACCAAATGAGTATCGCAAATAAATGTTATAAAAATGGAAAATCTTCCTGCAAGTGATTTCACATAAAGTAGAAAGGAAATTTCAGTAAATAGCAACAGGATAATCCATATAGAAATAACTTTCTCAGATAACGGTTTCTTTCCCTTTGATAGCAAAGAAAAAGAGAAAAAAATCAGTAATCCTATAGTTATAATGTATAGATATTCCATGAGTCAGTAAAAGTAAGAAAAACTCTCTCTTGTGCAAAAAAATTACTTTCGCTGAATATTTTGAAAGTAGCATCCTATAGTGCGGCTAAATTAGTCTTTACACAGTTATCGTTTTTTTTATGAGCTGGAAAATCTAGTCAATCTTCTATGGTAGGTTCAAAGAAAACCCATTGGATGGTAATGTTTTTTTACTTCAATACTATTTTGCAATTATCGATATCTTCAATCAATTGATCAACAGAATCTTTTCTTTTCATTTTTGCATTCAGCTCCACCATAATAATTGATCCTAATTGAAACCTAATTAAATTTAAAATTTGCTCGATTTCAATTCTTTACTATGTAAGTCTTGTATTTTGATTTGGGTTTTAATATCAGCGTTTTGAACTAATAAACCTCAAGGATGCTTTATAACAACTTTTTTCTTAAATGCTCTTGGGAACCCATGCCAATCCGTCCAAAATAGACCGTAAGCACCTGTCTATTAGCTCTTGCGATTTTTGTATTTGAAATTTTCCCCGCCATTCTTAAACTTTACTCTATTTTAGAAAACATTCAAATTATTCTGGGATATGTAATTCAAGCCAATTAATTATGTCTGTGTACACTCTCCGGCGATTGGTTTCGTTTAGTATTTCGTGTCGGGCATCTTTATAAAACT
>CAYPOW010000027.1:0-7635 GCA_964412145.1 uncultured Draconibacterium sp.
CTATATCACCGGAAGGAACAAGATCCTATGTAGAAAAATGGAAAACAGGATTTTACCATATCGCTACGAAGGCTAATGTTCCAATTCTTCTTGGAAAAATGGATTATAGCTTGAAATTGGTACAGTTTACAAAATTTGTTTATCCAACTGGAGATTTCAATAAGGATTTTGAAGATATTATTAGCTATTTTAAAGATGCTAATGGTCGTTTCCCGAAAAAGTTTAATCCACAACCCTCAAATATTGAATATCAAAACTAGCTTTTGGCTCAAATATTTATCTCAATAAGTCTAATATTTGAATTCTTACATAGGAAAATATATCATTATTTAGACAAGCTTTAAATTGAATATTTACTCTCTTTATGTGAAGCGATTAACTCAAAAAACTTTATACATTTGCAACTAAATTTAAAAAACTAAAAATCTATTTCTATGTTTATTTTAATGGTTGTAATTTTTGTTCTTGGTTATATAGCTATAGCTCTTGAACATCCTCTAAAAGTTGATAAAGCAGCATCTGCCTTATTAATTGGCTCATTAACTTGGGTAGCCTATATTATGGGCGCGGCTGATATTTTTAATAGTGGCGTAAGTGTTGCTTGGAATGATTTTGTGGCCTCTGACCCAGGTTTAAACACACATGAAGGAATGCTCGAATTTATTGTGCATCACCAAATTATTGAGCATTTAGGAGAAATTTCACAAATCCTATTCTTCTTGCTTGGTGCAATGACTATTGTTGAAATTATTGATCAACACCAGGGTTTCAAAATTATAACTGATAAAATCACAACAACAAAAAAGGTAAAGTTATTATGGATACTTAGTTTCTTAACTTTCTTTATGTCTGCTGCTTTGGATAATCTTACAACAACGATTGTAATGGTTGCCCTTTTACGGAAACTAATTGCTGATAAAGAAACACGTTGGTTTTTTGCAAGTATGGTAGTTCTTGCTGCTAATGCTGGTGGAGCATGGTCTCCAATAGGTGATGTTACTACTATTATGCTATGGATAGGTGGACAAGTAACTGCTGCTAATATAATTGCAATGGTTATTGTTCCTAGTTTGGTAGTTATGATTGTTCCAGTAGTTTATCTTAGTTTCACAATGAAAGGAAATGTAAGTCGTCCGGTGCTGTCAGCAGAGGATCAAAGAGATTTTACTACAGGCTTTGAGCGGAAATTAATTTTATTTATGGGTGTTGGTGCTTTATTATTTGTACCTATCTTTAAAACAGTAACACATTTGCCTCCTTATATGGGTATGCTATTAGGTTTAGGCGTACTTTGGGTTACAACTGAATTAATGCATAAACGTAAAGTAGGCGAGGATAAACGTCGTTTAACTGTAATTGGTATTCTTCAAAAAGTTGATGTTCCTACTGTACTATTTTTCTTAGGTATTCTTTCTGCTGTTGCTAGTATGCAATCTGCTGGACAATTAGGTTTATTGGCAACTTGGTTAGATGAAGTTACCAATAATAATATCTATGTAATAAATACGGTTATTGGTATTCTATCCTCCATTGTAGATAATGTGCCATTAGTTGCTGGAGCCATGGGAATGTATGATATACAAACTGTGGGACATTTTGCAGTTGACGGTGTCTTCTGGGAATTATTAGCCTTAGCTGCTGGTACAGGTGGTAGTATTCTTATTATTGGATCTGCTGCAGGTGTTGCTGCAATGGGAATGGAAAAAATTGATTTTATTTGGTATATGAAGAAAATTAGTTTATTGGCATTTCTTGGATATTTTGCGGGTATTGCGACCTATTGGTTACAAGCCACATTACTACATGCACATTAAAGAAGATTATATATAAAGAGGAAAGAGCTTGTGTTTAGTCGCAAGCTCTTTTTTTTATCTATTTTTAATTGCATTTATAAATTGCACCTCCAATTGAATTTTCTTTTGCTCCAGTTACTTCTTTCAATGTGTTGAATTGATTTTCAAATCGTAATACTCCCAGAAATGCAAATATCAATGCTTCTTTAAATTGAATAAGTTCATCGGAAGGAATAAGGATTTCGTTGTTTGTTTTTTCTTTTAATTGGTCAATTAAAAACGAGTTATACGCTCCACCACCGGTTATTAAAAGCTTTTGATTTCTATTCTTGATGGAAGATTGATTTAGGACTACTGAAATTTGATAAGTTAAATGATGCACTAAAGTGTTCAGAATATCTGGAATACTATAAGAGGAATCAATCAATGGCAGAAATTGAGTTTCAAGCCATTCTCTCCCAAGCGATTTTGAGCCTCTTATTTGATAAAAAGGCAATGCATTTAGTTTTTCAAAAAGTTCCTCTATTAATTTTCCTGTGGAAGCTAATTTTCCACTTGTATCAAAATCAAGACCTAATTCATTTGCAAAATAATTGAGAGCAATATTTGCTGGCGCGATATCAAATGCTCTTGTTTTTCCACTTTCTTCAAACGATATATTTGCAAATCCGCCCAGATTCAGTCTGTAATCAAACTCAGAAAACAACATTTGGTCGCCAATAGGAACCAAGGGAGCACCTTGCCCACCTAATGCTATATCCAGGCTCCGGAAATCGCAAACTACATCCAGTCCAGTTTCTGCCGATATTGATGCCCCATCACCAATTTGGGATGTAAACCTTAACTCAGGTTGATGAAATATGGTATGTCCATGACTGCTAATAAAATCAACCTCGAACTTATGTTTATTGATAAATGCATTTACTTCATGACCAATAAAATGGCCATAATCAGCGTTTGTTTGTGCAAATTCCTGCGCACTTGCTTCTGGTAAACCTTTTAAACGTTTTTCCCATTCTGTTGAATACGAAATTGTTTCGGCTTTTTTGATTTCGTATTTCCAGCTATTCCCTTTTTTAGTGAAAACACAAAATGCCAAATCCAAGCCGTCGAGCGAAGTCCCCGACATAATTCCGATAACGCGATAGGAAATCATTAGAGAAGATAGTCTTGTAAAACTTCTAGTTTAATACCTCGTGAACCTTTAATCAGGATTCGTAATTGGTTTAAATTCAATGTATTGATTTGTGCGATCAGCTCGTTCGTGTTATTAAAAAAATGAAAATCAGAATATTTTGTTTCAAATTGTTTAAAAAGAGATCCAACTAAGACAACCGAACAAAAATCCACAGTCCTAATCGATTCTAGAATCGTTTGATGTTCTTGTTCAGCGAATTGCCCTAGCTCAAACATATCGCCTAAAATAAGAGCTTTGCTGTGATGTATATCTTTCGAAAAATTAGCCAAGGCAACTTTTAAACTTTCAGGATTTGCATTATACGCATCCATAATCAGCTCGTTGTTTTTCCCTTTAATAAATTGCGAACGATTATTTTGTGGGTGATAATCTTCCAAAGCCCCTGAAATTATTTCCGGCGAAATCTTAAAATAATGCCCTACAGAAATGGCCGCTAAAATATTCGGAAAATTATAATTACCAAAAAGCTTAGAGCTCACCTTATACGTATTCTCCTGATTTTTTAATTCCCAGTTTAGTTCTAGAAAAGGGAATTCACTTAAAATTGTTCCATGAATATCAAAATCTGCATCCTGACCATACGAAATATAGTCGGTATCTTCAGCTTCCTTTTTAAGTAAGAAGTCATCGAAATTTGCAAACAAGGTTCCCTTTCGGGATATAACAGATAGATACAAAGCTAGTTTGGTTTTTTTTATAGCCGCTAAAGATCCAAATCCTTCGAGATGTGCTTTTCCAATATTGGTGATGATGCCATAATTAGGAAGAGCCAAATTGCAGAGGAATTTAATTTCATCTGGATGATTGGCTCCCATTTCAATGATAGCAATTTCTGTTTTTTTGTCAATTTGAAGCAAGGTTAAGGGCACACCAATATGGTTATTGAAATTGCCTTGTGTTGCAACAACAGCATATTTCTTAGATAAAACAGCTTTAATTAATTCTTTGGTAGTGGTTTTCCCATTCGTGCCGGTAATTCCAACAACAGGAATTGCAAATTGTTTGCGATGAAATGAGGCTAATTGCTGTAATGTTGCCAAGCTATCGCTTACAAAAATACAGCGTGCATCGTCCAACTTGTAATTTTTATCATCAACGACAACAAAAGCAGCACCTTTTTCGAGTGTTTGAGCAGCAAATTGATTGCCATTGAAATTTTCGCCGCTTAAGCAAAAGAAAATACTATTCTTCAAATCTTTTCGACTGTCCGTACAGATTTTAGGAAATTGTAAAAATAAAGAGTATAATTTTTCGATTTTCATTTTTATAAAAACAAACCCCATTCGCATCTGCCAATGGGGTTGTTGTTTAATATATTTTCAAATTATCTTTTTCTGCCTTTTTTCTGACTTCCAACCCGATCCATAGCACAACGGAATCCGATGTAATCAGCAGCTTCATTCTCGTCTAAATAGCGACGCACACTTGGACTTAAATAATAAGCGCCATCTCTCCACGATCCACCTTTATAAACTCTGGCCTGATTATTTATCATTGAAGTGCGGCCATAATCATACATTTTAATACTGTCGTTAGCTGTTTGATGCCAATTTCCATCAGTTCGTGCTTCCGAAGTATAATCACCATCCAAATAATCAATATTATTTGCTTTGCGGTAATTTTTTCTGTTTTCGCTTTCCTCAACAGTAATATCGCGGTAACGAATTCTACCTAATTCATCTTTTGTGGCTATATATCCATTTTGGTCACGAACCTGTGTCTGAAATATATTTCCTCTAAAGGAAGCCATTTCATCCCAATCTTCAAAAGAATTTGGACGATATACATCTAATACCCATTCACTTACGTTTCCGCCCATATTGAAAAGTCCAAAATCGTTTGGGAAATAGGAGCCTACTTCTGCAGTAATATCAGCGCCATCGTTGAGAGAACCGGCAACACCCATATAATCGCCTCGACCCCTTTTAAAGTTGGCAGCAAAAGCTCCATAGTGTTTTTTACTATCGGATCTTACATAATTTCCATTCCATGGATAACGCTTTCTTTGACTTACCACTTCGTATTTTGAATTGCCAACGAGTCCTAAAGCAGCATATTCCCATTCGGCTTCCGTTGGAAGTCTGTAGCTGGGTAATAAAATTCCATCTTCGAATCGTGAAGGTCTAAATTGCTGACTATTTGGATCTTCAGGATTGTACGATAAGTTTTCAATTGGGTTTTTACCTTCAACCTGACTTGTATACTGGCTAAGTAGATAAGCTTCCGTGTTAAAATTATTTTCATCAAATTGATTTAAATCCAAGCCAATAATGCCATCTTTAACCAATCGCATTTCATTTACACGATCCGTGCGCCATTTAGCATATTCATTTGCCTGAACCCAGGAAACTCCTACAACTGGATAATTTTTATATGCAGGGTGGCGCATGTAATTATTTACTAAAGGTTCATTATAAGAAAGCCTTTGTCGCCAAACCAAAGTGTCGGGGAGCGCTTTTCTTAGCACTTCCGGATATCTGTTTCCAAAAACACGACTTAACCAGTGAAGATATTCCAAATAATCAGAATTGGAGACTTCCGTTTGATCCATATAAAATGAGCGAACAGTAATGCGAACAGGAGCATTGTTACGAGTAAAGATAGTTGGATCTTGAGTCGCTCCCATCACAAAGGTTCCACCTTCAATAAAGACAAGGCCTGGACCAGCTTCCTGATCTACAAGTTTAGCTACTTCAAATCCGCCATTTTCAGGATCGTTGTATTTCCATCCTGTTGTACGGGATTGATTGTTTTTCTTGCCGCAAGAACTTATTGCTACCACAAGAATAACCATTGTAAAGAAACTAGCTAGTTTTCGAAAAGTGTACATTATTTAAATTTTTTAAAATAAATCAATTTTTTGTTTGGCTGCAATTTCTTAGTTGAAAGTTTATTTTTTGTTCATTTAGCTGATAAAAAACACTTAATAAAATATTGTTATTTAATACGTTACCTTTTATATGACCCAAATAAACAGCTTAAAAATTTACAATACTTCCAATACCAATATTAAACAACTTTTACGCTAAATTTATAAATAACAATATTACAAATATATTTCGTATCGATAAAAAATAAAACACCAAAATAATACAGCTGTTTTCACAATATCAATAATTTAATAACGTTAAGATTTCAGTTCTATTGTAAGGGTCAATTCAGCTTTTGAATATCACTTTAATTTATTGGGTTTTGACTTTTGCATCCTACAAAATAATTTCGAATATTTGATTTTTAAAAATTGATTATCATTGTGCTGTAATTAAAAATGCAGAGAATTATAAAAAGAGAGTTCTAAATGCTAAAAAAAAGCGCACTATTATTTTTCCTTTTGATGAATGTATCGGCTTTTGCCCAATCGATTCAAAAAGATTTTTCCCTTCAATGGAAACCGGTTTCCTTTTTGAAAGAAATTGAAAATGAGCAAATTCCGATTCTTAATTTTGCTGATGCAGTTTACAATGGTAAATATGGATTGCAGCCTTATTTTAGGTATGATATAAAGCTTGATGATGAAGCGAATGATATCAAAATTAATCTTCTTAATCAACAATATCAGTCAACGCAAATAGTCAATAAGGACAATTTACATCCTGTTTTTCAAAATATTTCTAAAGACATTCAAGTTAAAATTACATTTAAGAAAGAAATAAATGGAAAAATTGCCCGTATCGAATTTATTCCTGTAAAATGGAATTCAATTTTGAATTCGTTTAATTTGCTCACTTCCTTCACTTTAAATATTGAGCAGATTAAAAATCAGGAAAAAGAAAGTTCGGCCGAATTTGCTTTTGCTGAAGAATCTATTATGGCTCAGGGTGATTGGTACAAATTTAAAGTTGATAAAAGCGGTATTTTTAAAATTACTGGAGCCGATTTACAAAATGCAGGTATTTCAATTTCGAATATTGATCCAAAAAAAATTGCAGTGTATGGATTTGGTGGTATGTTGAAAGAAAAGAATGCCGATTTTCGATTTGCCGATATTCCGGAATTGGCTATTCAGATAGCTGATGGTAACGATTCTAAATTTGATAGCGGAGATTACCTTCTCTTTTATGCACAAGGTCCTGATCTTTGGTATTATAATTCGGCAAAAAATGTCTTTGAACACGAATTGAATATCTATGATCGATATGCCTATTACTATGTTTGTATTGGAAATACGAATGGGAAGCGCGTAAACAACTTATCTCAAATAACGGATGACGCAGATTATCAAATTGATACCTATACTGATTATGCTTTTATCGAAAATGAGACCTATAATTTAATTGGTTCTGGTAGACGCTGGGTGGGTGATAAATTTGAATTTAGCGATTCTGAAATATACAATTTCAATTTTGAGAATTTAGTTTCTGGATCAACAGCATACCTAAGAGCTGAGTTTGTTGCCCGATCAAATGCTCGCAGTTCATTTGATGTAATTTATAGCGATCAAAGTATAGGAAATGTGAGTATTAGCAAAATACCCACAGGATCTTATCCGGCTTATGCTTATGATAATACCCTCGAAAAATATTTCCAAATTTCAACCGCAAATGAGCTTAACATCAATTTAAAATATAACAGGCCACTTTCCAGTTCAGTGGGTTGGCTCGATTATATTGAATTGAATGTGAAAAGGCAGCTTGTATTTGGCAC
>CAYPOW010000027.1:7735-21794 GCA_964412145.1 uncultured Draconibacterium sp.
CCATTGCGTTATCTTTTGCTTTTTGGCGATGCTTCCTACGATTATTTGGAAAGAGTCGCCATTAACACAAATCTTGTTCCAACATTTGAGTCATTTGAAAGCTTTGATCCTATTATTTCAATTGCAATTGATGATTATTTTGGATTTATGGATGAGGATGAGGGTGATATGTATTACGACGACATCGATATTGGAATTGGACGTTTGCCTGTTGTAACTGTAGAAGAAGCAAGTCAGGCTGTTGCCAAAATAAAGAATTATGCGAGTTCAGATACGGCTGTTTTTGGAGATTGGCGAAATGTAGTTTCTTTTGTCGCCGATGATGAAGATAACAACCTGCATATTCGACAGTCGGATGATTTAGCTAAAATGGTTGATACTATTTTTCCAGGTGGGAATTTAGATAAAATTTATGCAGATGCCTATCCACAAGTTTTTACACCTGCCGGACAACGCTATCCAAAAGTAAATGAGGCTATTAACGAACGAATTGATAAAGGGACTTTGATTTTAAGTTATACCGGACATGGCGGTGAAACTGGCTGGGGACAGGAAAGATATCTGGATATGCCTGATATTGAAAGTTGGACCAACAAGGATAAATTGCCAGTCTTTCTAACAGCAACTTGTGAATTTGCCCGATACGATGATCCACTTCGTGTTTCTGCCGGAGAACAAATTTTTCTAAATCAAAAAGGTGGTGGAATAGCACTTTTTACTACTTCTAGAGCTACTTATGCCGGGTCGAATTTTGTGATGAGCAAACATTTTTACAATAATGCATTAAATCATCCTGATCATAATTATTTACGCATGGGCGATATTTTAAAGCTTACAAAGAGAGCCAGTGGCTCGGGCTTTAATGTGATGAAATTTGTTTTGATAGGCGATCCGGCTTTAAAACTATGTATTCCTGAAAATTTTATTCAAATTACAAAAATTAATCAATCAGCTGTTAATCAGGATAATGATACTTTAAGAGCTCTTTCTTTTGTTCATTTTCAGGGACAAATTAATGATCGAAATGGCAATAAATTAGATAATTTTAATGGTCAAGTATCTCCCTTGGTTTTCGATAAATCAGCTGAAATAACTACCCTTGCAAATGATAATGGAAGTAACCCTTTCTCATTCAATTTGCAGAAAAATGTGATGTATAAAGGGAAAGCTGAAGTTAAGAATGGTGACTTTGAATTTTCATTTGTCGTACCAAAAGATATTGCCTACAATTTTGGTTATGGAAAACTCAGTCTCTATGCTTCTTCAACTGATTCTGATGCTGGTGGATATAATAAAGCAATTGTAATCGGAGGATTCGATGAAAATAGTCAGACGGATACAGAAGGGCCAATTATTGAACTCTATTTGAACGATAAAAATTTTGTAGAAGGCGGAATGACCAACGAAAACCCTGAGCTTCTAGCTTTGGTAAGCGATGAAAATGGAATAAATACAACTGGAAATGGTATTGGTCACGATATTACGGCCATATTAAATCATAATTACTCAGATATTAAAATTCTTAATGATTATTACGAATCAGATATAGATACTTATAAGAGTGGTCAGATTCGCTTTCCGTTTTTCAAACTGGAAGACGGTCAGCACGAAATAAAATTTAAAATCTGGGATATTTACAATAATTCTTCCATCGCAAGTTTGAAGTTCTATGTTGCTTCTTCGGCAAATATGGCTTTAGAATCAGTAATGAATTATCCCAATCCATTTTACGATGAAACGGTATTTTCTTTTGAACAAAATGCAGGTAATCAAGAAATTAAATTATTGATATCTATTTATAGTATGGATGGTAAATTGGTCAATCAATTGGAAGATATATTTATTCCTTACTCTTCGCGTATCAATCATATTCGTTGGGACGGCACAGATGAAAATGGAAGAAAAATTGGAAAAGGAATGTATATTTATCGATTGCAACTAATGGATGAGCAAGGTGTTCAAAAAAGCAAAACGGCCAAATTGGTATATCTGAAATAAGCAATAGGCATTCATACTAAAAAAGGGAATATTTCGTTACTTTTGTGAACTTTTCAATGAAAAATTAATATTACAATGATTAATACTTTTAAAATGACAAACAAAATTTCACTACTTTTTTCGATAGCAATCCTAATTTTTGCTCCTCAGGCTTTTTCTCAGGATACTGGAACACAACGCGATTTCGGAACCATAACTACAGCTGTCCCTTTCTTAATGATAGGTCCAGATGCCAGAGCAGGTGGTATGGGCGATTTGGGAGTTGCAACTTCTCCTGATGGTAATTCTATTTACTGGAACGCCTCAAAACTGGCTTTTATCGAAGATGATATGGGTTATACAATTTCTTATGTTCCTTGGTTAAAAGGTTTAGTTGATGATATTGGATTGGGTTATGTTTCATTTTACAAAAAAATGGGCGATGAGCAAACAGTGGGAGGTTCTCTTCGCTATTTTTCTCTTGGAAATATCACTTTTACAAATGAAGAAGGAATTTCATTAGGAACCTATAAACCAAATGAATGGGTTATCGATATGGCCTATGCCAGAAAATTAAGTGATAATTTTTCAGCAGCTGTCACCGGAAAATTCATTTATTCCAACTTAACACTAGGTCAGAATATTAATGGAGTAGATTCCCGTGCCGGAACATCTGTAGCTGCCGATGTTTCAATGTTTTACACCAATCTAATCCAAATTGGAAGAACAGATGTTAAACTAAATATGGGATTGGCCATTAATAATATTGGAAACAAAATTTCTTATACATCAAGCACTCAAAAAGATTTTATCCCAACTAATTTGCGTTTTGGTTTTGGAGGAGAATTTGAACTCGATTCCTATAATACACTTTCAATTACGGGTGAATTAACAAAATTATTGGTTCCAACGCCTCCAGTTCGTGATGAAGAAGGAAATCCAATCAGTCCGTATTTGGATAATAATGTTTCAACAATAGCTGGAATGTTGCATTCGTTTTACGATTCGCCATTTGGAGAAGAAATGCAGGAAATTAATTTTGCCGGTGGTGTGGAATATTGGTACGATAAACAATTTGCAGTTCGAGGAGGTTATTTTTACGAATCGGCTCAAAAAGGAAATCGTCAGTATTTTACTTTAGGAGCAGGATTAAAATACAATGTTTTTGGACTTGATTTTTCTTATTTGATTTCAACAAATCCAAACAATCCACTGAAAAATACTTTGCGTTTTACACTTGCATACGATATGTAAAAGCAGAAAAAAATATCCATTTGAAAGCCTTGTCGTATGTCAGGGCTTTTTTTTATTTTTATACAATGAATAAATATCGAATAGGAACGGGTTACGATGTACATCGTTTAGTAAAAGGGGAGAAATTAATATTGGGCGGAGTTCACATTCCGTCCGATAAAGGCACATTGGGCCATTCGGATGCTGATGTGCTTTTGCATGCCATTTGCGATGCATTGCTTGGAGCCTTGGCCTTAGGCGATATTGGATTACATTTTCCGGATTCTGATAATCAGTGGAAGAATATTTCTAGTTTAGTGCTTCTTGAAAAAGTACATGAAATATTGATTGGTAGAGGTTTCGATATTGCGAACATTGATTCTACAATCGTTTTACAACAACCTAAAATTGCAGAGTATACAAATAGAATGCGTGAAAATATTACTCAAATACTTCATATTGACATAAATGTACTGTCGATAAAAGCAACAACAACTGAAGGACTTGGATTTGAAGGAAGAGGTGAGGGGATATCTGCTCAAGCAGTTTGTCTCTTATCTAAAATTGCATAGCTGGAATACTATATTACCGGCTATTTTACTTTCTTAATTTCTTTTATATGAACTTGATAGATATGTTAACGATTTGTAATTATCAGTCTTTTATCATATAAATAAATACTTTTGCTGCTCATTTTTTAAATCACCTAAATAAAATTAGATGACTTCAAAAATCAAAAGTACAATTTTCCAAAGATTTTTAAATATAATTGAAAGAGGCGGAAATGCATTGCCTCATCCTGCAACTTTATTTCTACTATTTGCTTTAAGTACATTGGTAATTAGTTGGATAGGATATCTGCTTGGATGGCAGGTTGCTCATCCTAGTACACACGAAATTATTCCGGTAAAAAACTTGCTTTCTCTTGAAGGAATGCGTTTTATTTTAGAAGGTACGGTGAAGAATTTTACCGATTTTGCTCCTCTGGGTATTGTTCTTGTGGCTATGTTGGGCATTGGTATTGCAGAATATAGTGGTTTGATTGGTGTTGTAATTAGAATGCTTGTCTTGAACTCACCAAAAAGCATGCTAACGTTTGTTTTGGTTTTCTCCGGAATTTTAAGTAATGCCGCTTCTGATGTTGGATATGTTTTATTGATACCATTAGCAGGAGTTATTTTTATGGCTGTTGGTCGCCATCCAATTGCTGGTATGGCTGCAGCTTTTGCTGGTGTTTCAGGTGGGTTCAGTGCAAATCTTATCTTGGGAACTATCGACCCCTTATTAGCGGGACTTTCAGAAGAGGCTGCTCAAATAATTGAACCTGGGTATCACGTTAATCCTACTGCAAATTATTATTTTATGGTGGTTTCAACATTTATTATTGCCGGTGTTGGTACCTGGATTACTGAAAAGATTGTTGTTCCCCGCCTTGGGTCATATACTCCTCAGGAAGGTGTTGTAACTGAAAAAATGCACGATCTTACTCCCAATGAGAAAAAAGGTTTAAAATTAGTAACAGGTATCTTAATTGCATTCATTGCAGTAATTTTGATTGGCCTTATTCCGGAAGACGGTTTTTTTCGTGGACCAAATGGAGAACTGCTTAAGTCTCCGCTTTTAAAAGGCGTGGTTACTTTATTATTTCTTGTGGCAGGTATTGCCGGAGTGGTGTTTGGAATCGCGGTAAAAAAATTCAAAAGCGATGCCGATGTTATGAAAGGAATGGCCGATAGTATGAAGTCTCTAGCCACTTATATTGTCTTGGTCTTTTTTGCCGCTCAGTTTGTGGCCTATTTCAAAGAAAGTAATTTAGGTATTTATATTGCGGTGCAAGGCGCAGAAGCTCTGAAAGCAGCTGATTTGAATATTTATATACTTATGATATTGTTTATTGTTTTTGCTGCAATGATTAATATGTTAATGGGAAGTGCTTCTGCAAAGTGGGCAATTATGGCTCCCGTTTTTATTCCAATTTTTATGTTGATGGGCTATTCCCCTGAGCTTTCTCAAGTAGTATATCGTATTGGGGATAGCGTTACCAATCTAATTTCACCAATGATGAGTTTCTTTGCACTAATTATTGCCTACGTGCAGAAATACGATAGCAAAGCTGGTATAGGAACTATTATTTCGGTAATGATACCCTATTCAATTTTGTTTTTTATTAGCTGGACCATCTTGCTGATGGTTTGGATTTATTTTGGCTGGCCACTCGGTCCTGGAGCTGAATTGTATTATATCAATCCCTAAATGTTTTAGTATTTAATTGCTTAGAAACGGGACCTTAATTTTTTTGGGGTCCTGTTTTTTTTGCTACTACGGGAAATTGTATAAGTATTTCTGTTAATTGTGTAACAAGCAAATAAAATAGCCTTTGTATTTTTGTCCTACTAAACAAATAGGATAAATAGTATATGGATAATAAATTAAATATCAGACTAATAAAGACAAGTACTTGGCTATTGTCTATTATTTTATTTATAAATGTTAGTTATAGTCAAACTAATTTTTTTAAGACAACATCAGAAAGTAAAGTAAAAATTAGTGGAACATCCAGCTTACACGATTGGCATATGGAAGCTCCAATTGATGCTTGTGATTTGAGTATTACCAAGATAACCTCTGCAGGTATTCTTGAACTAACATCGATTTCTTTAGAATTGCCTGTTAACCTTCTTAAAAGCAATAAGAAAAAGATGGACAAAATAGCTTATAAAGCTTTACAATCAGAAGAATTCCCAGTTTTAAAGTTCAAAAGTGCTGATATTCAGCAAATAAGCATTGACCAGAATGGAGTGGTGAGCGGGAAGGTGAAAGGAGTGTTGGAAATTGCTGGCGTTCAAAAAAACATAATTCTTCCTGTTAGTGGTAAGCGCATCGATCCATCCAATCTTAGTTTTCAGTTTGAATTCTCTTTAAATATGGAGGATTATAAAGTAGAACCACCCAGTTTTATGTTTGGAGCTGTTACAACAGGAAGTGAAATAAAATTAGATTTCACCCTGAAATTCAATGAATTAAATCAATTATCTAATCAATAAATATCAAATATAAAAAAAGTAAAACATGAAAAAATCAATTTTAATTTTAGCAAGTGTGCTTTTTAGCGTAGGCTTATTTGCACAAAATTTTGAACAAGCGAAGATAAACCCTGAAGATTTTACTACAGTTAAGGCAAGTGTATATGCTGATTTTGCCATCCAACTTCAATATTTAAATCACGAAGCATCGTTTGATCTGTTGGATTTAAAACACAATTTTAATCTTCCTACTGCAAATTTGGGAATTAAAGCCGAATTAGCACCAGGTGTCACAGCCTATTTAAATAATTTTATGTCTTCACGCCACCACAATGAAGCGTGGGTTGAAGGGGGATATTTGATTATTGATTATCTTCCTTTTCTTCCTGCTGCAAAAGAGATTATGAAAAATTTAACCATTAAAGCAGGTGTTATGAATCCAAATTATGGTGATGCTCATTTCTACCGTTCCAATAATGGTGCTGTTACAACGAATCCTTTTGTTGGTAACTGGATTATGGATGCTTATACTACAAATCCTGGTATTGAATTTTTGTATCGCAATAATGGTGTAATTGCTATGGTTGGTACAAACAATGGACGTGTTAATTTTGGAAGAGGTAACGATATAGGTGAAGATCTTGTTTTCAACTGGAAATTAGGTTACGACAAGCAAATTAATGAAGATGTAAGAGTTCGTGCCACGCTTTCTGGTTACCATGTTGGGGAAAACCATAGTGGTTCTTATTTATGGGATGGTGATCGTGCGGGTGCCCGTTACTATAATGTTATGCAAGCTGCAGATGCAGATGATAATTTCCGTTCAGGTCGTTGGAGCCCAGGTAGCGGACAAGTGGATATGAATAGCTATATGTTCAATGCTTATGTTGAAGCATACGGCGTGGAAGTATTTGGGATTTACGAAGATATGAAAGGTGTAAAAAGAGGTGTTGATCAACATTTTACCCAAACAGCTATTCAGGCACTTTATCGTACAGGTAGTTTTTACTTCGGAACTCGCTTAAACAAAGTATCTGATAATGATGGCTCTACCGTAACACGTGCCAATTTTGGTGGCGGATGGAATATGATCGACAATGTTTTAGTAAAACTTGATTATGTAAATCAAAATTACGATGGTGTTGCTCATGGTGATCTAGATGGTGGAAATTTCAAAGGACTTGTTGTTGAAGCAGCTATTTCTTTCTAATAAATAAATAATTGAAAAACGGGTATGCATTTTTGTGTACCCGTCTTTTTTTTAAGTATTAAATTTAAAAAAAATGAATATCCACACTAAAAAATTTGCCTTCTTATTTATTTTTGGATGTTTATTTCTTTTTGCATCTGCACACTCGGATTCCCTGGAGATTCACGTTCAAAATGTGGTAATCCATGCTAAATCCAATGTAATGAGTTTTAAGATAAAATATTCAGAAGGCGCAATTAATCAGATTAAACACAATCATTTTCATTATCAACCGGAATCAGGGAAATATGAAAATCATTTTGAATTAATGGCTGTCGAATTTGAGGCCCCTAATAAGATCATTAAATCTGATTTTGAACAAATGGTTCGTGCCGAGGAATTTCCTAAAATAAATATTTATATGGAAGATGTTTGTATTCCAAACATGGAAAACAAAATGCCAAAACAGATAAGTATTCGTCTTCAGCTTGGGGGTGTCTTTAGAAAAGTTAAAATAGATTGCAGCTCTTCTATCAATTCTGATTCTACGCAAACATTTGCCGGTAGAGGTCAAATAAACTTATTCGATTTTGGATTAGAAGCGCCTAAACATATATTTGGTTTAATTAAAGTTAAAGAGTCAATAATTATTACTTTTGAAGTACGGGTATCATCAAATAAAAATTAATAGAATGCAATTCAGTACAAAAACCAGATATGGAGTCAGGGCAATGATCGAAATTGCACTTGAATCAGAAAATGAGGGTATATTTCAGAAAGATATTGCACTCAAACAAAATATATCTGTAAAATACCTCGATCACATTATTGCCGCCTTAAAAGTGGCAGGTTTAATCATTCCCTTTAGAGGTAGAAAAAGTGGTTACAAATTAAGCCGACCAAGCAATACAATCACTATTTTAGATATTCATTTGGCTTTTGAGCCTGGTATATGTGTTGTTGATTGCTTACGCAAAGGAGCAGATTGTGAGCGGGAAGAAATATGTGCTGTAGTCGATTTTTGGGAAGAATTAAATACCCAAATTATTGACTATTTGAAATCGTGTAGCTTGTCAGATTTAGCTGACAAAAAGATTGATATTTTAAATAAACTTTCCACTAAGGAAGCTTAGTCTCTTTCGCTAATATCCACAAAGAATACCAGTCTTTTCTCGTTAAGTTAATATTCATTGAATCAACACTTTCTTTAATTCTACCTAAATTTGTGGTTCCAATCACTGGTTGAATATTTGCTGGTATTTTCCATAACCAGGCCAGCAAAATTCCGCTAATACTTGTTTGATATTTTTCAGCCATTTCCTTCACGAAAAACACAATTCCTTTGTTTTTTTTATCTGAGGAGTTTGATTTTGAATAATATCCCTGAGCTAAAGGACTGTATGCTTGTAAGCTCAGAGTATGTAACTGAGAATAGTTGAGTAAACCCCTAAGTCCCATTTCTTTTGGCGATTCTTCGCGATTAACCCAGACTTCCAAATCGAGCAGCATGGAATGAGCCAGGCTCAATTCAACTTGATTTGCAATAAGTGGCTCATTGAGATAGGATTGCAACAACACAATTTGATTGGTTGACATATTACTCACGCCAAAGGCCTTTACTTTTCCGATCTTTTTTAGTAAGTGAAGAGTTTCTGCGAGATTTTCCATTGAGGTCAAAGGATCTGGTCGGTGTAGAAGCAAAGCATCTAAATAGTCTATTCTCAAGCGACTTAAAATTCGATCGACCTGAGAAATTACATAGTCACCGGAAAGATTGTAAATGCTTGATTGCATTGGTCCACCCTGCAAAACAATGCCAGTTTTAGATTGAATAAATAATTTTTCCCTTAGTGAGCGATTCCTATTCAGAAAATTCCCAAAAACTTTTTCAGCTTTGCCAAAAGTGTAAATATCGGCGTGATCGAAATGAGTTATTCCGGAAGAAAGTGCTGTTTCAATAACTGCATCTGCCTTTTTTTGGTCATCAGCAGTGAGTGGGTTTTTATCCCAGGAGCCACCTAAGCCCATGCAACCATATATAAGTTTTTTTTCTTCCATATCATATTGTAATTTCTTTGTGATATTAATTTTTACGAATTAAAAATACAAAAAAGAAAGGTAGAAGTTTATACTCAGTTTAACCTGATATAAACCTAAGAATTTATTTTAGTCTGCCTTTATTGAAAAAACAAGATGAAAATGTGTGCCGATTTTTTGACTTGAACTAACATCGATTTTAATAGAATGATAATCAGCAATTTGTTTGACGAGTGCTAAACCTAATCCAAAACTTTCTTTTTGTTTACCGAATTTTTTAAAGCGATCAAAAATATAGGGTCGCTCTTTTTGATCAATTCCCGGGCCATCATCGCTGATATTCAGAACAATATTTCCTTTTTCGTTTTCTAATGAGAGTGAAACGCTTCCTTTTTCAGGCGTATATTTTATAGCATTGCTAATTAAATTGCTTAAAAGTATCCTCAATAATTCGCTGTTTCCTTTGAAAGAGTCTTTTTTGCTTGTGTTTTTAAAAGTGATTTGTTGCTGTTTCAAATCGGCTCTGTCCTGAAATTCTGTTAAAATTTCTGAAAGCAAAAGGGAAAGAACAATGTTTTCATTTTTTAAGTATTCTTTATTCTCAATCCGTGACAATAGGAGCAAGGAACGAACCATTTTTGTTAATCGGCTTAAAGTTGTTTTTGCTTCATAAAGTTTGCGTAAATCATCATCAGACAGTTGTGTGTTTTCTGAAAAATTATCGAGTTTAATACGAATAATACTTATTGGAGTTAGTAGCTCGTGAGATACATTTCCAATAAATTCACGTTCGCTCTCAAAGGCTTCTTCAATTTGATGCATCAACAGGGCAATACTTTCCTGCAAATACATAAAATCGCTTGTACGTGTTTGAATAATCGAATAATCAAATTGTTTGGGATGCTGTGTATTTTTCAACTTATCGATAATTTTACCAAAAGGTCTCAGCAGAATTTGTGTAATGGATAAATCGATAAAAATGCTAATTAACAAAAGAAAAATCAAAAGATAGAAAGCAAAGCTTTTGAGTTTTTGTTCAAAACTGATGATGGTGTAGATGCTTTTTCCTATTTCAATTAAATAAACCTGCTCGTCTACACTAATTGTTGCAGAAATAACTCGATAATCGTAGATATCACTGTCTATTTCACGTTTTTGATCTGCAATATATTCGTAAAGAAGTGTATCGATGCTTGTTTCGATGGAGATATATTCTTCTTTCAGAATATTATAACTTCCAAAACCTTGATTGTTTGTTTCGTTATCAATGAACACATCTATACCATTGGTCTCAATAAGTTCGTAAACCTGATCGAGTTTTTGAATGAGTTGATCGTCCGTTTCGTTTATGCTTATCACACGAACGGCCCAGGAAATAACAAAAATTGCCACAATAAATATAATGGCTTTCGAAAAGGCATTGATAAGTGCCAGCTGATTTTTGAGTTTTGTTTTAGGTAGAAGTATCACCAGCTATAAATTTATATCCTATTCCTCTGAGTGTTTTTATCCACTTGGTTTCGTCAAATTTAGCCATTTTCTTTCGAATATTCTTGATATGCACATCGATATAGTTGGAATCAAAATCATCTTCATAAAAATCGCCCCAAATATGTTCAGTCAGTTGCAATCGATCTAAAACACGATTTTTATTTAATACTAAATAATGCAAAATATCATACTCTTTTTTAGTCAGATCGATAAATTCATTTTGATAAAGAAGCAGCCTTTTTACCGTATCAAGTGTAAAATTTCCAAATTTAATTTCGGAACTTTTATGGCCGAATTTTCTACGAATGATTGCTTGTAATCTGGAATTTAATTCCAGCAATGAAAAAGGTTTTGCCAAATAATCATCAGCACCCAACTCAAAGCCTTTTAATTTATCTTCAAGTTCACCTTTGGCGGTAATTACGATGAAATATGCTTCTGATGCGTTTTTTCTTGCTTCTTCAATCAAACTCAATCCATTGCCATCAGGCAATCCAATATCGAGAAGAACAAAATCGTAAGGATTAATAGCTAATAATTCCGATGCTTCCATTTTATTTGCTCCCCAATCGCATTTAAAATGTTCATTTTCAAGAAATTGAATAAGTTCTGTAGCCAGGCTTCTTTCATCTTCAACAATAAGTATTCTCATGATTTATATTTTGGGTGTATAAAACACAGAAAACAAAACTCCACTCTGATCTCTCCAACTTAATTTAGTTAACTTAGCCGATGGCCAGCTATAGTACCAATTGACCATAAATCCAATATCCCCGATATTATAAACAAGAGGAACGAAGAGGATAATACTTTGATATTCAAATTGATGGCTTTTGAAATTATGCCGAGCCAAATAATTTACAACAGCGTGTTCAACATTTGGTCTGAGGTTTTGGAATACCCAATAATCAGTACCAAAAGTAGCTGAAATAGTAGGATTGAATAATACAAAATCATTTTTGGACAGGACATTGTCAAAATCCAGAGAAATTCCTAAATCAAGATCTAAAAAATAATTATCTGATTTGCCATTAAGATACGAATTGGAAATTTGCAGATCGAGAAATTTCCAATTGTATGCAAAGTCTAAAGCGAGTGTATTTTTCTGAGCAAGACCTTCGTAGGTAGTATCTCCAACAAATTTTCGTCTGGCATAATGCGAACTGACTGTAAAATTAGTGAATAGTGTTTTTTGATAGCCAATTTGAACTTCTGCTTCATATGTGTTTTCAGTAGCTTTAAAGTAATTGGTATAATTTAAGGAAGCAATAAACCCGTATTTGCTGAAGAAATTCAGATCGGCTAATAAGGCGGGAATACGATCGTATTCATAATTTTTCGTCTTCATATTATTGCTTGTATAGCTGAGGCTGAGCATCAATAAGTCAGAAGGTTCTGATAGCAATGTAGAATCTGATTGAGGAGATTCCTGTGCGAAACTTGGAGATAAAAAGGAAAAAAGAAAAATGATAGAATAGATTTTACGATGCCGCATAGTTTGAGTTTGCATTTTATCTTCTTCGAATAGGTCTTCTTGTAATTCTCGATTTTCGAACAGCTTTTTTTATCTGCTGTTTGCGAGCGTTCATTTTTTGTTTGCTTGCGGATTTTAAGATAGTTTTACTTTTTGTGGCAATAGGAACTGATTTAACTTTAGTAATCTTTTTCTTCAAGACAAGAGGTTTCTGTACAACTTTAGTTTTGCTCTGTATTTGTGCATTCAGACTTTGCAATCCTAAAAAGCTTAAGATTATTAGAAAACCGATTATTTTAGTGAACCGCATAATTTAATATTGAACAAAGATAATAAAAACAGTAAGGCTACGCCATAGGAGCAGCCTCACTGATAAAATTATATTGAGGAAAAAATCGCTATTCTATATTCCGTCTTGTTCCTAATTCAACTATGGTTGTAACACCATCGATGGTAACTTCAGCAAGATTATCGCAAGTGCCATCACCATAATTAATCTGAATTTCAGTTCCATCTGCTTTAACAATTTCAACAATGCCCGATACGTAGAAGCGGAAACAGCCTTCTGCATAAATTCTTACAAGAGCTTCAGTGATTTCAGATGAGAAACTTGATCCATCGGCGCTAACGCCATTAGATGATCCTGTAACTTCAACACGATTATCAGCAAAACCCCAAGTATCAGCACCTTCTGTAATTAGACGATTTCTTTCGGAATTCCAAGTGATAGTACCAGCCTCATCAGCTAAAATAATTTGACCGTTAGTAACAAAAGAACTTGCATAGGTTCCGTCTTCGTTAAAAGCGCCTGTATATGTTTTTGTTCCTACTAGTTGGTTTTCATCCACAAAGAAGTCTTCAAATGCGTATGTTGCAGTTACAACACTGGTCCAATAAAAACCTGAGCGTGTAATGATAATTTTGCCCCGGCGCAATTTTCCATCTGCACCTTCACAATTTTCGTCACCAAAATCAATGGTAATGGTTCGAGAACCTTCGCTAAATACACGTGTAATTTCAACACATTCTGATAAGCGATAAAAGCCTCCGGTAGTTGCTTCGGTTGATTTTAAATTTGCAGCGGCTTCAGCTTCTTCACCAATTTCAATGATTTCGTCAAAAAGATCTGTTGCCAGTGCTTCATCCTGAACTTCAGCAAGAACTTCATCGGCAGTTAGGTCAAGAGTTTCATTAGTTTTTTCACAAGAAGTAAGAAATGAAATAGAGAAAATCATCGTAAAAGCGATGATTAAATTTAAACTTAGTTTTTCAATGTTTGATGTTTTCATCTTTAATTATTTTTAATTTGAATTATTTTCTGTTGCAATGATATAGGATGAAAATGAAGCGAAAATGAAGATTTGATTATTTTTCGAATTTAGCTTGGATATATTTAAATATATCGGAAAATCATATACCTTTGCAGTATTATTTGTGGAAAGATTTGATTTGCTTGCAACCACCCAAAAAAATGCTAAAACAATGTGTTTCTCTGTTGTTCTAGCCTATCAAATCAATTTATTTTACTTAAAAAAACATGTAGATGAGCTATTTATTTACATCAGAGTCTGTCTCAGAAGGACATCCTGATAAAGTTTCCGATCAAATTTCGGACGCATTACTTGATAATTTTTT
>CAYPOW010000028.1:0-21670 GCA_964412145.1 uncultured Draconibacterium sp.
GAAAGTGATAAACAATTTTTAGTTGTTGATGGCAAAATAAGCAATTTTATTGGTCCTTATACAATAAGGCTTTCTTTAACAAATTCTCCAGAAGATACAAGCTTTGTCCCTCAAACTTCGGCAACAATAACAATAATTGACAATAATGGAAATTCTGAAGTTCTAGAAGAAAATGACCCTGGAATATATAAAACCGCAACTGGAGGAATTCAAGGAGTGATTGGACATTCCTATAAAGTTAGAATTGAACTATCTAACGGAAAAATTTACGAATCGGAATACGAAGAATTATTAAACCCTATTGGCGTTGAAGAAGTTTATTACAAGGAGGAGTGGCAGTATGCTCAAAATGAGCTGGAGATAGATCAAGAAGGGTATCATTTCTATGTCAACAGCAATCGTTCTTCTTCAACTCAGACTTATCTTTCTTGGGAAATTGAGGAAACTTATGAGTACCATTCCGAATACCAAATATTTTACTTTTACGATGGGTCAATCAAAAGTGAAGGAGAATCTAATCTCTACGGTTTAAAAAAAATGAAAAACAGGGATTCTTTATATTACTGCTGGAAAACACAAAAATTACCCAAAAAATTTAGCTATAGTTTAGAACACTTAGCAGTTCCTGAAGCCAAAAAACAGCCTTTGCATTTTATTCCATTTACAGATAAGCGCTTAAGATTTGGTTATAATATTCTTATTAAGCAATATACGATTTCGAAAGCAGCTTATACTTTTTTAGATCATTTAGAAAAACAAAATAAAAACCAAGGTAGTATATTTACAACACAGCCTTTCCAAATAAGAGGAAATTTAAAAAACATTCAAGACCCAACAGAACAAGTATTAGGCTATTTTATGACTGTTGGAGGTGCTCTCGGACCAAGAATGCAAACTAGAGTTCCAACATACCTTCAGTACGAAAAAGTTATTTGCTTTGCTGATCCATCACCAGGTTATATTCATAATCGAATTAGAACATCTACTTCTTCAGACTGGCCAATTTATTTCACCTATTACTTTTTTGAATTTGGTGATCCCCCAGGAACATTTCTCGCCTATGTATCGCCTAATTGTTTGGACTGCACAAGGCATAATGGAATAGCTATTAAGCCCGATTTTTGGCAAGAATAATTTAAAAAACAAAAATTATGATAAAAAATATTCTTGTCGTTTTTGCATTAAGCTTATATTCTTTCCTAAGTGGACAACCAGCTATTATTGCAACATCTACAAGCCCACTTCCTTTTGAAAATATAAACTTATTTACTGATAGAGACCTTTATTTAAGCGGTGAGTCCATTTGGTTTAGCGCATCCATAAATTTGGATTATAACCAAGAAGCACTGAGTAAGATAATTTATATAGAAATTTTTAATACAGATCATAAATCGATTGTTAGAAGAAAATACAAAATTGAAAAGGGTATTGCTAATGGGGTTTTTGATATCCCTTCTGAATTCTTATCGGGTGTATACTATTTAAGAGCGTATACTAATTACAATAAAAACTTCCCAGTTGAAATGTATTTTATTAGCGCTATTCAAGTGGTTAATCCAATAAAAGGAGTCCAATCAGAAATAGCGTATATTACATCAAATGAATCGATTACAGATACTACAAACAAATACATAATCGAACTTGAACAACCAAAAAAAGGGATGCAGTTTGTAAGCGTTTACAAAACCGATGAAAGCATAGAATCGAATGACAATATCGTTACCTTGGAACTACTTAATAATCGTCAGCAACTCCTTTCCCAAGCTGAATTCACAGTATCAATTCATAAGACTCAAGTATCTTTTTCTGATTCTACATTTAAGCAGGAAGGGCTGTATTATTACGTATTAAAAAATGAGCAAAAAAGAATATTAAAGATTCAGGCTTTAATGTATAAAGACACAATAAGGTTTAAACACCAAGCATCTCATTTCAATGAAAGATTGAGAAAAAGAAATGTTGTTGCTATTAACTTGGATAAGTTCATTCCTTCCAACTACTCTTCTGTTGGCATTACAGTTGCCCAAAAAGGGAGTATACTTTCGACTATGGAGAAATTTATGCTATTTAACCAAGATCCTTATTTGCTTATAAATTTTCTAAAAACACAATTCAATCCAACAGAATTAAGTATTGATGACGAAATCACCTCTATAAAAATTTTAAATCAGAAACTAAACAGTGATGAATACAAAAAACTTTTCTACCCAGTCGAGGTTTTTGAATTACAAACACTTCCTGAGATTAGAGATATCGGGCTTAGTGGAATAGTAGTAGACAAAAAAACACAGAAGCCCGTTTCAAGCATCCCCGTTTATCTCTCAATTTTTAAAGAGCATCCTCAAATACATATTTCGACATCAAAAGACAATGGTCGTTTTTTCTTCTCTCTGAATAATTTTGAGAATAATCAAGATGTCTTTCTTTGCCCTTTATTGGACAGTCTCGATAATTTAGAAATTAAAATTAATACTGATTTCGACCTACGCTTTCCAAAACTTAATAAGATATCATTAACTATTGATTCAACAGATACAAAACTTTTGGAGCAAATGATTATCTCGAAACAGACCAAAAAAGCCTTCAAAATTAGCTCTAGGAACAGAAAACTAAATTTAAATAACCTTCCTTACTCTTTTGATCATCCTGAAATAACCATTGTACTTGATGATTATATTGAAACACCGACTTTAGAAATGGTTTTCAGAGAACTTGTACCCAGTGTTAGAGTAAAAAAACGAAAAAACAATTTCAGCTTATCAGTTTATGATACTGAAAGAGATTTATTCTATGCTGACCCTCTAATCTTAATTGACAAAATCCCTATTTTCAACGCTAATAAATTATTAAAAATTCCACCCAAACTGATAAAAAAAATTGAAGTCCATAAAACGCCATTCATTTTGGGCGATCATACAATTAACGGAATTATTATGATTAACACTTTTACAGATAATTTCGGCGGAATGAATATGCCAAAGTCTTCAACTTTCCTTGAATATCAAACTGTGAGTCCAACATATTTATATAAAACACAGAATTATAGTTCAACAGAAAAAATTAATTTTAGAACGGGCGACTTTAGAACTTTGTTGCATTGGAATCCACTTATTCAGAATGGTCAGCTAAACGAATTGCATTTTTACACATCTGATCAAATTGGAGAATTTGAAGCTTATATATTTGGTATAAACGAAAACGGAGAACCCTTTCATTTTAATCTATTTAATATAGAAGTATGCAGTAAATGATTCGCAATTTGAAAGCAAAAAATCTGTAATAAAAATAGTATATTTGTTAGGCTGTCATTTAATCAATATTCATTATGAAGAAACTAATTTTTCTTTTCATTTTTTTAGGGCTATTGTTTTCGTCTACAGCACAATCTACTAAGAAAAAAATTAGTGAGATAAATCTCTCTCATTCCTATTCCAACCTATCGTGGAATAGCTTTGTTCAAAAAGTAGAGGCGAATTTTCCAGTCCATTTTTACTATAAATCAACCGATTTTCCTGATTTTCAGGTTTCATTCAACACTGACAGTATAAGTCTAGAAAAAGCGCTAAAAGATCATTTATTACCATTTAACATTTTTGTGTCTTCTGACAATAAAGGAAATATTTTACTCAATAAAAACTTTCGAATATCCACAAAGCTTACAAGCCCCTTCTTTAAGGAATCAATTGCACAAACTAGTGAAGAAGAATTCAAGGACACCGATGCTATTTTTGTTCATACGGTTAGAAAGTTCACTAAACAAACGGCTATTATTGGAACAAAAGAAAAAGGAGTCAACAAACGTACTGCAACTATCAGTGGAAAAGCTATTAACTCCGCAACTGGTAAGCCAATAGAAGGAGCAACGGTAGTCGTCTTAAACAGTAATAAAGGAGTGGTAACCGATGCTAATGGGGTTTATAAAATCACCTTAAACATTGGGAAATACATCCTCAAAATTAGCAGTATAAACATAGCTGAAAAAACAATTGACATCAACCTCCTATCAAATGGAATTTTAGATTTAGTTTTGGATGATAAAATTATTGTACTTCATGATGTTATTGTGAGTGCAGAGAAAGAGAATAAAGTTTTTGGAACTCAAATGGGTCTCGATCAAGTAAGCACAAAAAATGTAAAAAAAGTTCCATTAGTATTTGGAGAAAAAGATATTATAAAAGTAGCGATGCTGCTTCCTGGCGTTCAATCCGTTGGTGAAGGTTCCTCAGGGTTCAATGTTAGAGGTTCTCCAACCGACCAAAACTTATTCTATATCAATAATGTCCCCATTTATAATACTTCGCATCTTTCAGGTTTTTTCTCAGCTTTTAATGCAGATGTTATTGATAGGTTTTCATTATACAAAAGCAATATTCCAATTCAATATGGCGGTCGATTATCATCCGTTTTCGAAATTAAAACCAAAACTGGGAATAATGATAAAGTTACAGCCCGTGGAGGAATTGGTCTAGTAACTGGCCGCTTAACCGTTGAAGGACCACTAAAAAAAGACAAAAGTAATTTTCTCATTGGTGTTCGTTCTACATACTCCGATTGGATTCTGAATTTCATAAAAGATCCCACAGTAAAAAACAGTAAAGCTCAATTTGGTGATGTTGTTGGTAATTTCTCCTTCCATCTAAACGATAATAATCATCTAAATCTGTTTTCATATGTCAGTACAGACAAGATCGATATTTTTACGCAATCCAAATATGATTACCAAAATTATGGCGGCTCTATAATTTGGAATCATTTTTTTAAAAATAAGACTCATTTTGAATTGAGCCTAGCACACAGTAGTTATCAATTTAGCGAAGAAAATAATCAACTGGAGGTTGCCTCTTATACCCATAATAATGAACTAGGACATACCGAAGCTAAAGCCATTTTCGACATCACTTCTTTCCAAAAACACCATCTACAATTTGGGATTAACTCTACTCTTTATGCCATTGATAAGGGAATCTATAGCCCCCTATCAGACGCTAGTTATATTGAAACCACCAATCTAGGAAAAGAAAAAGGTCTTGAAAGTGCGCTCTTTATTAGCGAAGAATGGAAAATAAATCCAAAACTCACTTTTTCAGGAGGGCTACGCTACAATCTGTATACCTATTTTGGCGAACAATATGTTAACCAATACCAAGCAGGCAGGCCATATACTGATGAGAACTTAATTGATATTCTTCATTTTGATAACTGGGAAGCCATTAAAACTTATGGCGGTCTAGATTTTAGATTCGCTGTTAATCATTTAATAAACGATAACTTTTCGGTGAAAGCAGCATACAACCGCTTGCACCAATTCATTTATATGTTAAGCAATACAATTGCAGTATCGCCCAATTATAAGTGGAAACTGAGCGATTATAACACAAAACCTATTGTAGGAGATCAAATAAGTCTGGGTTTATATAAAAATTTAGGCGAAAATAAATATGAACTATCTATTGAAACCTACTATAAATTTAGTCGAAATGTAGTTGAAATTAAAAATGGAGCGAACCTATTCTTTAACAAACATACAGAACAAGCAACATTACAGGGAGATCTCAATGCCTATGGCGTTGAACTTATGCTTAAAAAATTGGAAGGCAGGTTAACTGGTTGGATAAACTATACTTTCTCTAGTTCCACAGTTATAGTCGATAGTCCGTTTGCAGAAAACAGAATAAACTATGGAGAGTCCTATCCATCAAATTATGATAAGCCACATGCATTTAACCTTGTGACAAACTATGACTTTACAAGAAGAACAAGCCTTTCGGGGAATATCGTATATGCTACTGGAAGACCAATCACTTATCCAACAGCAATTTATTATTATAACAATATACCAACTTTAAATTATTCCGGCCGAAATGCCTTCCGATTGCCTGATTATTTCCGTGTTGATTTATCTTTAAATATTGAGGGAAATCTGTTAAGAAAGAAATTAGGGCATGGTGTATGGTCATTTTCTATATATAATCTGTTAGGAAGAAAGAATGCTTATTCAGTATACTTTAAGGAAGAAGAAGGCCTAATTCAAGCCTATAAACTTTCCATTTTTGGAGCGCCAATCTTTTCATTAACGTATAATTTTAAATTAGGAAACTACAATGCACATGAATAAATTGAAAAATATACCTTGGATCGTTGTCTTTGGATTTTTCCTAGTGACAACCACATCCTGTGTAGAAAAATATTGGCCAGTTCTAAGCCTAGGAGAAAGTTTTTTGGTTGTAGATGGTGGAATAAATAACTTTCCAGGCCCTTATACAATTAAACTCTCTTATTCCAGCTCATTAACTGACACCCTTTTCATTCCTATTTCATCGGCAAGAGTTAGTATACTAGATGATAGAGGAAATGAGGAGATTTTGATACAAAATAGTCCTGGGATATACAAAACCAGCAGCCTTGGTATTCAAGGGATTATTGGACGCTCATACAAAGTGAGTATCCTATTAGAAAATGGCGAGACTTATGAGTCTGAATTAGAAGAATTATTAGAACCCATCAATGTAGAAGAGCTCATTGCAGAGGAAGAATGGCAATATGCACAAAATATTCTTGAAGTTGATCAGGAAGGGCTAAGATTTAATGTTAAAACAAAAGCAAATTCCACATCAAATACTTATTTGATTTGGGAAATTGAAGAGACCTATGAATACCATTCTGTTGCACCAATCATGTATTATTACGATGGTTCAATACTAAGTGAAGGTTCAAGTAACAATTTCGGGCTACAACGAATGAAAAATATGAATTCCTTGTTTTGTTGCTGGAAAACAGAAACTCTTTCTCAAAATTTCCATTACAGCTTTGAAAACATGAGCAGCGATGAAGCGCATCAAATACCCTTACATTTTATTCCCTATGGAGATAAACGTTTGCGATACGGTTATAATATACAAGTAAACCAATTCGTGATTTCAAAGGATGCTTATACTTTTATTAATGAATTAGAAAAGCAAAATGAAAACCAAGGGACATTATTTACAACCCAACCCTTTCAGATAAAAGGAAATATTTTAAATACGCTGAACCCATCTGAAATTGTTTTGGGTTATTTTAAAGTTGCATCTGGCTCATTAGGGCCAAGGATACAAGTAAGAGCACCTTGGAGACGTTATAAAAGACCTATATGTTACACTCTAACTTCAGATAGCTTAATTCATAATTTCCTAATAAGCTCAAATTCTGATGATTGGCCATTATATTTTACTGATTACCCCTTTGAAAATCCTATGAATACACTTGAAAACATTATAATTTTCGCTTATGTTGCACCTAGTTGCGTGGATTGCACAAGACATGGTGGAACAACAAACAAACCATATTTCTGGGAAGAATGGAACAAAGCCATTGACTATTCAGATTAAATATTGAAAAAGGAATGAATATTTTTAATAAAATACAAAGGTTTATTGTTTTAGGTATACTCCTTACAATGATATCATGTGTTGAGAAATATTCTCCTGAATTAAAAAATAATAATGATCATTTCTTGGTTGTTGATGGCCAAATAAATAACTATCCTGGCCCATATACTGTTAAGCTTTCTTATTCAAGCTCAGTACTCGATACCCTTTTCATTCCAAAATCTTCAGCTATTTTGACAATCCTAGATAATCAAGGAAACAAAGAAATATTAACAGAAGAGTCTCCTGGGATATATAAAACAAGCCCAAATGGTATTCAAGGGATTATTGGTCATTCATATAAAATTAATATTTGGGTAGAGAACGGGAACATTTATGAATCGGAATACGAGGAATTATTAAATCCAGCTAATATTGAATCTCTTTATTATGAAAATGAATGGCGATATGCTCAAAACGAATTAGAAACAAATCAAGAGGGCTTTCAGTTTTATATTGATTATCTACCCACAGATTTAACGAAAGATCATTTTTTTTGGGAAATAGAAGAAACCTATGAATACCATTCAAGTTTCAGGATTTATCTCATGCTGGATGGCAAAGGAAACAATAATACATTTTTTGAAGGCATTCCAATTAAGGAATTATCAAATGTAGACACTTTGTATTACTGCTGGAAAACACAAATACTAAATGAACTCTTAAGCTATGCCCTTAAACCAAAAAACACAACTGATACGAAAAGTTTACCTTTGCATTTTGTTCCTATTGATGACATTCGATTAAGATGGGGATATAATATCTCCATAAAACAATTC
Organism: uncultured Draconibacterium sp.; assembly: GCA_964412145.1. Lineage (GTDB taxonomy): Bacteria > Bacteroidota > Bacteroidia > Bacteroidales > UBA12170 > UBA12170. The sequence continues at coordinate 8,186 of CAYPOW010000028.1, forward strand.
TCTATTTCAAAACAAGCGCATGATTTTTTAGAGTCTTTAAAAAAACAGAGCAGCAATCAAAGTAATTTATTTAACACACAACCTTTTCAAATTAGAGGGAATGTTAATAATATTCAAAATACTACAGAACCCGTTTTAGGCTATTTTTTGGTAGCCTCAGGAACAACAGTGCCTAGATTTCAAACAAGAGCTCATGGTGGGCTTTATTATGAAAGACAAATATGCTATTACGATTCAACAGTTAGTGGTATTATACATCGAATTGAAAATACAAGGGAGGAAGATTTACCTTTGTTCCTTTCTTATTTTCATTTCGACTTAGACGGTGATCCATTACTAGGACCCGTTCTTATTGAAACTTATTATGCTCCACCTTGTATAGATTGTAGGCGTCGTGGAGGCCAAATAATAAAACCAAAATTTTGGGAATAGCAAATCAAATCCTTATGAAAAAATATTATATTCTTATACTCATCCTCGGGCTCCAAGTTTTTTCTTTTGGACAAACGGCTACTGTTTCTACACCTTTACTTCCTATAGAAAATATAAATGTTTTCACAGACCGAGATATCTATTTAAGTGGCGAAACTATTTGGTTCAGTGCAACAGTATCTTTGGAAAATCACCAAGAGTCTTTAAGCAAATTACTTTATATTGAGTTATTTAACGCTGATCAAAGATCGATTGTGAAAAAAAAATACAGTATCAATCAAGGGATTGCAGAAGGAGCCCTTGATATCCCCTCAGAATTCCTATCAGATGTTTATTATTTAAGAGCATATACCCCTTACAATAAAAACTTTCCTGTTGAGCAGTATTTCCTTACTGCCCTTCAAATTGTTAATCCTAGAAAAGGCATCCCTTTTAAAAAAGGAGTAGATGAGGATCAAAATGAAATCAAAATTCATCCATCTAACCCCTATTCTATTAAAACTCTTCAGGCAAAACAGGGAATGCACCTTGTCTCTATTTATAAGTCACAAAAAGAAGAAAAAACCGATAATGGACTTGTGATTATTGAGCTAGTCAACAATCATCATCAAATTATTTCTAGAGCAGAGTTCATATTAACTTCTAAACCATCTCTTGTAGCTTTTCCCAATTCATTATTCTCCAACTCTGGTTTCTATTATTATCTACTTAAGAATCAAGCTAAAAAAATTCTTAAAGTCCATGCTTTCCTCTATCAAGATTCTTCGAGAGCAAATTTCCTAACAGAAATGCCAAAAAGTGAATTTATCCAAAGGTCAGCAGTCAGCCTAGATTTAAGTAAAATTATTCCTAACAACCATTCACATCTTGGCATTAAAATAGTTCAAAAAGGAAGCATCCTATCCAGCAAGGATAAGTTCAAACTTTTTATTAAAGATCCTTATCTACTTTTTAGTTTTCTGAGAACGCAGTTTAACCCAATGGTTCTAAATACCAGAGAGGTTGACACTATCTTATTAGCCCTCAATGAAAAACTAGATTTGGAGGAATATCAAAATCTTTTTTATACTTCAGATGTATCAGAATTGAAATGGATTCCTGGATTAAAAAATAAGGGCCTAAGTGGAATCCTGCTAAACAAGCATTCACAAAAACCACTTGCAAACAATCCTATATACTTATCCATCTTTGACACCCATCCTGAAATTTATGTTGCTACCTCTAATAACGATGGTAGTTTTCAATTCGCTATTACTAATTATGAGCACAACAAAGATGCCCTTCTCTGTCCTATCTTTGATAAATCTGATGAGACTGAAATAAAGATAAATGAAGAATTTACACTTAGCTTTCCTAATTTTAAAGCCATTCCGTTATCCACCGAATCCCTATCTCTACCCCTATTAGAACAAATGCTATTTTCATATCATTTCTCTAAAACCTTAAAAATAAAGTCAAAAAATCAAGACTTTAGCATCTTTAATTTGCCTTTTTCTTTTGACGATCCTAAACTGTCAATTGTCCTTGCCAATTATATTGAAACACCTACACTAGAAATGGTTTTTAAAGAGCTTATCCCTAGTGTTCGTGTTAGAAAACACAAAGATTCTTATAAGCTATCGGTTGTTGACTTTGAAAATGATCGCCTTTATAAAAATCCATTAATCTTAGTTGATGACGTTCCTGTTTTCAATTTAGATGAATTATTAAAAATACCTCCAAAGGTCGTTGAAAAGATAGCGGTTCACTACACTCCTTTTTATATGAATAATTACACAATTAATGGAATTGTGATGATTACAACAAATACAGATAATTTGGGAGGAATGACAATACCTAAGTCAACACGCTTTTTTGAATACCAAACATTAAGCCCTGCCTATATTTTTAATTCAAAAACTTATAACTCAGTCGAAGATATTAATTCAAGAATTGGAGATTTCAGAACATTATTATATTGGGAGCCATTTATTCAGAATGAGAGTAAACAAAGTCTGTATTTTTCTACGTCTGACCAGACAGGAGATTACGAAACATTTATCTTTGGCACATACAAAAACGGACAAGCCTTTCATTTAAAAGCTTTTGACTTCAAAGTAATAGATTAAAAAAACAATTCACTCATTCATTTGGGCGATGCAAGGATAAACTCTATTTATACCAATTATAATTCCAAATGATTGATAAATAAATGTAACTATTTTTTTTTATTGAGACATAAAATCTTTGCATAGCAGTAGCTACGGAAATATTTTCTAACGAAGAAAAAGGAAAAAAGAAGCGATTTATATCGATTATTTGGGGTTATAATTGGTATTATACAAAAATATTAAAACAATCATTAATCTGTATTCTAACCAGATTGAATTGATGGCCGAAAGTGTGATAAATGAAGAAAATATTAATCATTTTATTGGAATTGAACTGGATGCTATTCATTTTAGCTGCAAAAATAAGTGAATTGTCTACTAAAACTGGAACTGATTTTATTGGTTAAGCAATGATATTAAAAATGCTTAATAAGATGAACTTAATTAGTTTCAATACTATTCATTATCTCGTTGCACATTAAACCGTTAGAAATGCTATATTTGTTTAGCAAACTCATAAAACCTTTTTCATGTGCCGTTTATCTTACTTATTCCTAGCAAATTTCTTGGTATTAGCACTTTCAGGCTCATATCCAGTAAAATTAAAGGCTCAGGATATTTCTGAAACTGGCTATAATATTTTGGATTCTGCACTTCGTGTATATAGGACCGACGATAGATTAGTTAACGGGAAAAACTATAAAGCTAAGCATATTAGAGCCAAAGGGCACCCCTATTTTTTAACCAGCAAGTGGACAAAAAGTACACTTTACATAAAGGGAATTACTTTTTATGATGTACCTTTAAAATACGATATAGTAGACGATATTTTAATTATTAATAATGTTTCGTTTGATCATATTTCAAAGAATGTTATTCTGCATTCTTTTTACATAGATTCTTTACGAATTGGATCCCATTTCTTTCATAATACAACCAATTTAAATAGCAGAAAAGGTATCGGAATCGCAGAGCTTATCTATCAAGGAAATATTAGTGCTTATTACAAACACTTTAACGAATTTAAAGAAGAATATACACCTAGCTTGCCGTTTGGCAAATACTTTGATCCTGAGAAAAAACTGTATCTTGCTAATCAGGACAATTATACACTTATAAGATCGAAGAAAATTCTTATAAAATACTTTGAAGGTCACGAGAAAGAGGTAAAGCACTTTCTGCGTAGAAAAAAGATTAGACTAAAGAAAGCATCGGCAAACCAAATAACTAGTATACTTAAGTTTTACGAACAGTTTTAGCCATGAAAAAGATTTTTTTAATACTATCTTTTGCGGTCTTTTGGACTACGGTATTTTCTCAAAATAAAATATCAGATATCAGCAATATTCAATTAACACAAGTGTATTCAAATTTAGTATGGCCAGATTTCGTCGAGAAAGTAGAAGGAAATTTTTCTGTTCATTTTTATTATTTACAAAAAGACTTACCAAAATTTAGAATTACTTTCAATACAGATAGTATCTCATTAAAGAAATTGCTTAAGGTCCATCTATTACCTTATAATGTATTTGTCTCAACAGATGAAAAAGGGAATATATTTCTGACTAAAAATCAGACCCTTACAACCAAATTTCCAACAAACTTCTTCAAGGTTGCTCAGAAGCAAGATCAAGAGACAAACCTCGATAAATCAGAGAAAAATTTTATTCAAACAACTAAAGAGTATATTACAGAAACAAGAATTGTTGGGAATAAAGAAGATGGTGTAAATAAACAAATTGCAGCAATTAGTGGCTATGCCATCAATCGGGAAACACTTAAAGAGATTGAGGGTGCAACCATCCTTGATTTAATAAGTGGAAAAGGTGTAATTACCGATGAAAATGGATTTTATAAAATTAAGTTAAACATTGGGAAACATATATTTAAAATTAGTAGCGTTAATATTCAAGAGAAACAAATAGAAATTGATTTACAATCAGATGGTACGTTAAATCTTACGCTTGCCGATAGAATAATTTTGCTTAGGGATGTTATTATTAGTGCTGAAAAAGATAGTAAAGTGACTGGATTACAAATGGGACTCGATAAAGTAAGTACCAAAAACATTAAAAAAATCCCTTTAGTATTCGGCGAAAAAGACATCGTAAAAGTTGCGTTATTATTGCCTGGTGTTCAAACTGTTGGAGAAGGAGCTTCGGGATTCAACGTTAGAGGTTCTCCTACAGATCAAAACCTTTTCTATATCAATAATATCCCTATTTACAACACTTCACATTTGTCAGGCTTTTTTTCTGCATTCAATGCTGATGTGATTGACGAATTTGCTTTATTTAAAAGCAATATCCCTTTGCAATATGGGGGGCGTATTGCATCAGTATTCGAAATAAAGGCAAAAACTGGAAATAAGGACAGAGTAACTGCGCGAGGTGGTATTGGCCCTATTACTGGTAGATTAACTGTTGAAGGTCCCTTAAAAAAGCAAAATAGCAGCTTTCTTATTGGCACAAGATCAACATATAGTAATTGGATTTTTAATTTAATAAAAGACCCTATCATTAAAAATAGTAAAGCACAATTTTCCGACATTGTCACAAATTTCTCCTTCCAACTCAATAAAAATGATCATTTAAATGCTTTTACTTATTATTCTAGAGATAAGATGGATTTGTATACACAAACCAAATACAACTATCAGAATTATGGGGCATCGGTGGTATGGAAACACTATTTTCAAAACAAGAATAGTTTCGACTTGAGTATTGCACATAGTGGATATCAATTTAAAGAAGACAATAGTCAATTGGAAATCGCTTCTTACCATAACCATAACCAAATTGGACATTCAGAATTAAAAGCCTTTTTTGAAATTGTTCCTTTAAAAAACCATCGTGTTCAAATTGGGGTTAATTCAATTTTATATAATATTGATAAAGGAATTTACGATCCATTAACAAATGCTAGTTTTATTGAGCATATTGATTTAGGTACAGAGATAGGAATAGAAAGCGCTTTGTTTTTAAGCGATGTGTGGAAAGTGAACCCAAAACTTACTTTCTCTGGAGGATTGAGAATAAACAGCTTCACCTATTTCGGACCACAGTACATAAATAAATATAGAGATGATTTACCTCTTGTAAATGAAAACATTGTTGAAGTTTTGCATTTTAATAATTGGGAAGCTATTAAAACGTATGGGGGCGTCGACTTTCGTTTTGGAGTTAATCATCTGATTGGCGATAATATTTCGATTAAAGCAACCTTTGATCGCCTGCATCAATATATCTATATGTTGAGTAATACTATTGCAGTATCGCCCAACTACAAATGGAAATTAAGTGATTACAATACAAAACCTATTATAGGCGATCAAATATCACTTGGACTTTATAGTAATCTATGGAATAAAACCTTTGAGTTTTCTGTAGAAACTTATTACAAATTCACTCAAAACATTGTTGAAATCAAAGATGGTGCAAACTTATTTTTCACTAAAAATCTGGAACAAGCAACGTTGCAAGGAAACCTAAGTTCTTATGGCGTAGAGTTTATGTTGAAAAAGCTGATTGGTAATTTAAGTGGCTGGGTTAACTATACTTATTCGAGCTCTGGTGTTATAGTGGATAGCCAATTTGCAGAAAACAGAATAAATTATGGCAGGTCTTACCCTTCCAATTACGATAAACCTCATGCTTTTAATTTAATAGTGAATTACGATTTTTCGAGACGAGTTTCTTTCTCAACTAATGTAATTTATTCAACAGGAAGACCTATTACTTATCCCACATCGGTTTATTACTATGGCGGAATTCCTACTTTGAATTATTCGAGTAGAAATGCATACCGTATTCCCGATTATTTTAGAGTAGACTTATCTTTAAATATAGAAGGGAATCTGTTAAAACGCAAACTAGCACACGGAAGCTGGTCGTTATCAGTTTATAATGCATTAGGAAGAAAAAATGCCTTTTCCGTATATTTTAAAGAAGATGAAAACAAAATTAAAGCTTATAAACTATCCATTTTTGGAGCACCAATTTTTTCCCTTACTTATAATTTTAAATTAGGCAATTATGATAGTGAATAGCATCAAAATAAAAGGAGTACTTGCATTTTTTGCACTCCTATTCTTCAGCACCTCTTGTGTTGAAGAGTACTGGCCTGAATTGGAATCTAATGTGGATCAACTACTAGTTATTGATGGTAAAATAACCAATTTTGATGGGCCTTATACTATTATACTTTCCACAACAAACACCTTAAATACAGATATTATAAATCCTGTTTCAAAAGCTATAGTAAATATTTCTGATGACAAAGGGAATAATGAACTTCTGATTGAAACAGGAGAGGGTGTATACAAAACGAGCTTGGGCGGTATAAAAGGAATTATCGGGAATGCATACAAAATCAATATTCAACTTTCGAATGGAAAATCATACGAATCAGATTTTGAAGAAATGATAAATCCAGTAGGTGTTGAAGATGTTCGAGTTGAAGAAAGCTGGCAATTGGCCAATAATGATTTGGAGTTTGATAAAGAGGGTTATCGATTTTATGTGAGTAGCAAAATAGCTCCAACCTCAAAATCCTATTTCTATTGGGAAATTGAAGAGACTTTTGAATACCATTCCGATTATAAGATATACTATTACTACGACAGTAATAGTCACGTTACAACAGAATTTAATACATATGGATTTGGCAGAACAAAAAACATTGACACCTTATATTTTTGTTGGAAAACTAAAAATCTTTTGGAAAGATTCAGCTACAGTACAGAATATCTAAGTTCACCAAAAGTAATTGATTTGCCACTTCATTTTATTCCATTTACTGATGTAAAATTAATGCACGGGTATAGCATCCTTGTTAAACAATATACGATATCAGAAAACGCCTTTGTCTTTCTAGATAAACTGAATAAACAAAACAACAACGAGGATGCACTATACACAATTCAACCTTTTCAGATAGAAGGGAATTTGACCAATATTCAAGATCCTTCCGAACCTGTTTTGGGCTATTTTATTGTTGCAGCAGGAAGTCTCGGTCCTCGAATATTAACAAAGGCTCCCCCAAGAATCCAGTACAAACATACTAAATGTGTTGCTGATACTACAGCCCGAACTATTTATAGCAAGATTAGTTCGGCCACTTTACGTGACTTACCTTTGTATTATACAGTTGCATATTTTGAGCCTCCTAATGAATCTTCCGATATAATCGAGGCTATTGCCTACGTACAGCAAGATTGTTTAGACTGTCAAAAAAAAGGAGGAACAGCAATAAAACCTGAATATTGGGATTGGAAAATACAAGAAAAAAAATGAAACGACTAGTATATATTTTTGTTTTATTAGGATACCACTTCATCTTTTGTTCCAATGATATATTGGCTCAATCTGTTGGTGCCAAGATGACTTCTGAACAAATTAATTTAATCACGGATAGAGATATTTATTTAAGTGGTGAGCCCATTTGGTTTAGTGCAACAATAAACTTTGCTAAGGAAAAAACTATGCTAAGTAAAGTTCTATTTCTGGAACTTTTTAACGCCGATAAAAAAGCAATTGTTCAAAAGAAATACCATATTGAAGAAGGTCTAGCTGTTGGGCAATTGGAGATTCCAACTGAATTTTTGTCAGACACCTACTATCTAAGAGCCTATACGTATTACAACAAAAATTTTCCTGTCGAGACTTACTTTTTATCAGCTATCCAGGTTATTAATCCTAAACTAGGATTGAATACAAGCATAGAAAACAAAACACAAATAACAAATATTTTTGAGCATCCTGAAATGGATAACGAACTATATCCATCCTCAAAAAACAGTTATCGTATTAAGTCTGCTTTAAGTAAAAATGGACTACATATCGTTACAATTTATACTCCGCCTTCAGTAACGAAAGCTACAAATGATTTGTACTATCTGAGTTTAATCAACAACAGACTGCAAACTATTTCCAAAACTAAATTACTGATTAACTCAGATTCGGCTCAAGTTATTCTTCCAAATTCCCAACTAATAAATTCGGGTTTATATTATTATTCTTTAAGTAATGAAAGTGACAAAATCTTAAAACTAAAAGCTTTTATTCATCTTGTAAAAGAACCTAATGACTTAAATAATGCAAGCACAAAGAAGTTATATAATAGCAGGCAAGCAGTATATATTTCAGATGATAATATTAACAATGAAAATTTAAGTACACTATCTTGTCGTGTAGTTCTAAAAGGAACTGTTTTATCACCAATTCAAAAACTCAATCAATATTTTTGCGAACCTATTTTATTATTTAATTATTTGAAAACTCAGTTCGACCCATCACAATTGAAGGCGAAACAGCAAACAAGTCTTATAAGTACCCTAAACAGAATCCTTGACCAAGAAACTTTAATGAGATTATACAATGAGTCGACCACAAATAGATTAAACCAGTACCCCGATATAAGAGATATTGGATTAAGTGGTATTGTTGTGAATATAACCACTCAGAAGCCAATAGAAAATGTACCTGTTTACCTATCTATTTTTAAAGAGCATCCTCAGATTCATATATATAACTCAAGGAAAGACGGAAGCTTCTTTTTCTCGTTAAATAATTTTGAAGGGGAACAAGATGTATTTATATGTCCACTTTTTGAATACATGGACGACATAGAACTTAAAGTCAATACCGATTTTTCACCCAAATTTCCCAAATTAAATTCTATCCCTTTAATGATAGATTCATCGCAAACAAAATTTTTATTGCAAATGCTTATTGCATCCCAAACTGCCAAAGCATACGAAATACCAACAAAAAATAAGGAAACTAAAGTGGGTAACCTACCTTATTCTTTCGGAAATCCTGAAACAACTGTTGTTCTGGACGACTACGTAGAAACACCTTCTTTAGAAATTGTATTCAAAGAATTAGTACCAAAGGTTCACGTTCGTAAGAAAAAAGGAAAATACAATCTAGCCATCTTTGATAGCGAAAATGAAATCTTCTATAACAACCCATTAATCCTGATAGATGAAATTCCTGTTTTTGATGTAAACGAATTGATGAAAGTTTCGCCAAAAGATATTGAAAAAATTGAGTTGCATAAAACACCATATATTTTGGGCGACCATGTGATAAACGGAATAATTATGATACACACACTTACCAATAATTTTGGAGGAATGATTATGCCTAAATCTGCTGCATTTTTTGATTACAATACCTTGATGCCTTCTTTTAAATTTACGGCAAAACGTTATAACACAAACACAGAGTTAAAATCTAGAAGCGCAGATTTCAGAACTTTATTACATTGGGAACCTTTTATCAAAGAAGAGAACAGAAAAAAACTTAATTTTTACACTTCTGACCAAAAGGGCATCTACGAAGGCTACTTTTTTGGATCATACAAAGACGGACAAACATTTCATTTTAAAGCATTTGACTTCAATGTAATCGATTAAATCACTTATCTACATATTCCTTTTTGCATAGCAATGATACTATCTAATTGATTACTTTTGCAAAAAATTAAATTATGTTGGATTTTTCAGTTATCGAGATAATCGGTTATCTCGGTTCAATTTTCATTGCAGTCGCAATGACCTTTAGTTCCATCATACGTTTGCGTTGGTTCAGCCTTGTAGGAAATATTCTTTTTACTATTTATGGATTCCTTGTTGGCGCCTATCCTGTTGCCATTGTAAATGCATTTATTATGGTGATTAATATTATATTTTTAGTAAATCAATATACTAAGAATGAATTATTTAGAACGTTAGAAGTACGCAACGATAATAAATACTTTCTAGATTTTCTGCAATTTCACAAAGCTGATATTGCTAAGTTTTTCCCAAAATTCTCGACAAGCGGAAACGAACATAGCATTAGTTTTTTAGTTTTGCGCAATATGCAGGTTGCCGGTGTTTTCATAGGTAGAATATTGGAGAACAATACATTTTGCATTGAGCTCGATTATGTAACGCCAGAATATCGCGATTATAAACTCGGGAAATTTGTTTATCGTGCTGATCAGGCATTATTCAAGGAAAAGAATATAAAAACCTTAATCAGTGGGAGTTATAGTCCGAAAAACAATGCCTATCTCAAAAAACTTGGCTTTTCTGAAACCAATAACAATGGGACTCCTGTATTTGAAAAAAAAATTGATTAAAGCTTCATTCGCTTTTTTTATACCTTTGATTCACTAAATTATCAAATGCAATTACTCATAAAAAATGGAATACTAGTCTTGCCACAGGAAACTGTGCAAGCTGATTTATTTATCGAAAATGGGGAAATTAGTCAAATCGAATCATCCATTTCAAAGGAAGGGATTCCTTATATCGATGCGAAAGGTTCTTTTGTTTTACCGGCAGGTATCGATCCACATGTTCATCTCTCGCTTTCAACTGCCATTGGCCTAACAGTCGATGATTTTGAATCAGGCTCCAAGGCAGCATTAGCAGGTGGAACCACAACCTTCATCGATTTTGTAACTCCCCGAAAAGGTCAAAATCTAATCGATGCCTTTATTGAACGCAAAGCTGTTATTGGAAATTGTTATTGCGATTTCGCTTTTCATATGAGCATAATCGAATGGCGAACTGAAATTCCAAATGAAATGGAAGCCTGCGTGAAAGAATATGGCATTACATCCTTTAAAACCTACCTGGCTTATCGAAACAGTATTGGTATTGATTTCGATGACTTAGAAAAAGTGATGAAAACTGCCAAATCTCTGAATGTAATGGTGACTATTCATGCTGAGTTGGGCGATATCATTGATCAGCTTCAGAACGAAGCGATCAGCAAGAAACATTCCGATTTAATTTATCACGCAAAAACTCGACCGGATTATACAGAATATCAAGCAGTTGAAAAGATAATTGAATTGGTTAGAAAGACAAACTGCAAAACTTATATAGTACATGTTTCAACAGCCGAATCTTTAAATAAAATATCAAAAGCACAAAAAGAAGGATTGCCCATTTTTGCGGAAACCTGTCCGCAATATTTTACTTTTGAAGAATCGGTTTATAAGGACTCAAGAAATAAAGCCTTGGGTTTTATGATGAGCCCACCAATTCGAAATGAAGAAAACCGTAGAGGAATAGAAAAAGCAATTGCAGATGGCCAAGTAAGTACGCTTGGAACTGACCACTGCCCCTTTACTCTTGAACAAAAACAAAAAGCTACTAATTTCACCAAAGTCGTAAACGGTACAGGTGGAATCCAGCATCGCTTAAGCCTTTTTTATAGTCGATTTATCGCTAGTAAAAAACTGTCGGTTAACGATATGACAAAATTAGCATCCACTCATCCTGCTCAATTTTTCCGATTACCTAATAAGGGGAAAATTGCTATCGGTTTTGATGCTGATTTAGTCATTTGGAAAAAAACTTCAGAAAAGATTGGCAAACGAATCCTGTATTCGCGAAGCGATATTGATATTTATGCTGATGAACAAATACAAGGCAAAGCCGATATAGTTATAAAAGCAGGGAAGATTGTTTATCAAAATGGAAAACTTGAAAAGGATTTGCCTCAAGGACATTACCTTTATCGAAAATAAAATCAATGGAAATCCAATCGAATATTTCGCTTAAAAATAAAAATACTTTTGGCATAGATGTAAATTGCCAGCGCTTTGTAAACCTGTATAATCAGGAAGAAGCCACTGATTTTGTTCAAAATCATTTGGATAAAACAAGTCCCTATCTATTGCTTGGTGAAGGAAGTAACTTGCTGTTTTCCAGTAATTTTATCGGAACAATTATTCAAATGCAAAACAAAGGTTTTGAGCTGATTGATCAAAATAACAAGTACGTTTGGATAAAAGTGGCTGCTGGTGAAATCTGGGACGATTTTGTGAAATGGAGCGTGGATAATAAATATGCCGGTGCCGAAAATTTATCTAAAATTCCGGGAACTGTTGGCGCTGCTCCAATCCAAAATATTGGCGCTTATGGTGTAGAACTAGCTGAGATTTTTAATGGCTTGGAAGCCATCGAAATAGAATCAGGAGAACTAAGGCGATTTTACCTGAAAGAATTGAAATTTGGCTATCGCGATAGCATCTTCAAACAAGCACTTAAAAACAAATACATCGTAACAGCGGTATTTCTTAAACTCAATAAATTTCCATTTTTCAAAATTGATTACGGAAATATCAAAGCAGAGCTGGAAAATTTGAAGTATGAAAATCTGAGTATCGCTGTTATTCGACAGGCGGTAATCAATATCCGAGCAAGCAAATTACCAGAAACTAGCGAATTAGGCAATGCAGGTAGTTTTTTTAAAAATCCGATTGTCGATCACCAGAAACACAACGAATTAAAAAATAATTTTCCCGATTTAGTTTCATATGATCTTGGAAATGAATCATTTAAATTGGCTGCCGGCTGGATGATCGACCGTGCCGGATTGAAAGGATTTACGAAAGGAAATGTAGCCGTGCATAAAAATCAGGCATTGATTATTGTAAATCTGGGTGAGGCAAGCGGAAAGGAAATCTTAGAATTCTCAGAAGAAATCCAGCACAAAGTATTTGATATATTTGGAGTGCAATTGGAACGTGAAGTAAATGTAATTTGATAGTGTATCACGCTAAGACGCAGAGACGCTAAACATTCTTTCATTCGTGTATCCGTGGCCATAATTATTTTGAACTAAGGGGGCACTAAGGAGGTACTAAGGAAATTAATTAAACACAATCAAATCCTTCAAACGAATCCTATCCAATTTACCATTGATGGTTTTTGGTAATTCCTTTACAAAAATGATTTCTTTTGGCTGCTCAAATTTACGCAACGCTTTTTTTGATTGAGTCCAAACTTCCTTTTCCAAATTTTCCGACTTTTCTCCCTCAATAAGCAAGACCAGTTTTTCTCCTAAAACAGGATCTTTTTTAGAACTAAAAGCGAAATGAACAAGAAGATGTTTTGCAAACTTTTCTTCCAAAATTTCGGGTGATAATTTAACGCCACCGGAATTAATGACAAAAT
>CAYPOW010000029.1:0-5937 GCA_964412145.1 uncultured Draconibacterium sp.
ATTTATATTTTAAAACTAATTGATTATTAGACTATTATTATTTTTACCGCAAGGGTCGCAAAGTTAATGCAAAGGTCGCTATTTTGATAATAGTTGATTTACAACACATTGCGTTCGTTGCGTATTCCTTAGCATTCTTTGCGTTTAAATTTAATGCTTTGTTTTACAGATCATTATAATAATGATTAGTTACAAAATATTAGATGAATCTATCAGAAAGAAATGGAAAGTTTAGCAACAAAAAAGTACTGATTTATTAGAAAATTGACTCACAAAAAGAAAAAATCTATTTGATTATTTATCCTTTTTATTACGTTTTCTATCGTGCTCTTTCAAGAAAATTTTGCGTATACGCAGACTGGCTGGAGTTACTTCCAAATACTCATCCGCACGAATATATTCCATTGCTTCTTCTAATGAGAATCTGATAGGAGGAGTAAGCAAAACTTTATCATCAGCACCTGAAGAACGCATATTGGAAAGTTTTTTGGTTTTTGTTACATTCACAACCAAATCGTCTTGGCGAATATTTTCCCCAATAACCATACCTTCATAAACAGGTTCGTTTGATAAAATGAAAAACGAACCTCTATCCTGCAATTTATCAATTGAAAAAGGAATAGCCATTCCCGTTTCCATGGCTATTAAAGCTCCATTCCGAACACCTGAAAAAGATCCTTTAACTGGCTGATATTCAAGAAATCGGTGAGCAATAACGGCTTCGCCCTGTGTAGCAGTAAGCATACCGTTTCTCAATCCAATAATTCCACGCGATGGAATTTCAAATTCCATATGTGTACGATCCATCTTTGTTTCGATATTCTTGATTTCTCCCTTTCGCATCGTAACCATTTCGATTACTTTTCCGGAAAGAGCATCTGGAGTATGAACGGTCAATAATTCAATCGGTTCATTTTTAACACCATCTATTTCTTTTATAATTACCTGAGGCTGACCCAATTGAAACTCATACCCTTCACGTCGCATAGTTTCTACTAAAATAGATAAATGCAGAATTCCTCTTCCAAAAACAGTGTAAGCATCTGGCGAATCGGTTTCTTCTACTTTTAAGGCAAGATTTTTCTCAATTTCTTTATAGAGACGATCACGTAAATGACGGGAAGTAACATATTTTCCTTCTTTACCAAAAAACGGAGAGTTGTTTATGGTAAAAAGCATACTCATAGTTGGTTCATCAATGGCAACTGCAGGAAGACCTTCAGGAAATTCACTATCAGCAATAGTATCGCCGATATCAAAATTTTCGATACCTAAAAGTGCCACTATTTCGCCAGCTTGAACACTATCTTTTTTCTTTTCTTTGCCAAGGCCTTCAAAAACGTATAATTCTTTTATTTTTGATTTCTGTATGGTTCCATCACGTTTTACTAACGAAACAGTACTGCCCCATAGTAATGTACCACGAATTAATTTTCCAACCGCAATTCTACCAACATAACTCGAATAATCTAAAGAAGAAATACGCATTTGAGTAGTTCCTTCCTCAACTTTTGCCATTGGAATATTCTCCAAAATAACATCCAACAAATAACTAACATCAGTAGTAGGTTGTTTAAAATCTTCTCCCATCCAACCTTCTTTTGAAGAACCATATACCACTGGAAAATCCAGCTGGTCTTCTGTTGCGCCTAAGCTAAACATCAAATCAAATACTTTTTCGACTGCTTCTTCAGGATCGCAATTGGGCTTGTCAACTTTATTTATGACTACAATTGGCTTTAAGTTAAGCTCAATTGCTTTTTCCAAAACAAAACGAGTTTGAGGCATTGGCCCTTCAAAAGCGTCAACAACCAATAAAACACCATCGGCCATATTCAATACACGCTCAACTTCACCGCCAAAATCGGAGTGACCAGGTGTATCGATAATATTAATTTTTGTTTCCTTATATCGAACAGATACGTTTTTCGATAAAATTGTAATACCACGCTCACGCTCAAGGTCATTACTATCAAGAATTAAATCGGCTACTTCTTCATTCTGCCTAAAGAGTTGAACTTGATGTAAAAGACGGTCAACCAATGTTGTTTTACCGTGGTCGACGTGGGCAATAATGGCAATATTTCTAATTTCAAACATCCTCAAATTTTTGGACTGCAAAAGTAGTTTATTTTTGCTCACTAAAAACACAGAACAATTATTCTTTAATAAATTAATATTCAGCTTTTTTCATTTAAAAATTAACACTGCAAAAAAGTTTTCAAATGCAAACGATTGAAATTAAAATAGTGCAATGAAGCACTAATTTCTTACACTTTTGTTTGTATTTTTGTCCTTTATTTCAATGTAATAACCTATTGTGATTCTGTGAAATATGTATAAAAATAACGCTAATGACAGGCTTTATCAAAGCTACAAAGAACTTTATTCTGATAATTCCATTTCGCTGCTCGAGTCTTTTATCGAACAATTAGACGATATAAAATCAAAACTTTCAATCCAGGAAACAAATCTGGATTGGTATAAAGATGCTACTGTTTATTCACTCTATGTTGATTTATTCAATAAGAATTTCAGCGGCCTGACAGATAAAATTAATTATCTTAAAGACTTGGGGGTTAGCTGCTTATGGCTTCTTCCTATTTTAGATTCGCCGATGAGAGATGCCGGTTTTGATATCAAAGACTATAAGCGCATTCGTAAAAATTTATTTCGTCTTCCCGATACAGCTTCTGCGGAAGATGAAAAGATTCTGTTTAAACGCTTTTTAGATGAAGCACACGCAAAAGGAATGCGTGTTATTTTTGATATTGCATTAAATCATACTTCAATAGAGCACACCTGGTTTCAGGAATCGAGAAAAAGTATCGATAATCCTTACAGAGATTTTTATATTTGGAACAATGACACTGAAAAATATAAAGAAGCTCGCTTGCTATTTAAAGGTATGTGTCCAAGCAATTGGGAAAAAGACGGTGATTGCTATTTCTTTCATCGCTTTTTTGAGTTTCAACCCGATTTAAATTACCGGAATCCAGAAGTCTTGTTGGCTATGGCCGAAAACCTGGTTTTTTGGCTCGAGCAGGGTGTAGACGGATTTCGTGCAGATGCCATTCCTTATATTTGGAAAGAAGAAGGCACAAATTGCGAAAATTTACCCAAAACACATACAGTTGTTAAGTTTTTCCGAGCCGTTCTCGATTATGTAAAACCCGGAACTTTAATGCTCGCAGAGGCTTGTCAAAAACCAAACGATGTAGTGGAATACATCAAAACAGGCGATGAATGTCATGCTGCCTATCATTTTCCATTGATGCCGCAAATGTTTAAAGCCATAGCAATGGAAAATGCAGAACCCATTTTAAATGCTTTAAGTCCCAACGTAACACCAAATATTCCAGCTGATTCTCAATGGTTTACATTTTTAAGGTGCCACGATGAATTAAGCCTTGAACTGGTTTATGTAAACGAAGAAGACCGTGCGTATATCCACAAAAATTATTGTCATCAACCCGAATGGGACTTTAGAATTGGTGAGGGAATCTCTGCGCGTATATCTGAACTTTTTAAATTCGATATAAACAAAATCAGCCTGGCTTATTCCATTATGCTTAGTCTGCCCGGAACACCCGTAATCTATTATGGCGATGAATTTGGAAAAGCAAATGATGATGATTATTATCGCGAAATGATTCAGATGACCGGTAAAAACGATACGCGTTTTTTAGTTCGTGGAAAAATAGATTGGGAGGATGTTGAAAAGCAACTTTCGGACGATAATTCTTTCAATGCCATAATTTTCAAACGATTAAAAAAGTTGATAAATACACGCAAACTGTTCAAAGCTTTTGGCCGTGGAAGTATCGAATGGTTAGACTTCAAGAGGACTTCACAGAACGATTTACTTGCTTTTAAGAGAAAATACAAAGAAGAAGAATTACTCATTTTGCATAATTTGAGTAAGTCAAATCAATCTATTGATATTCAATTGAATACAAGCCTTGATTTATTGGATCAGAACCTAAATTCTGAAAACGGAAAATTAGTAATTCCAGCAGGAGGCTTCTACTGGTTGAGCAAGGATCAATGGAAAAATTAATCAAAGAAATAAAACAAAATTCTATGTCAAAGCTGAATTTCAAAGCCGTTATATTCGATTTAGATGGAGTTATAACCAAGACAGCACTTGTTCATGCTGCTGCCTGGAAAAAAATGTTCGACGATTATTTAATTTCTCGTGAAGAACTTTTTGGCGAAGTTTTTAAGCCTTTTACGCATGCAAACGATTATCTTCCCTATGTAGATGGGAAACCTCGTTACAAAGGAGTTATGGACTTTCTTACATCGCGAGATATTGAACTTCCTTTTGGTGATCCTTCTGATCCAACATCGGCTGAAACGGTTTGTGGTTTGGGCAATAAAAAAAATGAAGCTTTTAATGAAGTACTCGACAAAGAAGGCGTGGAGGTTTATCAATCTACCGTCGATTTTATGCATTTCTTAAAAGCTAATGGATTAGGTGTTGGAGTTGCTTCTTCTAGTAAAAACTGCAGAAAAGTATTGGAGAAAGCTGGTTTAATGGAATTGGTAGAAACCGTTGTTGATGGAACTGATTCAGTTTTACTCAATCTCAATGGCAAACCTGAGCCTGATATTTTCACCACTGCCGCCGATAATCTTGGAGTCACCTATCACGAAAGCATCGTTTTTGAAGATGCTGTTTCAGGAGTTCAGGCTGGAAAAGCTGGTAATTTTGGCTTGGTTTTAGGTTTGGCTCGTGAAGAAAATATTCAGGAACTATTAACCGCCGGAGCAGATATTGTTGTAGAAGATTTCGCTGACATTAAGGTGGAAGGACTAATTGAATGGTTTGATAAAGGCATCAATAAAGAATCCTGGTCGATTGCTTATCACGAATATGATATAAGCAAGGAAAAAAGTCGCGAATCATTACTAACTGTTGGAAATGGCTATTTTGGTACTCGCGGTGCTATGGAAGAAATTAGTGCCGATGAAAAACATTATCCAGGCACTTATATTGCCGGTTTGTATAACCGTTTAAAATCGCCAATTGGCGACCGACTTGTCGAAAATGAGGATTTTGTCAATATTCCAAATTATACAAGCATCCAATTTAAAATTGATGAGGATGAATGGTGGGATTATAAAACAGCCAAATTTTCGAAGTATAAAAAGGAACTTAACTTAAAAACAGGGGTCTTTTCAAAAGAAATGATTGTCGATTTGCCCGATGGCAAACAAATTAAGATCGAATCGGCTCGCTTTGCCAGTATGGATAATCCTCATTTGGGTGTTATCAAATATGGAATTACACCTTTAAATTTTAGTGGTAAAATTACTTTCCGAAGTGGAATTGATGGTGCTATTGAAAATCGAGGTGTAAATCGTTACAATTCTTTAAATCAGAAACATTTATTACCTGTAAATCAGTCTGCTAGCGATGGTATCATTCAGGTAATTACTCAAACTTCACAATCAAAAATAGATATAGTATTAACTCAGAAACAATCATTATCTATCAATGATAAGCCTGCGACTGCTCGAATAAAAACCATTGTTTCGGAAGCTCAGGCATACAATGAATTTACTGTTCTAGCCAAGGAAAACGATTGTGTTTTTCACGAAAAAATAACTTCTATATATACTTCTAAAGATGAAGGAATTAGAAGTCCAATAGAAGCTTCAGAACTTGAATTACATACTATTTCTTCTGGCAAAGAATTACTCGAAAAACATACAAAAGCCTGGGAAGAACTTTGGGAAACTTACGATATTAAAATTGAAGGTGATCGATTAAGCCAGAAACTGATTCGTTTGCATACCTATCATATGCTGGCGTCTGCCTCTCCACACAATGCCACTATCGATGCCAGTGTGACGGCCAGAGGTTTGCATGGCGAAGCCTATCGAGGACATATTTTTTGGGACGAGCTTTTTATCCTTCCATTTTACACC
>CAYPOW010000029.1:6037-16810 GCA_964412145.1 uncultured Draconibacterium sp.
GATACTTTAATGACTTTTTATAACCTTCCGGAAGAAGAAGTGAACAAAATATTGGAACGCTTAAATTATTCACTTCCAGATGATTATTTAGCAAAAAACTTACATTATTACTTGCAACGTACTTCTCATGGATCATCGCTGAGTCGTGTTGTTCATGGTCAATTGGCACAATTAATCAATGACGAAACACTCAGTTGGCAACTTTACAAAGAAGCTTTAGGTAGTGATTTTGTGGATATTCAGGGAGGAACAACAGGCGAAGGCATTCATTCAGGCGTTATGGCAAGTACAGTTATGCTGGCTATAAGCACTTATGCAGGTGTAAATTTGCATGGCGAAGTCCTTGAAGTTAATCCTCGTCTTCCAAAATATTGGAAAGAGATTGCTTTCAAAATCAAATTCAAAAACGTGAAGTATCAGTTTAATATTTCTCATAATTCAATTGATATTCACGCTGATAAAAAAGTTATTATAAAAATTAACGGAGAGGAAAAAATGCTGGGGCAATAGCTTCAGGCGTATATTTAGCCCTATTTTTACAAAAGATTAAAAGATAAATTTATGTTAGGCGACGTTTTATTAATCACAGAAAAACACTTGGCAGCAGCTGAACTTATTGTAAAAGAAGTTTTAGCCAAAAAAACAGATAAGTTTATTATCGGAATATCAGGTGAAAGCGGAAGCGGAAAATCAGAATTGGCTCATGCTGTGGCAAAAGCTTTAAAAAAACACGGAATTGTAGCCAAGCCTTTGCATATCGATAATTATTATCGAATCCTGCCTTTGGAACGCACACAATGGCGAACGGAAAATGGAATTGAAAATATGGTGGGTTATAATGAGTACGATTGGGATACCATTTATCGCAATATCGACGAATTTAAACAAAGCAAATTTTCAACCGGGCCTTGCGTAGATCTAGTTACAGAGCAAGTAGATCAGTTAACAACTGATTACAAAAATGTGGATATGCTAATCATTGATGGTTTGTATGCCATTAAAACAGAAGGAGTTAACCTGTCTGTTTTTATCGAACTCACCTATCACGAGACCAAGAAAGCACAGGTTGTTCGTGGCAAGGAACCTCAAAACGAATATAGAGCACGCGTTTTGGAGCAGGAGCACAAAATGGTTCAGGCCCTTCGTCCAAAAGCCGATTTATTAGTAAATATGGATTATCAGCTTGTAAAAGCTTAAACTCTTTATTTTGAAAAAATTTGCTATTTATCAAGTACTTACCCGAAGTTTTGGGAATCCGGTTACTCAGCCTAAAATCAAAGGAAGTTTAGCTGAAAATGGCTGCGGAAAAATGAATGATTTTTCCAATGAAGCTCTAAGAAATATTCAAAATCTGGGTATTACGCATATCTGGTTTACTGGAATTATTCGTCATGCTACAACCACCAATTACACAGGAATTCCACAAAATAATCCTTCCATTGTAAAAGGAAACGCTGGATCGCCTTATGCCATCACTGACTATTACGATGTTCACCCTGATTTAGCAGTAAATGTTTCAAAAAGGATGTCGGAGTTTGAGCAATTGCTTGAAAGATCGCACAAGCTGGATTTAAAAGTCATTATCGACTTTGTTCCCAATCATTTAAGTCGGGAATATAAAAGCCTTATCCAGACCTCTGGATTAGAAGATTTTGGCGAAACAGATAATAATGCGTTGAGTTTTTATCCGCAAAATAATTTTTACTATTTACCAGACGAATCTTTAAACTTACCTTTTCCATCAGATTATTCAGAAACTCCTGCAAAAGTGAGTGGAAATGATGTTTTCAATGCTTTTCCTCAAATACACGATTGGTACGAAACCATTAAATTAAATTATGGTGTTGATTACCAGAATGGCAATACAAAGCACTTCCATCCTACTCCGAAAACCTGGAAAATGATGCGCGATATTTTGTTGTATTGGGCAAAAAAAGGTGTTGATGGATTTCGCTGCGATATGGTGGAAATGGTTCCAGTCGAGTTTTGGGAATGGGTGATTCCACAGGTAAAAAAAGTCAATTCTCATATTGTATTTATTGCAGAGATCTATAATCCAACTATTTACAAAATATATATAGAGCAGGGAAAATTTGATTATTTATACGATAAAGTTGGTTTATACGATTGTTTGAGATCGATCATTGAAGGGCAAGAGCCTGCGGCTGCCATTAGCTCTATTTGGCAAAAATTGGATGGATTGGATAAAAAAATGCTTCGTTTTTTGGAAAATCATGATGAGCAAAGAATTACCAGTCGGTATTTTGCTAAAAATCCTCTGAAAGCAATTCCTTCTTTTTTTCTGCTTGCAACAATGCATCAAAATCCTTTTCTCCTTTACTTTGGCCAGGAATTCGGAGAATCGGCCAGTGGAGAAAGTGGATTTAGCGGCGATGATGGAAGAACTACACTATATGATTATTGGCCGGTTCCAAGCATTCAAAAATGGATTTTTGATGCCGAATTCCAAATCGAGAAGCTCCCCCAAGAAACTCAGGTGCTTTATGCACATTATCAGAATATTACAAAATTTAGCTTAAAGGAAAAAGCAATTAATGAAGGTGATTTTTATGATTTAATGTGGGCAAATAAGGAAAATACCAGCTTTAATTCTCAATCCGTTTTTGCTTTTTTACGCACTTTTGAAAATCAAAATTTCTTATGCCTTTGTAATTTCTCAGAGCAAAAGCAAACAATTAAAGTAAAAATTCCTTTGCACGCTTTTGAATTTTGCGGTATACAAAACCCGCAACTCTTAAATTTTGTTTTCGACGAACACTTCACAAATATAAAGCTGAATAACAATGGATTAGACCTTATTGGAAAAGGGATATCAATTGATATGCCTGCTTTTTCTTATGCCGCTTATCAATTCTAATTATTTATCACTAAATTTAGAATCAAAATAGCTGATTCAAAAAATCCATTATATGTCAAAATCTGAAATGTGTAAATTAGCCATTGTTGAACAAGATTCCTGGTTAGAGCCTGTACAAGAAGCTGTTTATGAACGATATATACGATTTGTCAATCGTGAAAAAAGTCTCATTAATCAGTCGGGCAGTTTAGAAAAGTTTAGTTCAGCCTATCTATATTTTGGAATACATTTCGATAAAAAGGAAAATGCATGGATTTATCGCGAATGGGCTCCGGCAGCAAAAGGAATGTTTTTAATTGGCGATTTTAACAATTGGGAATATTTCACACATCCTCTACAAAATATTGGAAATGGAATTTGGGAAATCAAACTTCCTGCTGAAAGCTATCCAAGTTTTTGTCATCAGAGCAAATTAAAAGTGGTTGTTCAGACTGAATCTGGAACATTACCCCGCATTCCAACCTATATTAATCGCGTAATTCAGGACGAAGATACCAAGGATTATGCGGCGCAACTTTGGTTTCCAAAAAAAGAATATAAATGGAAAATAAACTCTTTTTCCGGCCCAAAAAGTAAAGATTTAATTATTTATGAATGCCATATTGGAATGGCTCAGGAAAAGGAAGGTGTAGGAACTTACAAAGAATTTACTGAAAACATTCTTCCAAAAATAAAAGAAAAAGGATACAATGTAATTCAGATTATGGCTTTGGCCGAACATCCATACTATGGTTCTTTTGGTTATCACGTAAGTAATTTCTTTGCCCCTTCTTCGCGCTTTGGTACACCAGAAGAATTAAAAGAGCTTATTGATAAAGCCCATCAAAATGACATTGCTGTCATTATGGATATAGTTCATTCTCATACAGTTAAGAATACAAACGAAGGACTTAATAATTTCGACGGAAGTGGCCATCAGTATTGTCACGAAGGCGATAGAGGGAATCACCCGGCCTGGGATTCAAAACTATTTGATTATGGAAAAACGGAAGTGATTCAGTTTCTCCTTTCAAATATCAGTTATTGGATGAACGAATTTAAAGTGGATGGATTTCGATTTGATGGTGTTACATCGATGCTCTATTTTCATCATGGTGTTGGAGTCGATTTTGGCGATCGCGATGGGTATTTTACACAAGGTGTTGAATATGATGCTATTATATATTTACAACTCGCCAATAAACTGATAAAAAATATCAATCCAAATGCAATCAGTATTGCTGAGGATGTGAGCGGAATGCCTGGTTTGTGTAATACGATTGAGGATGGCGGCATCGGTTTTGATTATCGACTTGGAATGGGAATACCGGATTATTGGATAAAGCTTTTAAAAGAGAAAAAAGACGAAGACTGGAATCTGTGGGAGCTTTGGGATCAAATGACCAATCGAAAGTGGCAGACAAAAACCATTGCTTATGCCGAATCGCATGATCAGGCACTTGTTGGAGATAAAACGCTGGCTTTCCGGCTTATGGATAAAGAAATGTATTTCTCTATGAGCAAACTCATTGATAATCCAATCGTTGACAGAGGTCTGGCTTTGCTTAAGCTAATTCGAATGATTACGATAAGTTTGGGAGGAGAAGCCTATTTAAATTTTATGGGCAATGAATTTGGACATCCGGAATGGATTGATTTTCCGCGTGAAGGAAATAATTGGAGTTATAAACATGCTCAACGTTTATGGAGCTTAGGTGAAAGAGCTGATCTGAAATACAAGTATTTAGCCAATTTTGATAAAGACATGCTTGCTTTTGGCTTACAGAATAAAATTTTAAATTCGCTCCCACCCAATCAGTTATGGGTAGATGATTGGCATAAGATTCTTGTTTTTGAAAGAAACCAGCTCATTTTCATTTTCAATTTTCATTCTGACATCTCCCCTGTCGATTATGAATTGCCAGTATTGATTGAAGGTGGGTACAAACTTATATTTGATTCAGATAGACAAGAGTATGGTGGTTTTGCAAGAATTGATAAATCAACAACCTTTTATGCTGCAAAAAAAGAGAATAAAATAGATTTAAAGTATTATTCACCCAACCGAAGTATGCAGGTTTTGAGACGAATAGTTTAGAAGGTTTCTATTGGAATACTGATAATAACCCGAGTTCCATTCGCTTGATTAAAATCATCTTTCAAATCGATGATATTGTATAAAATTTCATGTTTTGCATTCTTATTCAAAGAATGAAGTCGATCATTTATTATTGTGGTAGACAGTGATTTAGAAGCAAACACATTCTCCTTATTTAAATTACGAGAGGCATCTCGGCCTATACCATTATCACTTAATTCAAACAAAAGGCGATTCTCTTTTTGCATAAAACTAATGTTAATTTTTCCCATTTTTTCCATATGCTGAATACCATGTTCAATCGAATTCTCAATAAATGGCTGAGCAATCATAGGTGGAATTTTTATTTGTTCAATATCTAGATTTGGATCTAAATCAAATGAATAGGAAAATTTGTCTGAAAAACGCATTTTTTGAATTTCGAGATAGTAATTTAGAATGGCTATTTCGTTTTTAAGTGAAATATAATCTTGTCGTGAAGCTTCTAAAATTAAACGAATTAAACGAGCAAAGCTATTGAGGTATTTAGAAGCTAAACCAGCATCGTTGAGCAAAACAAAACTTTGAATTGAAGTTAATGAATTAAAAATAAAATGCGGATTCATTTGAGAACGTAAAACGCTTTGTTTCAGTTTATCTATTTCCTCTTCGGCAATTTTTTGTTCCGTAATATCTTGTACAAATTCCGAAATATAATCTACTTCACCTTGCAAGTTAATGTTGGGGTACATTGAAACCAAATTATTAAAATTTCCAATTGACTCGATTTCAATCATGGGTTTCTTAGTCCTCAGAACCTTTTTGAACATTATTATTCTGGTTTCAGCTATAATTTCTGGTAAAATGTCAAAATAATTGGCACCTATCAGTTCTTTTGGTTTTAGAAGCAATCTTTTTGAAACAGCATTGTTTATCGCTTTAATAGTACCATCTCGCTGAATAAAAAGAATTGACTCTGTAACAGAATTC
This sequence comes from uncultured Draconibacterium sp., assembly GCA_964412145.1. Taxonomy (GTDB): domain Bacteria; phylum Bacteroidota; class Bacteroidia; order Bacteroidales; family UBA12170; genus UBA12170. The sequence continues at coordinate 11,962 of CAYPOW010000029.1, forward strand.
AGTAATGTTTGAAGTTCTTGTTTCTGTTTTTGTTCCTTTTCAATACTTATAACTTCCTGAGTAACATCTATAATACTTATTAAAATATTGTCTTCTTCATCCTGAAAAAACAATGGGGCAAAACTAAGGTCGAGCCAATGGAAGTTATTCTGACTGACAATATTAACTTTAAAACCCTTGTCAGCTTGTTTTTTAATAAAAACATCCTTCAGAGCTTTTTGTATTTTCGTCTTAAAGTCATCCTCAAAATAATCGGAGAAAGGAATATACAATATCTCTGAGTAATCCTTTTTTCCTAACAAATAAAGGCTCCTTCTATTAGCATATTGAATATGGCCCTTTTTATCAAGAATTAGAATTCCTGTTGCGCTGTATTCAAATACAGATTGAAATTTTTGTTTTTCTTTGATGCTGATGGTCAGTTTTTTCTCAATATTTAAAGCTCTGCTCTTTAATCTCAGGTATGAAAAAGTTTTCTTTCTATACAGATAAAGAGCATAAATACCTGAGGCTAAAAGTATTACCCCGATGATGCTAAATATTACAAGACGTGTAGCTGCTTTTCTTTTCTCAAGCTCTCTTTCAAGCAATATATTTTTTTGTTGAATTTCAAAACTAGCATTGATTTTGGATAGAACCGATTGATGCCTTTGTGTTGTCAAATCCCCACTAAACTCTATCCCTTTCTGTGAATATTGATAAGCTTTTGTAAAATCTTTAATGAATTCGAAATATTTCACTTTACCTCTATAATAATATAAGAGCATCTGAGGATTCTTACTTTCAAATACTTCGGCTTCAGCTTTTTCAAGATATTCATTGGCTTTTACGATTTCTTCCTTTGCTAAATAATTTCCTGCAAGGTTTAAATAAGAACTAGTAATCACAAGTTTATTACCTGATTGAATTCTGTATTTGAGTGCTTTTTCATTATAGAATATTGTAGAATCTATATTTTTTTCTAAAGAATAAACATGAGCCATCAAAGTATACACATTGCTCGTTGAAACAATATTTACATCTCTGCAATTATTTAAATACTCATTTATAGTATGTTTAGCCAACTGTAATTGGCTGGTATTTACATAAAATCTTGCTAAAGATATCGAAACTTCACACCAAGACATTCTTCCAATCGAAAAAGATATATTTAAAGCCTGTTGTAACAATTCGTAGGACAATTCAGGATTTTCAAAAACAAGCGATTCTCCATAATGAGTATATGAACTTACTAAACCTTCTTTAAAATTTATTCTATTACAAAGTTGAATATTTTCATTAAAATATGTCTCGGCTTCTTCAAACATTCCTATATCACCAAAATAAACAATTAAGTTGGAAACAGCATCAGCCTTTCCAAATAAATCGCCTTCTTTTTGAAAAAGTAATATTGCTTTTAGAGTATTAGAAATAGATTTAGAATAATCTCCTTCCTTATAATTAAAAATAGCTAATTGATTATATAAATTTGGTACAGTATAACCATTTTTAATTAATTCATTAATATAATCGATAGACTCTTCATTTCTACTTAACCTTTGTAGAAATTTACATTTCTTAAAAATAAGTTCATATTCTAAATCTTTATTAATAAAGGATTTACTCAACAATCCATTTAACAAGTTTTCTGCCTGTTTATTTGCAGTATGAGTTTGAACAGATATTAATGAATCAATTATTTCAAGCTGAGCATTTACAAAAGAATCTGTAAGAACTGTATCTTTTTCAATATCAGAGGATTGATACCTTATTCCAAATAAATTAAATGGGATAATTAGCAAGCAAAACGATAAAGCTATGAAACGAATGCACTGAATCATATAAAAGGCTATATTGTTGAATTATTATTCGTCCGAGATAAGCGACATATCCACTTTTGGAAAAATTACACAGAATTCACTACCCTGATCGATTTTACTCTTAATCTTAAGTTCCCCGCTATTCATTTCCAAAAATTCACTGGCAATAACTAAACCAAGACCGGTACCCCTTTCCTGATTAGTGCCTTTTTTTGTAAAAGCTTCTGTTTTCTGTAGTATTTTTTCAATGTCAGAAGTACTCATTCCTATTCCATTATCTTTAATAATGATATGGATTTTATCATTTATTTCTTTCGCAAAAATCTCTACTTTACCTTTTTCTGGAGTAAATTTGATTGCATTGATAATTAAATTGCGAAGAATGATATTTAGAGTTATACGGTCGACAAAAAGCTTTAAATCAGGCTCAACTACTTTTACTAGTTCAATTGATTTATTTATTGCCGAACCCATTTCCTGATCAAAAACATCGTTAATAGCATCTTCTAAATCAACTATTTCCTGGTGAATTTTAATATTCCCTTGCTGCGATTTAGCCCAATACAATAGATTTTCCAATAAATTAAACGTATGTCGCGCCGTTATTTCAGCATCAAAAATAATATCTCGATCTTCAACCGGGTCAACCATCCCATCCATCATAAACCGAAAAACATTGCGGATATTCCCTACTGAAGTTCTAAGGTCGTGAGAAATTACAGAAAATATTTTATCTCTGGCATCATTTGCTTTTTGTAATTCAGCATTTATTCTGATTAATTCACTATTTTGATCCTGAATCAATAATTGAGATTTAACACGTGCTAAAACTTCTAATTTATGTATAGGTTTAACCAAATAGTCTCTTCCACCTAATTCAAAACCTTTGGCCTTATTTTCAGGTTCCTCAAGAGCAGTAATAAAAATAACTGGAATTGATATATAGGTTGGATTCTCATTCAATTTTGCTTTTACTTCAAACCCGTCCATTCCGGGCATCATTATGTCGAGTAATATTAGATCTGGTATTTGCTTTTCTAAAAATTCAAAGACATCTTTTCCGCTTGCAGCATAAGCCAAGTTGTAATTCTTGTTGGACAAAATAGAACCAATAATACGCTGATTATTAGGTGAATCATCTACAATAAGTATCAGGCGTTTGTTTTCCATTTTCGTTGATAAGGTGGTTAATTAGCAAAAGTAATTAAAGTTTTAGTAAAAAAACCTTTTAATTTTTTTTTTAGAATAGGCAATATCAAATATCCTTTAACTCTTCTATTGCCAGCCAAGACATCAATCCCATACCTGTTTCCAGACTGCTTTCATCAACATTGAAGGTAGAAGAATGCAGGTTTAATATTTGATTCGATTTGGGTTGACTCACTCCCAGTCTGTAGAAACTCCCCGGAATTTTTTGAGTATAGAACGCAAAATCTTCTGCTGTCATCCGCATATCCAAATCAAATACTTTCTCCTCTCCCAAAAAAGATATGGCGGTATTCTTAGCTCTTTCTGTTAATTCAGGATTATTATAAACAAAAGGGTATCCTTTTTCTATTCTGATCTCACAGTCGCCACCCATACTTTGTGCAATTGATTTGGCTAACAACTTAATTTTGGCTTTAATTTCTTCTCTCCAAACTTCATCAAATGTTCTTATAATCCCTTCTAAATGAACCTGATCAGGAATAACATTGGTTTTGCCATCGCCTATTATTTTACCAAATGAAATTACCGTTGGAATTGTTGGGAGAGCAAATCGGCTAACAATTTGCTGCATTGCCACTACGATGTGTGAGGCTATTAAAATTGGATCGATTAAAGTATGAGGCAAAGCACCATGCCCTCCTTTTCCTTTCACAGTTAGAAATATTTCATCCGTTGATGCCATATATTTACCCGATCTAAAACCAACTTGCCCGACTTTAAGTTCGGGGTAAACATGCTGACCGAATATACTTTCCGGAGAAGGGTTTTCTAAGACACCTTCTGCTATCATTACACTGGCTCCACCAGGATATTGTTCTTCAGAAGGTTGAAAAATAAACTTAACCGTTCCTTGAAATTTATCTTTTAACTGATTTAATATTGCCAAGGTACCTAGCAAAGAAGCCATATGAACATCGTGACCGCAAGCATGCATCTTCCCTAAATTCAACGATTTATAGGGAATATTATTTTTCTCATTTATTGGAAGGGCATCCATATCTGCTCGCAGAGCTATCACTTTCTTTTGTGGATCCCTCCCTTCAATTACACCAACAATTCCTGTCTTGGCAACCTTTTCAGTGTATTTTATTCTATGTGAATTTAGAAAGGATTTTATTCGTTCAGCTGTTTCAACTTCTTCAAAAGCAATTTCAGGATATTGGTGAAACTCCCGGCGTATCTTGATAATTTCAAGTAAATATTTTTTAGCTAATGCTTTTATTTCTTGTTTCATTAAGTAACAAATTTGAATATTCAAATTTAGAAAATTTATTGGTAAAGAAATGCATCCTAAAATTATTGCAAAATAGCTATTTGATTATCTTAAAGTTGTAAACTTGTCATAATTGTAAAATTTCAGGATTCATTCGAAGAGTGAATCCTGAAATATTGAGTTTTTTTACTTTTTCTTTAGGAAAAAATTTTAATTATCAATTTATTTGCATTCATATATACAAAAAATAGGTATTTGCAAGCTAAATCAATCTCATTTGATGTATAAATGCACTAAATAAAAATTTAAACTTTAGTTTATTCTATATTCCAAATTTTAAATAGTAACTTATTTTAAACTCGATCTCAGAAAAATAATTTCAAATAATGATCCAAGACAATCTTTCAGATAAATGGTTAAAAGCTGCAGTAATAGGTGGCTTATGGGCTTCAATCGAGATTGTTTTAGGAAGTTTTTTACACAATTTAAGGATACCTTTTGCAGGTACAATTTTAGCATCACAAGGAATATTAATCTTAATTGCTTTTAATCAGGTTTGGAAAGAAAGTGGTATAATAATTCGTGCAGGGATTATTACCGCCTTAATGAAATCTATCTCACCAAGTTC
>CAYPOW010000029.1:16910-21565 GCA_964412145.1 uncultured Draconibacterium sp.
GATGAATTATTCCCTTTAAGCGGCAATCAAAAGTTCAATGTATTTTTACTTGGTTTAAATATTCTTAGTATTCCTTTAGGCTTAATTCTAATCAATAAAAATATTTTTGAATACGGGCTGCCCTTCATGCTTGTTTTCATTGTGTATATGTATTGGCGATATAAGGCTATTTTCCGACGCTTGAAAAAACCAATTTTTTGGCTTCAAATAATCATTATTGTGATTTTATCAGGACTTTTTTATTCCACAGAAAGCGCATCAAATGAACTTTTTAATCCAGATGGATTATATTTTGGTTTAGAAATGAGTTTCCGTGCATTATTTATTGTCGTTATTTTCACTGCAATTAGCATAGAACTTCGTAATCCTTTACTCAAAAAATTTATATATGCTCATCATTTAGGATCCTTGTACTCTTCACTTTCTTTAGCCTTTAATTCACTTCCTATTATCATTAAATCATTACCTCCTGTTAAAGAGTTTTTCAAGAAGCCCATAACCACTCTTTCCTTACTAATTGCTACAAATATTCAATGGTACACTATTTTTAAAAGACAGATTCCAAACGAATTTGACAAATGATTTTAGTTTTAACTTGATTTTAGGTAAAAAATTTCTTACTTTTGTAGCACTACTAAGTATACTTGTATTTACTAACTTGACTATGGAAAAACTAAAATTGAATCACTATGCTATATGGTTAGCTATAGCTCTACAAATTTTCTTGGGTATTTTATGGTATGGTCCTGTTTTTGGTGCACGATGGAAACATATTGTAGGCCTCGATGTTTCAGGAGCTGTGGCTAATTATTCAAGTTTTACCGTTTGGTTTGTCAATATACTATCAAGCGCTGCTGCAATGTATTTGCTTGCATGGCTGTTAATTAAAGTTGAAGTAAGAACCCCAGTAAGAGGTTTATTAACAGGTTTCCTAATTGCATTTACATTCAATTTCCTATCCACACTTTCTCACAATATCATTGCTCAATTTCCTTATGAATTAGCATGGATTACAGGAGGATTATCAATGGTAGGATTTAGTATTGCCGGATTCATCTTCGGAATATGGACTAAACAAGCCTGATTTTTTTTAAAAATCGCGTTAAAAGCATTCTTTTTTCGAAAGAATGCTTTTTTATTTATACCCAATACAAATTACAATTAATACTTAATTTATAACACATCTAAATAAATTATATAATATACATAGTATCACGCATTTAAGCTTTGATTCTATCTATCTTATATTTTTTACATTTGGATTATAATACTGATATTCAATGTTTTAAAAGAATATTGAACACATATATGAATATAGATAGATAGATTTAAATATTTTACTTTTGTGCTTTAAAAAAAAATAATTTAGTCTCTTATAAAATTTTAGCAAAAAAAAATTCCGTTCAATGAAGACGAGAAGAGAATTTATAAAAGTTTCTACAATAGGTGCTGGTGGGCTTGCAGCTGCAAGTGGTATTCTAAGCACTTTGCCTATAAAAAATATTTTAGGGCTAAATGAAACAAAATCAAAAAATACCGACTCTGCCAACAAGCAATATCCTACGTATTGTGAAATTTGTTTTTGGCAATGTGCCGCTTGGGTTCATACCGATAAGGACGGTGAAATTAAATCAGTACTAGGTAATGCTGAAGATCCTCATTGTAACGGCAGATTATGTCCAAGAGGAACTGCAGGCGTTGGAATGTATAAAGACGAAGATCGATTAAAAAATCCTAAACTCAGAACTACTGTCAACGGAAAACAAGTTTTTAAAGATGTCAGTTGGGACGAAGCTTTTGATTTTATCGCTGATAAAATGAAGATAATTGCCAAAGAGCATGGTCCTGAATGTACTGCTTTATTTACACATGGTTCTGGCGGAAAATTCTTGGGTCATATGCTTCAAGCTTTCGGATCTAATAATATTGCTGCTCCATCTTATGCACAATGTCGTGGTCCTCGTGAGGTTGGTTTTATTGCAACCTACGGAGCTGGCATCGGTTCTCCCGAACCTACTGACATAAGAGATAGTCGCTGTTTAGTGCTTATTGGATCACACATTGGTGAGAATATGCACAATGGTCAGGTTCAAGAAATGTCAGATTTAATTCGTAAAGATGCTACTATCATCACCGTAGATCCTCGTTTTTCAACTGCAGCAAGTAAATCTAAATTTTGGCTGCCTATAAAACCTGCTACAGATTTGGCATTGCTTTTAGCTTGGATACACGAAATAATTTATAATGATTATTACGATAAAGCTTATATCGAAAAATATGCTTACGGTTTTGATGAACTTAAAGAGCATGTAAAGAATTATACACCTGAGTGGGCCTATGGTATAACTACTATCGAACCCCATGTAATTAGAGAAACGGCTCGCGAAATGCGTAATGCCTCTCCTAGTGTAATCATCCATCCTGGTCGTCACGTAACCTGGTATGGAGACGATACGCAACGATTAAGAGCTGTTGCTATTTTAAATGCATTATTAGGTTCTTGGGGACGAAGAGGTGGATTTTATAATCCTGAAGGTATGTCTTTACCTAAATATCCATCTCCTAAATATCCAAAACCAAAGCGCGATTGGCGTGATGCTTTTCCTGGCAAATTTAAATTAGCAGATCTAGCTTTAGCTTCTGGAATGTGTGATGCTTCTGTTCCCTCATTATCAAGAGATTGTAATATTAAAGGTTGGATAGTTAACGGAACTAACCTGATATCTACTTTACCTGATCAAAAGAATACACTTAAAGCAATTGAAGCACTCGATCTCTTAGTTGTAATTGATACTATGCCAATGGAAATTACAGGTTATGCCGATGTAATCTTGCCTGAATGTACGTATTTAGAACGATATGATGAAGTAAGAACTTCTAAGCATAGATTTCCAACTTTAGCTTTAAGAATGCCTGCACATGCACCACTTTATGATTCAAAACCAGACTGGTGGATAGCGAAAGAATTGTCAAAACGTTTGGGTATTAGCGAATACTTTGCCTATGAAAACATCGAAGAAAAGCTAGATTGGCAATTAAAAAAAGTAGGATCATCCTTAGAAGAAATGCAAAAAATAGGCGTTAAAAAAATGGATCGTGAATACGATGATTTGTATTTTTTAAATGGTGAAGATTTTGAATTCAATACAAACACAGGTAAAATAGAACTCTATTCTACGGCCTTAGAAGAAGAAGGATTTGATCCAATGCCCAAGTACACGGCACATCCTCAAGCAGACCCTGGATTTTATCGCCTAATCTATGGAAGAGCACCTATGCATACTTTTAGTAGAACAGCCAATAATCCTCAGCTTTTCGACCTTATGGAAGAAAATACTGTTTGGGTAAATCCAAAAGTTGCAAAAGAATGGTATTTAAACAACGGACAAGAAGTTTGGCTGGAAAATCAAGATGGAGTTGTTGCTCAATTTCCAATCAAAGTTCGCATAACAGAAAGAATTCGATTTGATTCTGTATATATGGTTCACGGATTTGGTCATACTAGAAAAGGCTTAAGCAGAGCATATGGCAGAGGAGCAAGCGATACAGAGTTAATAACAAATGTGATGCTTGACCCTATAATGGGAGGAACAGGAATGAGAGGCAATTTTGTTACTTTTCATGTAAGTAGACCAGGAAAATTAGATGAACAAATTAAATCGTCATCAGATAGTCTAAATATAGTTGAAGAAGGAGGTGAAGCATGAGATATGCAATGGCAATAGACACAAAATTATGTGTTGGATGTAGCGACTGCGTTGTTGCTTGTCAAGTAGAAAATAATGTTCCCGTTGGATATGCCCGCGATTGGGTTGTAGAAGTTGTTGAAGGAACCTATCCAAATTTAGCAATCGAGCTTCGCTCTGAGCGTTGTAATCATTGTGATAATTCACCTTGTGTTCGTGCCTGTCCAACAGGTGCAAGTCATTATGCTGAGGGTGGAATTGTTTTAGTAACTCCAGAAGAATGTATCGGATGTGCGGCTTGTATAGAATCTTGCCCTTATGATGCACGCTTTACACATCCTGATGGATATGCAGATAAATGTACATTCTGTATTCACCGAGTTCAAAACGGTCAAGACCCAGCTTGTGTCGCTGTTTGTCCTACAACTTGTATGACTTTTGGCGATATGGACGATCCTAATTCAGACGTGTCCAAACTCGTTAGCAGCAGGAGATCAAAAGTTTTAGCACCAGAAGCTGGAACAGGACCTAATATTTATTATTTAACCTAGCGCAATAAATTCAAAATATTATGAAAGAAGAATTAATTATAAGTGGTAGAATGAATCCCCATATAGATCCTGTTTTAAATGCTTGGGGATGGGAAATTGCATTTTACCTATTTATTGGGGGACTATCTGCCGGTATCCTATTTTTCTCTGCACTATATGTAATTAGAAAAAAAGAAAACATCTATCCTACAGCTGTTAAATATGCACCTATGCTTGTTCCTTTCTTATTGGTACTTGGTTTAGCCGCCCTTTTTATCGATCTCCATCACAAGCTTTATTTCTGGAGATTGTATACTACGGTACGATTAGAATCACCTATGTCGTGGGGAGCTTGGACTTTAATGGCAATTACACCTCTATCTGTTGCTTGGGCAGCATCATTTGTAAAAGAAGTTTGGCCTAAATTTAATTGGTGGAA
>CAYPOW010000030.1:0-13480 GCA_964412145.1 uncultured Draconibacterium sp.
GTTTATTAATGTTTTTTACCGGGGGTCTTGTTATATATATTGGGACTAAAAAGAGCGAAGCGTGGCTTAAAGTTTAGCCTTAGCATGGATTTTAATATTTGTGATCTGTTAATCAGATCACAAATTAGTTGATTTACGACGATAATTTTGTATTTTAGAGCAAATTATTTTGCAATGCAATTGTATGGAGAATATTATTAGTAATTTTCTTCAAATTATGGAGCGTTGAAAAGTAGTTCGTATCTAGTTATAAATCATTCGCGTATGAAAAAAAGATTCATTCCTTTTATTTTAGCCATTTTAGTATTGTTGTTTTATGGCTGCAACAAGGGCTTAGATAAAATTAAAATGCCAGAATATTCTCCCTCCTTAGCTATACCGCTCTTTGAGGCTTCTTTAAAACTGGACAATATTATAACTCCTGACGAAACTATTGTATTTCAGGAGGATAGCGCTATTCATCTTGTTTTTTCAGAAGACTCTCTCTTTTCTGTACTTGTTTCAGAGTTGGTGGAGATTCCTGATCAGGACCCTGTATTTGAATCCTATGAACTGGGTCAGGTTAACATAGCGGATTTTAGTTTTGGTTCTTCCATAAGTCTAGAAACATTATCACTTTCTATGGATGCAGCAACCCGGTTTTATTTTGAAGCCGCCGATGGAACTACAAATCCCTACCCTCCTTTTAGTAGAGAGAGCACAACGATTATTGATATTCCTCCGATTAACAATTTTGAATATGGTCAAATTAGTTCGGGAAATTTGAACTTAACCGTTACCAATCACTTTCCTACAGCTTTTGAGAATGTTCATTTTGTTCTAAAAAACGAAAATGATAATACGCTTGTTTTTGATGTAAATATACCATCTATTGCCGCTTTAGGATTTGTTAATTTGAGCATTCCGCTCGATGGCAAATACATCAGTAACGATTTGATAATAGAATTGTTAAATTTCACATCTCCTGGTACAACTAATCTGGAACTTATCGATTTAAGCAAGGAGGTGGATTTTTTGTTTTCCAGCGAAAACCTTTTGGTAGAAAGTGGAAGCGCCATACTAGAGCCTCAGATTTTCTCTTCCGTTTCTGCTCCAATCAATCTTGCACTTGATGCAGGATATGAATTGAGTCAAATTGATTTAAAATCAGCTTTAATCAATTACTCTATTAATTCGACTATTCAAATCGATTTTCTACTACGCATTAACTTTCCTAACACGGTTTCGCTATCGACAGGATTACCTATTCTTGTTGAGATACCCATAAGTTATACAGGCGGCGGAGCTCCAATAGCAGGCACAATAGATCTATCAAATACAAGCTCAGATTTTTCCACAACAAGCAATGTTTTGCCTCTAGAATATGAATTGGAAATTTTAAGTTCACCCAATAACCCTGTTGTATTTAATGCGACCGATAAAATAGAGGTTGAAATAGAATTGGGTTCAATCGAATATTCTTTGGTCAAAGGGTTCTTTGGTAAAACAACAATCAATTTTGATCCTGAAATAATGGATTTTGGTGCTGATTTTTTTGAGGATATTGAAGGTGATTTTACACTTACCGACCCGATAATCAATATTACTTATTCTAATTCTGTTGGTTTACCCATAGCTGCGGCTCTTCAATTAAACGGAAAAGATAAAGATGGAAATGTTCAAGCGCTAAATTATTTAAATGAAGCCGGAAATGACACCATTTATTTTGCATACCCCAATGTAATTGGAGAAAACGTTATTGATCAAATTCAAATTACAAAAGAAACTTCTGATATTGTTGAATTATTAGCCCTTCCCCCAGTAACTCTGGAATATGGTGGTGTAGTTGTTTCAAACACATTTGGCGACGGAAGTCCTAATTTTGTGACCGATGAGAGTCAAATTGTATTTGGTGTACAGATGGATTTGCCATTAAATCTATCCATTGCCAATTTGCAATTTGAACAAAGCTCCGAAATTGATTTAGGCTCGGAATTAGAAGATATCGACGGCCTTTTTGAATCTGCTAATATCCTCTTAAACATTCAAAACGGTCTTCCGTTTTCAATGGATTTAAATCTTATTTTTATGGATACAATTACGGATCAGGAAATTGATAACATCAATCTATCCAGTATATTAGCAGCAGAAGTTGATGCAAATGGAAAAGTAAGCTCCCCCACTACAAGCAAACTGAACATTGCCATTGATAAAACGAAATTTGATAATATGTTGTTGTCCAACTCTGTAAAAATTAGTGCACAGGTTAGCACAAGCAATCAAGGACAACAAAGTGTTAAATTGTATTCAAACTATGAGCTTAAACTATTCTTAGGCTTGCAGCTTCAAATAAAAACTGATTAATTATGAGAAAGAAACACTTTTTTATAGCTTTCCTGCTTTTGATTGGTAGTCTTACTTCTGCCCAAACTAACTTCGTATTGCATAACTTCAAGGCCGTTCCTCAAAATTATATGACCAATCCTGCAATTGAGAATTCATCACGTTTTGTATTAGGATTTCCAGCCTTATCTTCCGTTAATATTGATGTTACTAATTCGTTTGATTTTACTGATGAGATATTGCAAGATGATCCAAACTCTGATTCTACCATATTGAATATTAGTAATTTGATAGGTTTACTTGATGATCATAATGGCGTAGACATGACTTTTCAGGAAGAGATTCTGTTTAGCGGTTTTCGAATCCCGAAAGGTTTTGTTTCTTTTGGTATAAGCACTCAAATTGATGCAGGAATAAATGTTGACAAAGAATTGCTCGAGTTGATGTGGTATGGAAATGGAGATTCAAGGTTTATGAATCAAGTGGCCGATTTTAGTGATATGGATTTGAATATCACAGCCTATTTGCAATATCACCTTGGTTTTTCTTATAATTATTCTGATAAACTGATACTTGGAGCACGAATTAAATATCTAATGGGATTAGGCAATGTGAGTTTTGATAAGTTTAATGCTTCCATTCTTACAGAAGAAGACGCAACAACAGGCTTTCGTGTTCAGGCCGATGCTGATATTTTGGTAAATACTTCATTTTATGGAGCACCCGATATTCAAGATTCTATTGATTGGGACAATTTTAACCCGATTTCGTATATTTTTAATTCAAAAAACAGAGGCTTTGCCTTTGATTTGGGTGCTCAATACGATCTAAATGAGCGAATTCATTTAAGCGCAAGCGTTATCGATTTTGGATTTATTAAATGGAAAACAGATGTTGCCAATTATGCAATCCCTTCTGGCTCATACAGTTTTAATGGTGTTGATTTGGGTAGTATTGGTGGAAATGATGATGGTGAAGACGATCCTTTTGAGGAAATCCTGGATACATTGGATGCGCGTTTTAATATTGCAGAATCAAATAATAGTTATAAAACAAGTTTGACTACAAAATATTATTTGAGCGGCTCCTATAAACTTGATAACAAAAGTTGGGTAGACGTTTTGCTTTGGGGAAGGACTTATGGTGGACAATTAGAATCGGCTTTAAGCTTTGGCATAAACAGGCAATTTGGAAATGCCTTAGGATTGAAAGCAAATTATTCAATTATGAGAGGCTCTTTTGCAAATATTGGATTGGGAATGTCGCTAAAACTAGGCATAATACAATTTTATGTTTTAGGCGATAATATATTGTCTGCGGTAGCTCCGTTTCAGAATCATAGCAAGGCAAGCGTTCGATTTGGACTAAACTTTAATGTCTGGAACCATGATAAGGGTAATCCAGTTGAGAAAAATCCGGGATAAATAACGGTTGAATCTTTTACTTATTTTTGGTCTTAAAACAATTGTTGCCGATGCATAACATTCAATAAAACAGGATGATATGTGGTAATAAATAATTTATCATGAATCAAATACACGTTTTATTAATTTGCAAATGAGCAAAAGAGCATTAAAAAAATATGTACGTGAATTGTCAAAGGAGCAACTCGAAGAGCAGGTACTGGAATTGTATACGCGATTAAAAGAAGTGAAAATATTTTACGATTTTGTTTTTAATCCAAACGAAAACAAGCGGATAGAAGAGTGTAAGTTTAAGATTAAGAATGAGTACTTTCCAGTATCAGGCAGAAAGCCTAAAAAGCGTCGATCGGTTGCGCAGAAATATATCCGCACGTTTATTAAATTGGGAATGGAAACTAACTTGATAGCGGATCTTATGCTCTATAATATAGAGGTAGCTCAACAGTATTCTGCTGAGAATTTTGTTCGTCAGGAGGCTTTTTTTACAAGCATGCTTCGCTCTTTTCAGGAAGCCATAGACTATATTTCGCAATCAGGTTTAAGAGCTAATTTTGAAACGCGTATTGATGAAATACGTACGAATGCGTTTCGGCAAAATTGGTTTAATAAGGAAGCTTTTTGATAGTGCACTAATATGATAAACATCATATTCGTGCACTATCTCCGCTGCTTATTATTTTAAGTCCAAACCTAAATTCTTCCCTTTATCTTTTGCTGGAATTCCATCAACCATCCATTCAGGAGCAGGAGCGTCTTTTAGATAATGATCGAAAAACTGCTTCATCCGAATAGTGAAATCCATTTGGTTGGATCGTTTTACAGTTAAATTATGCCCTGCATCGTTGTAATTTAGTAACCAAGCTGGTTTATTCAAACGACGCATAGCGACAAAAATTTCTATTCCCTGATACCACGGCACTGCCCCATCTTTATCATCATGGCGAAACATGATTGGCGTATTTATTTTGGGCACATAAAATACAGGGGAGTTTTCGATATATTGCATTGGTTTTTCCCATAAAGTTCCACCTATCCTACTTTGCGATTCTTCGTATTGGAACATGCGACTCATTCCGCTTTGCCATCTTATACCACCATAAGCACTGGTCATATTGGATACTGGGGCACCAGAATTTGCTGCTTTGAAAATATCTGTTTGCGTAACAATATAGAGCGCTTGATAACCACCCCAACTTTGTCCTTGTATACCAATATTTGCTTTGTCGACAAATCCTTTTGCTATCATTGCCAAAGTTCCACTCACTACGTGATTGTATGCGCTCATTCCAGGATAACCGTCTTTATAATGAATATCAGGCATAAAAACTAAATAACCATTGCTAACATAATGAATTGGATTAATTACTGAACGACTGGGACCCGGTCTGTAATGATTGAATAAATTATCAGAATGCAAATCGTAGAAATAGACAATCATTGGATATTTTTTGTTTGGATCGAAATTATCAGGTTTGTAAAGAAGACCTTCAACTTCTTTCCCATCCATATTATTCCATTTAACCAATTCTACATCGGCCCAAACATATTCATTTTGTTGTGGATTGGCATCAGAAAGTTTGTTTATATTTTCAAAAGCTAAAGAGCTTGACCACAGGTTATAATATTCTTTAACATTTCCTCTTCGCCAAATAATACGATTTGCATTTTTCGCTTTTGTAGGTGGATAATAACGAAAATCGCCCAAAGTCAATTCACTAACTTTTTTGGTTTTGAAATTAAGGCTGTAAAAACCGGCTTGTTTTGTGGTTTTATTCTGTGCCTTAAGCAGAATAGGATCCTTGGTATTTATCCATTCTTCTTCATTATCCAATTTTAAATAGCGTAATTCTGTATTGTTTTTTCGCCCAAAGCCATTGGTTAGATTGATGGCTTTTTCTTTTCCTGAGGGATCGGCCAACCACAAATCAAATTTATCATAGAAAATTATGTTTTTATCGTTGGCTGTCCAACCTGCAATTCCATAATCACGTGGATCTTGTGGTAAGTCGTGAGACTCATTATATAAAGGCAAATCAATTCCTTTACTCAAAAAAACGACATTTCCTCCCTTTGTGGGTTTTGCGTACCAATTACTATCTGCATTGGCATACCAGTATACATATTTGCCATTCGGCGATAAGCCAAAACGCGATTGTGTTTCTTTGATTATCAGTGTTTTATTTCCTGTTTTGACATCTAATGCATATACATCGCGGTAGCCGGGCATTTCCCATGATGTTTTCTTACGGTAAGCTCTATTATCTGTTCCTAAAGCTATATCAGCATTTCCTTTGAGCAATGTTCTAACATCTTCCATTTCTTCGGAGGCCAGTTGAACAAGCTTATCTGTTTTTAGATGATAAACGCTTAAATAGCTTTTGTTTTTCTCACGTTTAAGTTGAGCTAATTGTTGTGGTTGCAAATATTGATCTTCCCAATGCCATAAATCGATATTTACTTTTTCCTCAGGAAGTAAAGTATCTTTAATTTCGAAGTCTGGTTTTTCTGAAATACCAAAATAGAGTTTTTCGTCATCGCGAGAAAAATAAATCCGACCAGATACATTAACTATCCAATTATTCGAAAATTGTGCGCCAGTGGTATCTGCAATTTGTTTTATAATTCCTTGTTTAAGGGAATAATTTTGCAAGCTATACAATTTCCTTTTGGCTGTATCTATTGTGCTTAAAAAAGCAAGGTTTGTACCGCTATTATCCGCCGTAAGTTTTTTTAGTATTCCTTCCAATTCAAATACTTCTGAAGAAATCTCTTTTTTCGTATTAAAAACAAATAACTTAGAGAGTGGTAGACTATCTCTTTCAAATGTGCTATAGCCAATTAGATGGCCGTTTCTGGAAAGGGAAAATTCAACCACATTTTTGAACTCATGTTTATATCCACTCGAAGGATTTAGAACTATTAAAGTGTTGGTTTTAGGATCGTCTTTTGGTTTGTTTTTTTTAGGTTTTTTTGCCTCTTTTTTACTTGTGTCTTTTTTTGGCTCCTCCGGCTTCACTAAAAAGGCCATCCAATTACTTTCCTCTATTGAAACTTTAGCAGAAATTAGTTCAGGATAAGATTCAAGTGCGCCTGTTTTTAAATTTAGGATAAACAATGAGTCTTTTGGTAAATCTTTCTTCTTCTTCTTTTTCAATTTAAGATCACGAACTTTTTTATATTCAGCCTTAACTTGAAAAATTATAAATTCCTCCGTTTCGGGAAAAACAGCTTTGTATCCACGAGAAAATAATTTTTCGTTGCTATCATCTAAATATTTGATAATCAAGTTTCCATCTCCAACTTGTGGATTTACCTCGAAGCTTACAAAATTTCCCTGAGCAGAAATGATAGGCGCACTCACCGCTTTCCAGTCGTCATAAATGGCAGGAGACACTATTTTTTTATTTTGTGCTTGCAAGAGCGATTGTCCAAAGACAAAAAAAGTAAAAATGATAAATAATTTTTGCATAGGTTTATGTTTTTAGTTGATTAA
Source organism: uncultured Draconibacterium sp. (assembly GCA_964412145.1). Taxonomy (GTDB): domain Bacteria; phylum Bacteroidota; class Bacteroidia; order Bacteroidales; family UBA12170; genus UBA12170. Next base: position 7,240 of record CAYPOW010000030.1, read on the forward strand.
TTATAAGCGAAAGTACATAATTTTCAATTCATTAAAAATTGATGAAAGCAATAAACATGTCCTTAGCAGGTTAAAAAATGTAAGAATCTAAAATTTGAAATTCACTCTGAAAAAGATGTATCTTCGTAAAACAAAAAATGATAAATCATGAAATGGAAATTAACCTCAATACTTTTAGTATGCATATTTCTAGTTAGCGGAAGCTATGCTCAAGGAAAAAAGAAAAGCAAAAAAATAAAGTTGAACGGAATAGTGCTTGATGCTAAGAACAATCCAGTTCAGAATGCAATTGTATTTGTTGATGAAAAAAATACGAATGTGAAAAGCAATAAAGAAGGAAAATTTAGAATTAAAATAAAACCTTCTGTTAAGGCGATTATGGTTTTCACTATTTTTAATGGGGCCGATGAGGTTGAATATAAAGGACAGGAAGAAATTATATTTACCCTTAAAGGAGCTGGAGGTGCCACCATGCAGGATCCTCTAAATGTTCCAATTGAGGAAGATAAAGAAATGATAAATGTTGGTTATGGTACTACTGATAAGCGGAAATTGACTACCAGCGTTGGAGTAGTTAATGATGAACGCATAAAAAGCGCTAGAAATTACACCAATATTTTCGATATGATTCGAGGCGAAGTGCCAGGAGTTGTAGTAAGTGGAAATAGTATTACTATTCGTGGAATGTCCTCCTTAACTTTAAGCAACGAACCGCTTTTTATTGTGAATGGAAGTCCTTCATTCGGCATTTCCAATATATCTCCAAACGATGTTAAATCAATATCTGTTTTAAAAGGATCTTCTGCTGCAATTTATGGCTCGCGTGGTGCAAATGGTGTAATTCTTATTGTACTTAAATCTGCCAGCGACTTGTAATTAGTATATTATTTCTTGGAATACATCAATTCAAATGCTTTAGGCATGCGTTTAGCCCAATCTGATTCAAAATGGCGAGCTTCTTTATCATGTATCCAAAAAATATCCTTATTCGTTCTATATCTTTTAAGATCAAGAGCTTCTAGCATATCTATAATGCCTGGTTGCAATTGTTCTTCCAGACCAACACCTCCATTATCAATATAAAAAGTCAAAGCTTTGGGTGGTCCTTGATAGTCCAAAACATTCTGAACATAATCGATATTTTGAACTTTAAAAGCAGGTGATAGGCAGAATGCTTTGGAAAAAATATGTGGATATTCCCAGGCCAGTTTAAAGGAGATTAAACCTCCATACGAAGAACCCCCTACTGCTGTATTTTCTCGATCAGGAAGTGTGCGGTAATTTTTATCAATAAATGGTTTTACAATATCAACTACAAACTTCATATAGGCCTGGCTCTGGTTTCCAATTGTATAATCGGCCGTTCTTTCACTTGTATTGTAGATACCAACAACTAGCGGAATATCAATAGTTCCAAGTTTCGACAGACTATCCAAAGTTTCGTCTATTTTCCAATCTATACCAAAAGAACTAGTGGTAGGATCGAAAATATTCTGACCATCATGCATATAAAGTACAGGATATTTATTTTTGCTATTTGATTCATAATCATTAGGTAGCCAGATAATTACATCGCGATCTAGAATACCTTCGCCATTCATTTTCCCTAAATAGTCAACTCGGCCTGTTACTTGACCACTAATGGCTTTTGGTTCTCCATTGCCCCAAAAATTGATCGTATGATTTATTAAAGTATCACCGTTTGGTTTTAGCACAAAGTTCTGCAAAGGCAAACCATTGGCTCCGGCAGCTTCATTTTCCCAGCTTCCAAGCGTGAATTTGTATTCAATTAATTCCGGAACTTTACCTTGAATAGAATATTGCCAGCGATGATTTTCAATTGGCCTCATTTTAATAGCCTGTGGATTCCAGCTACCTAATTCAGGAATACTGCCTGTAATGTAAACGGTGTTAGTATCCATTAAATCAGGCGAATATATTTCAATAACAATTCCTTTTGGGGTTTGTGATTCATTTAAACATCCTCCAACAATAAATGCCAGAAGAAAAAAGGGGATTATTGCTTTTTTCATGGCTCTAATTTAATGGTTTTTTTTGATGCTGGGAACAATGTATCTTTAGATTAAAATTGGCCTTACTCAAGACAACGAAGGGTGATAAACAATTAAAAGATTCGATAGACACAATAAAAAGTTTTGCAGCTTTTGGAAACAAAATTTTCACGGAGAGACGCAGAGAGGCGGAGAAAAAAAAATATAGTTGAAATAAACTTTGCGACTTAGCAGTTTGCGAGAGAAAAAATCACGCAGAGGCGCTAAAAAAAAACCTTAAAAAAAAGCCTTATCTTTAGAATCAAATAAAATAGAATAAAAAGTTTTTTATCAAGTTTTTTATGCGAAACTTTGCGCTTCTTAAAAATGAATTTCAACAATTGATTTAGAGCATGAGCGATCAGTTAAAACACGAATGTGGAATTGCCTTTTTACGGCTACGTAAACCCCTTGAATACTACCTTGCAGAATACGGCACTTCTCTTTGGGGCTTAAATAAGATGCATCTGCTAATGCAGAAACAGCATAATCGCGGACAGGATGGTGCTGGAATCGTTAATGTTAAATTGGGAATGCCCCCAGGACACAAATACATTAGTCGTGAACGATCCAATAGCGATTCGCCACTAAAAGATATTTTTAAAACAGCTTATGCGCCTTTTCTTAAGCTGGAAAAGCAAAATGCCGATTTGCTAAACGATGTGAATTATTTGAAAATGAATCATCGTTTTACGGGTGAAGTTTTTATGGGTCACCTACGATATGGCACTTTTGGTAAAAATTCTATCGATAGTATTCATCCTGTTTTAAGGACGAACAATTGGAAAACACGCAACTTAATTCTTTCCGGTAATTTTAATCTTACCAATGTTAATGAGCTGTTTGACAGACTGGTAGGTTTTGGACAGTATCCAACAGAGACGTCTGATACCATTACGATGCTGGAAAAAATTGGACACTTTTTAGATGAAGAAAACGAAGAATTATATAGAAGATATAAATACGAGGGCTTCACCAAAGAAGAAATTACGCATCAAATTGCTGATCATTTAAATATTAAAAGCATTCTTCAGCGCGCTTCAAACGACTGGGACGGTGGTTATGTAGTTACAGGATTATTAGGTCATGGAGATGCTTTTATTATGCGAGATCCTTCGGGTATCCGACCTGCTTTTTATTATGTGGATGATGATATTGTTGTAGCAGCATCCGAGCGGCCTGTTATAGAAACCAGCCTGAACGTACCTGGTAAAAAGGTTAAAGAGCTGAAACCGGGTTATGCTTTAATCATCAAGCATAATAATCATGTTGAGGAAGTTCAGGTACTTACTCCAAAAACGCCTAAAGCCTGTACTTTTGAACGCATTTATTTTAGTAGAGGTACCGATAAAGATATTTATAAGGAGCGCAAAAAGCTGGGCGCTTTAATTACACCAACAGTTTTAGATGCTATTCAGCACGATTTACGTACGACTGTTTTTTCCTATATTCCTAATACGGCAGCTGTAGCTTTTCAGGGAATGGTTGAAGAATTGCATATGTTTTGTAATCAGCAAAAGGCTGATCAGGTTTTACAATTGGGGGATAAGCTTAACAAAAAATCACTGGAAGACATCTTGCTTTTTACACCGCGTATAGAAACTGTAGCGGTGAAGGATATGAAACTTCGTACTTTTATTACCCAAGATAATCAACGTGATGATTTGGTGGGTCATGTATACGATATTACTTATGGTTCAATAGAATACGGGAAAGATAAATTAGTAATTGTAGATGATTCTATCGTTCGTGGTACGACATTAAAACAAAGCATTATCAGCATCCTCGACCGATTAGGCCCAACAGAAATTATTGTGGTGTCTTCTGCACCTCAAATTCGTTACCCTGATTGTTATGGAATTGATATGGCGCGTTTAGGTGATTTTATCGCCTTTAAGGCGGTAATGGAACTATTGAAAGAAACAAAACAGGAGTCAATTATCAATGAAGTTTATTTAAAGTGCAAGGCTCAACAAAAGTTACCAAAAGAAGAGGTGATCAATCATGTGAAAGATATTTACCGACCTTTTACGGCTCAACAAATCTCTGATAAGATTGCTCAATTGGTTACTCCTAAACAAGTTAAAGCTAAAGTGACGGTTATATATCAAAGTATTGAAGACCTGCATACAGCGCTTCCAAACCACAAGGGAGATTGGTATTTTACTGGCGACTATCCTACTCCTGGTGGTAATAAAGTGGTGAATACCAGCTTTATAAATTATATCGAAGGAAAAGGTGAAAGAGCTTATTGATATGCTAATGTGATGATGGATTAATTTGCTGATGTGATGAAGTTGGCTCAAGGCAAAACTTGTGGAACCCTTATCTTCAGCTAAAAAGAGAATAATATTTATCTTTTGTCTTGAAACAAAAACAAGTTTACGCTAAGTTCATTTGCACATCAACCAATTAGCACAGGATCAAAAAATTTCCCATCTTTGAAAAACCAAAAGAAATGTTTTACACTTCTATTAACTGTGTGTGCGCTTCTTTGATAAATAAAACAGTAACCAAAACATAATTAATGAAAAATCTATCTCTAAAAATTCGTTTTAGTCTTCTTTTCGTATTGGCTATATTCTCGAGCTTATCCTTTGCTCAAAGTCTTACTATGGAGCAAATTAACGGCCTAAAAGCACGTTCAATTGGTCCTGCTGGTATGAGCGGACGAGTTACTGCCGTTGATGTTGTAACAGAAAACCCTGATATTATTTTTATAGGAACGGCCTCAGGAGGTGTATGGAAATCTGAAAATGGTGGACTCAACTGGGAACCTATTTTCGATGATCAGGATTTTGCTTCTGTGGGAGCAATAAAGATTGATCAGAATGCAAATGATATCATTTGGGTAGGTACCGGAGAAGGTAACCCCAGAAATAGCCAAAGCAGTGGAAACGGTATCTATAAAAGTATGGATGGCGGAAAAACCTGGAAACATATGGGTTTAAAAAAGACCCGTAATATTCACCGTATTATTATCGATCCTCGAGATGCCGAAACCATTTATGTTGGTGTTCAAGGTTCTGCTTGGGGCCCTAGCGAAGAGCGTGGCCTTTTTAAAACAACCAACGGTGGCGATAGTTGGAATAAAATCCTTTACCTCAACAATACTACTGGTGCAGGTGATCTTATTATGGATCCTTCCAACCCCAACAAATTATTTGTCGGCATGTGGCAATTCTCTCGTCAGCCATGGTTCTTTACTTCTGGTGGCGAAGGTTCTGGCCTTTATGTAACCTACGATGGGGGAAAGAATTTTCAACGCCTAAATGATAAGAATGGTTTACCAAAAGGTGAGCTAGGACGTATTGGACTAGGGATTTCACCCAATAATACTAAAGTTGTGTATGCGCTTGTTGAATCGAAGAAAAACGCGCTCTATCGTTCTGATGATGGTGGACATCAATTTAAAGTGGTTGCTGATAAAAATATTGGCGGTCGCCCATTCTATTATGGCGAAATCCATATCGACCCGAATAATGAGAACCGTTTATACAATCTGCATTCTCTTGTAGATGTAAGCGACGATGGTGGTAAAACCTTTAGAACCATGATGCCTTATGCTAAAGCACATCCCGATCATCATGCTTGGTATATGCATCCCAAAGACGGCAGCTTTATCATTGATGGTAATGATGGTGGTTTAACAATGTCTAGAGATCGCGGTAAAACCTGGCGTTTTATTCGCAATCTACCTTTAGCTCAATTTTATCATATCAATTACGATATGGATAAGCCTTATAATGTGTATGGTGGCATGCAAGACAATGGTTCTTGGCGTGGACCATCACAGGTATATAATGTACAGGGCATTCAGAATGTTTATTGGCAAGAGCTTTCTTTTGGCGACGGTTTTGATGTAGTTCCTGATAGAACCGATTCTCGCTATGGATTTACAATGAGTCAGCAAGGAAATGTTATGCGTTACGATTTAGAAACTGGTCATAGCAAATTTGTACAGCCAGTTCACCCTGATGGTGATGACCTACGTTTCAATTGGAATGCTGCTATTTGTGCCGATCCTTTCGATGCAAAAGGTGTTTATTTTGGCAGTCAATATGTACATAAAAGTACAGATAGAGGCAATAGCTGGTCAATCATTTCACCAGATTTGACCACAAATGATTCTACAAAACAAAAATCAATGGAAAGCGGTGGATTGACGTATGATGCTACTGGAGCAGAAA
>CAYPOW010000030.1:13580-21069 GCA_964412145.1 uncultured Draconibacterium sp.
AAACAAAAATCAATGGAAAGCGGTGGATTGACGTATGATGCTACTGGAGCAGAAAACTATACAACCATCCTAGCTATCGCGCCAAGCGCATTAAATAAAGAAATTATTTGGGTAGGAACGGATGATGGGAATCTTCAATTAACGATCGATGGAGGAAAAAACTGGAAAAACGTGATTGGAAAAATCAAAGGCCTACCTTCTGGTTCTTGGATTCCACAAATCCATCCTTCAACTTATAACGAAGCGGAAGCTTTTGTTGTGATTAATGATTACCGTAGAGACAATTGGGCGCCCTATATCTTTCATACAACCGATTACGGTAAAAAGTGGACCAATATCCTAAGTACCGAAAAAGTAAAAGGCTATGCCCTTTCTTTTGTGCAAGATCCTAAAGCGGAAAACCTATACTTTGTTGGAACCGAAAGCGGATTATATATCAGTATAGATGCAGGTAAAACCTTTAGCAAATACACCAATAAGTATCCAACGGTATCTACTATGGATATGCGTATTCATCCTCGCGAAAACGATTTAATTATTGGAACTTTTGGTAGAGCAGCTTATATTATCGACAATATTCAACCGCTACGAGAATTGGCTCAAAAAGGTGTTGCTTTATTGGATGAGTCGGCTCATCTTTTCCCTATTCCAGAAGCAGAAATGAATGTGTTTAAGCAACCTCCAGGAATGCGCTTTGGTGCCGATGGATTATTCTATGGCGAAAACAAAAGGCAAGGCGCAATGCTTTCCTATATTGCTAAGCCCTCTGAAGGTGTTAAAGATAGTTTGCTTATCGAGATATTTGATGCGCAAGACGAATTGTTAAAGACCATTCGTAAAAGTCCTAAAAACGGAATTCAGCGCTATTATTGGCGATTTAATAAAAAAGGCGTTCGTTTCCCAAATCAAGCGAAACCCAAAGATAAATTACGGGAACCAAGAGGTGGATCCGTTTTACCTGGCGATTATGAAGTAAAACTTTCCTATAATGGAGCAACTTCTACTCAAAAAGTAAAGGTCATCTTCGATCATCGTATTACATATAAAATGGAAGATTTATTGGCTCGTCAAGAATTGCAAAACAGCCTCAATAAAGAAGTTGAACGTGCAACAGCTGCTGCTGATAAGGTGCGCGATGCTAAAGCGCTAATAAAAAATATTTCATTCATTATTAAGCCTCTCGACAAAGAAGAGCATAAGGAAATAAAGGAATTGCATAAAAAGGTTTCTAAGCAGTTAAACGATTTTACGGCTCTATTAGAACAACCTAAAGTGCAAGGCATTTTCCGCAATTCTAAACTATTGCCAAGTGTATTACGACAAGCCTCTTGGGGTTTGATGGGTTATACCGATGCTCCAGCACTCAGAGAAGAGCTAGCGCTTAAAAAAGCCAAAGAAGCTATTGATAAATATATAGCCGATATTGATGCTTTCTTTGCAGGCGACTGGAAAACATATCAGACGGCAGTGGAAGAAAATCAATTGAATTTCTTTACTGCTTTTGATAAATAAAAATTTATTTTGTTAAAATGATGAAGGTAAAGGCGAAAGTTTTTCCCTTTTTTATGTGATAGAAACTTATGCGTTTCTTACAAAGACGAAACAAAGCTCATAAAGAAGCCTTTTTCTTTTAGCTTATCATTATAGGAATATTCAAAACGGAAAACCATATCGTAATACGTTACAAAATTTATACCTGCACCATATCCTATTAATAGTTCATTTTGCAAGGTATTGGTCATTTGTGGTAATTCAGTGGTTGAATATGCGGCATCAAAAAAGAAACTTAAATAAACTGACCAGTGAAATTTACTAAACTTGCTTGGCAGAAAAGAAATGCTATTAATTCGATCTTGAACCAAGGCATATTTTAAATCGGTTTTTACTAATGCAAATGTCTCAGCATCAATCACATAATGTTCGTATCCTCTAACAAAATCTTGATGATAACCAAGGCCAGTATTTAGGAAATAGGGGTTTAGTCCTGTGTTAGCAACTCTTCCAGTGAAACCGGCTGCCAGATACCATTGATTATCTAAATTCCAGTATTTACGCAATTTAGTAGATAGCGTCAATTGATCAACATTTGCTTCTGGAGAAATACCCAAACCTTGCTTAGATAAAATAACATCAAGATAATATCCGTTCAGTGGGTAGCTTTTATTATCGCGATGGTCGTTTCTATATGCATAACTTAATGAAAAGTACTTGAAAATAGTGTTTTGTTTTGGATCGAATTGAGGATTAAGTTCAAATACTTTTAAACCATATTGATGATCGTCGTAAGCAAATCTAAATGAATGCGAAGTATAGATATTCTTTCTGATATTCAGGGTGATATTGGTATAATATTGATGTCGAATATACTCTAAATCGCGATAGCGAACAGGTCGGTTATTGATGGTTTGATAGGTTACTTCGTGATTACGTGTTAGTCCAACGCCGAAAATTACTCCTAATGTTTGTAACTTATTAATGAAAGGAATATCGTAATGAAATACAAATTTTTCATCATAGCCTCCTTGGGCCGTAATTTTTAAAGCCTCTCTTCTTCCTCGAAAATTTTCCCAGGTAAAGAACATTCCGTAATTGATTTTTGACAATTCTTTTGTTTCCCACCATGCGTTTGGATTTCTTTCTGCGAGTTCTAAAATTGGCATAGGCCAGATATACCAGCGTTCGCTTACATTTATATGTACATCAGCAAATCTTTTACCTTTACTAACAACCTGTATATCACGTATATCGACAAAATTAAACAGGGAAGTGTTTTGCAAATTTTCCTTGCTTTTTTTTAGCGATTGCATAAATGTAAGGTAGCATAAACTATCTCCTGCTTTAACAGCTAATTCTCTGTAAATTATTTTATCGTGAGTAATTTTATTTCCATTAAGGTAAATCTTATTTACGTAAACTATTTCTATTGAATCGTTGCAATCGGCAGCTTGTTTTTGGCTAAAAACAGGAGCTATTAGAATGGAGAAAAAGAGAAATGCAAATATTTTTTTCATTTATACAGTCAAATAGTTCATTAGGGAATCGTAATTATCTCGAATTTTGGAGTCTAATTTTTCTTCAGCATAAAAAGCTCGAACCAGATAATTGTATCTGTAAAAAGTTTGTAAAACCGGTTCAATATCCATCGTGTTTAATTTCAATGTCACCTCTAAACGTGTGGAGTCCGAATGGCTACGGACATATAAATTGATAAGCTTAGCATTGTTCGATTCAACTATTTGCGCAATTTGCGATAAAGAATAGTCATGAACATTCATTTCTAAAATAATAATTCCCCCGGGTTCAATAACGCCTGTAATTTCAGCCAATTTACTAACTAAAACCCAGGAATGAATAGCACCAAGATAAATACCTTTAGCATCTATAACAGGTAATAAACTTAACTGGCCTTGCTGAAATGCAGTAAGCACATCATAAATATGTTTATTTTCATGAATAGATATTTGTGGTTTTACAATCGGATGAGCGCCTATAGCTTCCTCAAATTGATTGTATGAAAATATATCCTCTTCTGAAATAAGACCCAAGAATACGTTTTCATTTACAATGGGTAAATGCTTTACTTTAAATTCTTCCATCAAACTTAAGGCAGTAATTGCAGTATCTGATGTTTTTAGCGGGACAATATATTCACTAATTAATTCTATCGCGAGCATATTAATAGGGCTTTTCGGAAAAATAATCGTCGTTAATGATTGCAAGATAGTTATTATATCTCGATTGAGCAATCTCACTATTGTTTACGGCATTTATCACGGCGCAATTTGGCTCGTGTGTATGCGAACAGTTGGTAAACTTACATTTTGAAGCGTATTTTCCAAATTCAAGAAAATATTTTGGCACCTCTTCAGGTTCGAAATCAATTAATCCAAATCCTTTAATGCCCGGAGTATCAATTATATAGCCACCAAAATCAAGAGGATGCATTTCAGCAAAAGTAGTTGTATGCGTTCCCTTTTCTGTTGATAAAGATACAATTGAAGTTTTAAGTTGAAGGCCAGGCTGAATGGAATTAATCAAAGCAGATTTACCGACACCACTATGTCCGCTGAATAAATTGGTTTTATTCTGAATAAGTTTTTTTAATGCATCTACGCCTTCGCCTGTTTTTGCGGATAAGGCCAAACAATTATACCCAATTTTTTGATAGATTTCCATCCATTCATTCATTTGGTTTTCTATCTCAGAATCGTTTAAATCAATTTTATTGAAAACTAAAATAGATGGAATATGATAGGCTTCAGCAGTGATTAGAAACCGATCAATAAACCCGCTCGATGTTCTCGGAAAAGCTAATGAAATAACGATTATAGCGTAATCAATATTGGAAGCAATAATATGAGAACGACTACTTAATTTTGTTGCCTTTCGTATTAGATAATTTCGTCGTGGATGTATGGAGTTTATTACACCCATCCCGTCTTCTTTTTCTTTAGAAAAGCTTACTTCGTCGCCCACAGCGATAGGATTTGTACTTTGTATCCCTTTCGTTTTGAAACGTCCCCTTATCTTGCAATTATAGAAATTCCGCTCTTGTGTTTGTACAAGATACCAGCTTCCCGTCGATTTAATGACAATTCCTTCCAAATCTGTGTTCAATTAATTAGGTATTTCTTTGGTAAATTTACAAACTATACTCATCTAAAAACAAACGGGGTCTTAAATAAATATTTTCATTCTATTCTGTTTTCGATACATTTTCATTGAATAATTTAAGAGCGGCAGCTATAAAATTATCGTTTTGCAGAAATACAGGATAAAAACCATCCTCATATAAATTGCGTGCAATCTCTGCTTTTAAAAGAGTAAGTATGTAAAGCTTTGTATCGAGCAAATCCTTTTTGCCTGGTTTTAATTTTTGAACCTCGGATAAATTAATAAATTGATTGTAAAGTACTTGGTCTTGATTGAAGGTATTCAAAAAGTCATATACTGATTGATAAGTAGTGAGCTTAGCTCTGTTTTCTTCAACATAATCGAAAGCAAATTGATAGATTAAGGATCTGTTTAACAGTTGATTATAAAAAGAAAAATTGATAGTTGTATCTACTGCAATATAGTGATCGGGCCAGATACCACCTCCGCCAAATACTACTCTACCATTGAGCGTTTTGTATTTTTGGGAGTCTGAAATTGAGGAACTATCCATTCCATTTACTATCTCTTTGTGGATTCTGTTATAATAATCCGTATAATAATCTTCATTGCCGTTTTCATAAGGCCTTTGAATGCTTCTACCGCTAGGCGAATAGTAACGTGCTACTGTTAGCCTAACAGCGGAGCCGTCTTTGTAATTCATTTGCTCCTGTACAAGTCCTTTACCAAAAGATTTTCGCCCAACGATTAATCCCCTGTCATTATCCTGTATGGCGCCAGCTACAATTTCTGAAGCCGAAGCTGAATTTTGATCGATTAAAAGTATTAATTCATCTTTTAAGTATGGTGATTTGCCAGTTGATTTATAAACTGTTTTAGGTCGGTTAACACCTTCAGTATAAGTAATTAAGGCTCCTTTTTCAAGAAACTGATCAGCAATAAAAATTGCAGCACCCAGGTAGCCACCAGTATTTCTACGTAAATCGAGTATAAGCTTATTCATTCCCGATTTGCTTAGCTCCTCCATTGCCTTTTCAAATTCATCAATTGTGCTTGCAGAAAATTGACTTAATTTTATTAATCCTGTTTCGTCATCCAACATAAAATGAGCATCGATACTATGAGTTGGTATGGCAGCTCTTTTTATAACAAAAGGAATCAAATCGTTTCTCCCTTTTCGTTTAATCCACAGATTAACCTGAGTCCCACGCTCTCCTTTCAGGTGTTTTTGTATATCAAGACTACTGAATTTTTTCCCGGCTAATGTATCTTTATCGGCAATTACAATTCTATCGCCGGCAATGATTCCTGCTTTTAACGAAGGGCCGTTGTTCAAAGGCAGAATGACAACAACAGTATCGTTTATCATTCTAAATTGAACCCCAATACCATCAAAATTTCCCAAAAGAGGGTCGTTTGCGGCATGAAATTCTTCAGCACTAATATAAACAGAATGAGGATCCAATTTTGCCAGAATAGATTCAATAGTAATTTCTTCTATTTTCGATAGGGACACGCTGTCAACATAGTCGTTTTGTATATATTGAATAATATTATTAATCTTATTATTGTTGTCGAAAGAACCCGCTTTCTTTTTAAAACCATATTGCCCAAGTAAAATTCCGGCTAAAAATACCAGGATAAAGTATAATGGATAATAATTTTTATGATTGATCATCGTTCTATATTTTGCCTCAAAAATACAGCTTTTTGAAGAGCGTCTATTTTATTTATAAAAATTTGCTTAATAACCCCTCTTCTTTTCTATTTTTGCAAAAAAAACAGTACTATGCAAACATGGTTTCTTTGTAAAATAAAATATCAAAAAATAGACGATCACGGAAAGATGAATCGCGTTTCAGAAACTTATTTAGTTGATGCCATCAATTTCACGGAGGCGGAGAAACGCATTTTCGAAATAATGGAGAAATATGTGAGTGGCGAGATAGAAGTGATAGGAATAAGCCGAACAAATTTTACGGAAATATTTAATTACGACGATGGCCAGTATTGGTATAAAGCCAAGGTAGGATGGAGTATTTTTGATGAAAATAGCAGCAAAGAAACTAAAGTCAGTAATCAGATGTTAGTTGCAGCAAATTCTGTAAGAGATGCCTTTGATCGAATTGCGCAAAACCTGGAAACGATGTTGGTTCCTGTTGATATAAGTGCCATATCATTAAGTCTCATTTTAGATGTATTTCCTCTTTTTGATCCTGAAGATGAAAAAGAAGATACAGTTCAGGAATAATTTTTTTTAACAGAAACTTATTTTCTAAATTTTAGTATAAGAGGGATTGATGGACAGATCATTTCTATAATTTCGACTAAATAGATTACCGTATGTTTAAAAATAAAGAAATAAGGATAAAATCCAGTTTAACGGAACTATATAAGGTGGAAGCGTTTGTGGAGACTATTTCCGATGTTTTTAATGTAAACAGCAATTATTATTCAACTATTTTAATAAGTCTGGATGAAGCTGTTCGGAACTCCATTGAACATGGAAACAAATTTGATGAGAAAAAAAATGTAATTATAGCTTTTAAAACCGTTCAGGGAGCTTTGGTTTTTTCTGTTATTGATGAAGGAGAGGGCTTTAATTCAAAGCAATTTAACGACCCTACAAATCTTGAATCAGAGCTGGAAATGGATTTAGGAAAAGGCTTGTTTTTAATGAAACAGCTTAGCGACGATTTAATTTTTAATAAAAGAGGAAACGAAGTTTCATTACATTTTAAAATTTCAGGCATTAACAGAGAACTTGCCATTCAACGTTCTTCGGCTTTAAATTCATTTTTTCAGGAAAACAAAATTACAGTTAAAAACTAGCGCTTGAAAAGTCATATTATTTTTGATGATACTACCCAAAAAC
>CAYPOW010000031.1:0-2106 GCA_964412145.1 uncultured Draconibacterium sp.
TGGAGTAGTCTTTTTAGTGCAGCGGTTGTTTTTCCTCCCCTTTTTTATCTGATAAAAATTTTAAATATAGGTCAGATAGAGCTCATTAAAAATTCGGTTCAAAAAAGGGGAAAAGAAACATATTATATTTGAAAACTAACGAAATTTCTTTAAGGTCATAGGGTGAAGTTTTAATCTTTTGACTTTCATCGAATACTCTTCCGCCTCTGGAAAAAGGATTTGATCAGGAGCAAATTGACATTTTTGTAAAAGAGTTACTTGAAATAAAAAAAAATAAGTTGTAGTAACTAATCAGTATCGAAATAAGAAAATAAATATACTTTTCTTTGTGTACCTCTGTATCTTCTCCGTGAGTCTCTTGCCATTGGCATTAACTTCGTTGAGGGCTTCGCCGTTCCTTCGGAAGTGAAATAGCTATTTTTAAAAGAAATTTTCTACGATCTACTTATCCTCTACGCTAATTTTCCTTCTCTTTCTTTTCACAAATTCATTTATTGCCCATATAATGGCTCCAAACAAAAGCGTGATTGTTACTGCTCTAAATTCTTCCATTTTTGACGTTGATAAAAGGATAAGTGATAAAATAATTCCCGACCATGCCAATATTTTCCCAAAACGAAGTTTAAAGAAATCGCGTTGATCCTTCATTTTAAATCGCAAGCGTAGCAAAGCAGCCGAAACGATTAAAAAAATCATCACCTTACTGATAACACTAATAGTGATAGCATAAATAAATGTGCCTGAAACACTGACTAAGAAAGCAAGCACAGCAAATAATATTAATGACCGTGCTGGAGTAGAATAACGCGGATGTATTTTTGCCATTCCTGATGGGATTTGTTTTTCTTCGGCCAGAGCAAAAGGAATGCGACCACCAATTAACATCACTGTATTCAACGTTCCGCTAACAGAAATAACGGCTCCGATAGTTATTAAAATGGCTCCTTTGTTTCCCATAAATAAAAAAGCAGCATCTGCTAACGGCTTTTCAGATAGTGCCAAATTACTTAATGTCCCGATACTCACAAATTGAATCAACACATAAAACAGACTCACAAAAAGCAGGGCAAAGACCAATGCAAAAGGAATATTTTTTCGAGGTTGTTTAATCTCGCCCGTACTCACAATTATTGCTTCAAAACCTGTGAAAGCAAAGATTAGCAGGAAAATCGATTGAGAGAATCCACCGATTTCAGGAAGCTCATTTGGAATTTGAATAAGTTCAGGTTGAATAAAGAAAAGCCCCACGATTATAAAAACGGCCAAAGGTATTAATTTGCCAATCGCTAATCCATTATTCCAATGCGTCGAACTCTTCACTCCTTTATAATTTATATAAGCAAAAAAGAAAGTGATAATGAAAATGACGATAATCTTTCCAAAAAGCTGGCCTAAAGCTGGGAAAAAGAAACTTAAATAAGCAGGTAGAAGGTTAATTAAAGCTGCATAAGTAGCTAAGCGTGTGATTAATAGCAACCAGCCCATTAAAAAAGCAGGAAAGCGGCCAAATGCTTCCAAAGTATACAAATAAGGACCTCCTGTTTTGGTAAATCGACTGCCTACTTCAGCAAAATTTAAAACCAGAATCAGTACGATTCCAGCTGTAATAAACAAGGCAGGAATGCTATACCAGGCCGAAAGTGCAAATATTTTTGAAGGCAATCCAAAGATTCCGGCACCTATTAGGCTGTTTATCAACAGTAAAACCAAATCCCATTTCCCTATTGCTCTTTTTAACATAAAAACAAATATAAACGAATATTGCTTTGGGGCGTTTTTGATTCAATTCAATTGAATTTTACAATTTCCTTTTTAATTTTTAAATAAAAAATATAGAAGTACATAAGTTTTGAATAATGCATTTTTAACGCAAGGATCGCAAAGGATTACGCTTCCAAAGGAATCCCTTATGGATAAGTACGCTATTTAATATTTCGTAGATCTATAAAGCATTGCGCCTTTGCGTTCCGATAATTATCGGAATCATAGTGCGCTTTGCGTTTAATTAGATGGACTTGCCACAAGTGATTGGAAAAGGTTTCTAATGAAGACAATTCAAATTTCCCTATTTTTGTGCTTCATATAAATATTCCAAATGGCAAAACA
>CAYPOW010000031.1:2206-18008 GCA_964412145.1 uncultured Draconibacterium sp.
CAATTCAAATTTCCCTATTTTTGTGCTTCATATAAATATTCCAAATGGCAAAACAACAGCCTTGCGTACATTGTGGTGAAGACTGCGGAAAATATCCTGTTATTTGGGAAGATAAAGCATTCTGCTGCAATGGTTGTAAAACTGTTTATCAAATCCTGAATCAGAATAAATTATATACGTATTACGAGCTGGAAAAAACGCCAGGGATAAAGCTAGATAACCCTGAATTTGGTGATAATTTTGCGTATTTGGATCAGGAAGAGATTAAAAATCAATTACTTGAATTTAAAGATGGTGATTTTTCGAAAGTCACATTTTTTGTCCCCACTATCCATTGCAGCTCTTGTATTTGGTTGCTCGAGAATTTAAACACTTTAAATTCGGGCATTAGCTATTCTTCGGTCAACTTTATTAAAAAAGAAGTAAGCATAACCTATAAGGAATCGGAAATAAGTATGCGTCAGGTAGTTGAGCTGATGGCTTCCATCCATTATACTCCTTCGATTTCACTGGAGGATTTAGACAAAAAAAATCCCAAAAAAACAAACCGAACATTGATTTTTAAACTGGGTGTTGCCGGTTTTAGTTTTGGAAATATAATGATGCTAAGTCTGCCTGATTATCTGGCAGGAGGTCTAGGTGTCGATCCTCCTTTGCAACGTTTTCTTAGTTTTTTAATCTTTATTCTGGCAATACCTGTTCTGATTTATAGTGCAAATGATTATTTGATTTCAGCCTATAAAAACCTGAAAGTGAAGATGGTAAATACCGATTTGCCTATTTCTTTGGGAATATTGGCCTTATTTGGTCAATCGGCATTTGAGATCCTGTCAAATACAGGAACAGGTTATTTTGATTCTTTTGCAGGCTTTATCTTTTTCCTGCTGATTGGGAAATGGTATCAGGGAAAAACCTATGAGGCTTTAAGTTTTGAGCGCGATTATAAATCTTATTTTCCCATCGCCATTACAAAAATTGAAAACGAAAAAGAAAGCATTATTCAGATACGGGATTTGAAGGAAGGCGATCGGATTTTGGTTCGCCATAATGAATTGATTCCTGTCGATTCTGAGTTGGTTAAAGGTGTTGCGCAAATCGATTATAGTTTTGTTACCGGAGAATCAAATCCTGTAAGCAAGCTGATTGGTGATGCCATTTATGCAGGAGGAAAACAAGTAGGCGCGGCCATAGAACTGAAGGTCAATAAATCGGTCGACCAATCCAATTTAACCAAACTGTGGAATCAGTCTGTATCTAATGATGTAGGTGCCAAGACATTAAATACTATTGTCGATCGCGTTAGCAAATGGTTTACTTATGCTGTCATTACTTTAGCATTAGGAACTGCTGCCGTTTGGTTTTTTATCGAGCCGCAAAGAGCCATTTCCATTTTTACGGCAATTTTGATAGTCGCTTGTCCTTGTGCATTGGCGCTTTCAATTCCATTTACTTATGGCAATGCGATGCATATTTTTGGTCGGCATGGATTTTACCTCAAACATACTCAGGTTATTGAAAACTTATCAAAAGTAGACACCATTGTTTTTGATAAAACGGGAACTATTACCGAATCGAATGCCGTTGAAGTTGTTTTTGAAGGAGATACAGCTCTTTCGAAGGATGAAAAGTCGCTGATCAAGTCGCTTGCCCGGCAATCAACGCATCCTTTAAGTGCTGCTTTATACAATCATTTTATCGATTTAGAGACTTATTACGTTGTTGATTTTAAAGAGTTTCCATCAGGTGGGGTAGAGGGGAAAATAGGGGAGCAGGAAATTAAATTGGGTTCAATGGCTTTTGTATGTGATGATACTTTTGCTCAGGACTTTTTGCAATCGCAGGTTTTTGTGAGTATCGGAGGGATTTGCATAGGCTATTTCCGTTTGGAAAATAAATACCGCAAGGGTCTGGCCAATTTAATTGATGATTTGGGAAAACGCTACGAATTGCATTTATTATCAGGCGATAATGAAGGAGAAAAAGAGCGACTGCTTCCATTATTCAAAGATGAAAACAGACTTCACTTCTATCAAAAACCTGAGGACAAATTAACTTATATTCAAGATCTTCGTGCAGCGAATAAAAATGTTTTGATGATTGGTGATGGCCTCAACGATGCTGGAGCTTTGAATTCTGCAAATGTTGGAATTACTATTGCTGATGATATTTATAATTTTTCACCTGCTTGTGATGGCATCCTTGAAGCCAAAAAATTCAAGAACTTAAGCAGTTTTTTAAAAATGACTCATGCTAGTATTCACACTGTAAAAGCAAGTTTTGGAATTAGTATTTTATACAATGTATTTGGATTGGGATTTGCAATAGATGGATTGCTTACACCTATTTTTGCAGCTATCTTAATGCCAATCAGCTCTGTGACAGTTGTTGTTTTTGTAAGTGCCGTTATCGTAATGTCAGGGAAGTATTATTTTCAAAATAAAGAAATAGTCTAAATTCCATCAAAAGAATTTACTAATTCAATATTTTTTGTGTTCTTTAGTGTTTTTGAGCTTTATGCCGCAGGCATTCCAATGGAAGTGGCAAAAAAAATATGCCACGAAACCACTAATTCACAAAATTCCACCAATCAAATGAATCAAATACTAAAATAAATGATTTTTAGACAGTTTCTAAGAACATTAATAATTGCCAGAAGAATTCTGAAAGTTTTCATTTTTGAAGTTTCAAACTTGAAGAAGAAATTATATCATTATCATTATTTTTATATATTTGTCAATTAGGAATCACGGTACTTAAATATTATGAACGTATTATTTATTCTTATTACTTTAAGTTCAATAGTTGCAGGCTTGTTTCTATTTGCTTTTATATGGGCAGTGAAAAGCGGTCAATTTGACGATTCACATACTCCGGCTGTTCGGATTTTATTTGAAGATACTAAATCAGCAGATGCTGATTCAACAACAAAAGGGGAATTAACTGAAAACAAATAATATGGAAATTCAAAAATTTTCTTACGACAATAAAATTGTTCGCTTGTTCACCATTGC
This sequence comes from uncultured Draconibacterium sp., assembly GCA_964412145.1. Lineage (GTDB taxonomy): Bacteria > Bacteroidota > Bacteroidia > Bacteroidales > UBA12170 > UBA12170. The sequence continues at coordinate 5,218 of CAYPOW010000031.1, forward strand.
GACACTTATTTATGGGTTAATTGCATTATTAGCGGGTTTGCAAATAGCTTTGGAACTGCCTTTTCCAGAGTTGAATTTTAAATTATCGTTTCTAACTTTTGGTAGATTAAGACCCGTTCATACAAATGCAGTCATATTTGGTTTTGTTGGCAACGCCATTTTTACTGGAGTTTATTATTCAATGCAACGCCTATTAAAAACCAGAATGTACAGTGACTTTTTAAGTCGCTTTCATTTTTGGGGATGGCAACTTATTATTTTAGCTGCCGCAGTTACACTTGGCTTAGGATTTTCTCAAAGTAAAGAATATGCTGAGCTTGAATGGCCTTTGGATATAGCAATTGCAATCGTTTGGATCGCTTTTGGAGCGAATATCACTGGAACAATGATTCGACGCCGCACCAAACATATTTACGTGGCTATCTGGTTCTACATTGCTACCTGGGTTGGTATTGCGCTGCTGCATGTCGTCAATTCAATTGAAATCCCTACCTCCTGGTTCCATTCTTACCCTGTATATGCAGGTGTTCAGGATGCGATTGTCCAATGGTGGTACGGTCATAATGCGGTTGCTTTTTTCCTTACGACGCCTTTTCTAGGCTTGATGTATTATTTCTTGCCAAAAGCTGCTAATCGTCCGGTCTATTCGTATAAACTTTCAATTATTCACTTTTGGTCACTGATTTTCCTTTATATGTGGGCAGGCCCGCATCATCTTCTTTATCAGGCATTACCAGCCTGGGCACAAACTCTTGGAATCGTATTTTCTGTTATGTTGATAGCTCCAAGTTGGGGTGGTATGATCAATGGTTTATTGACGCTACGAGGAGTCTGGGATAAAGTTCGTGAAGAGCCTATTTTGAAATTCTTTGTTGTTGCCGTAACAGCCTATGGAATGGCTACTTTCGAAGGTCCTTTACTATCCTTTAAAAATGTAAATGCCATCAGTCACTTTACCGATTGGACTCCTGCTCATACACATATTGGAGGTATGGGCTGGAATGGATTATTAACCTTTGGAATGTTGTATTGGTTGGTTCCTCGATTGTGGGGTAGAGAACTTTTCTCGAAGAAACTAGCAAATACACACTTTTGGATTGCCACTATCGGAATGCTTTTTTGGGCCGTTCCAATGTATTGGGCTGGTGTAACTCAAAGTTTAATGTGGAAAGAATTTACAGCAGATGGAATGTTGGCTTATCCAAACTTTCTTGAAACAGTTGTTCAGCTTATCCCACTCTACATCACGCGCGCATTTGGAGGTTTGTTATTTTTAACCGGTTTCATTATGATGCTTTATAATTTGCGCAAAACGATGGTTTTAGGTAAATTTATTGGCGATGAAGAAGTAACAGCTCCTCCTTTGGAAGTCCTCCCTAAAAAACGTATTGGTAATGAAACAATACATGGTTGGTTGGAACGTAAACCAGTTCAATTTACTATTTTGGCTTTTGTAGCTTTGTCTATTGGAGGATTGGTTGAGATTATTCCAATGATTACCATAAAAGCAAATATTCCAACTATTGCAACCGTGACTCCCTATTCTCCTTTGGAATTGCAAGGACGCGATATCTATGTGCGAGAAGGATGCTATAATTGTCATTCACAGCAAGTTAGACCTTTTCGTTCTGAAGTGGAACGCTATGGTGATTATTCTAAAGTGGGCGAATTTGTTTATGATCATCCATTTCAGTGGGGTTCTAAACGTACGGGTCCGGATTTAGCACGAACAGGAGTTATTGGTGGAAAAATGTACAAAACGGCCAGTTGGCATTACAATCATATGCTCGATCCAGAGAGTACTTCACCGGGCTCAATTATGCCACCATATCCTTGGTTGTATGATAATAAGCTGAATAACAGTTCGCTGAAACGAAAAATTGAAGTGATGCAATATTTAGGTGTTCCATATCCTGAAGGTTTTGCAGATGAAGCTTTGAGCGATTTGATGAAGCAGGCGAACGAAATTGCAGCAGATATTCCAGGTGCTGATTCAGAATCAGAAATAATCGCTTTAATAGCCTATATGCATAAAGTAGGCAGGGATATCAGTGCTTCGAATCTGAGTGATGAAGGACCTGTATTATTAGATTTTACGACAAGTACAGATGCTGCCGTTTTAGAAGCTGGAAAAATTTTCTATGCAAAAAACTGCACGGCCTGTCATGGAATTAATGGCGAAGGAAATGCGATTGGTCCAAATTTGGTCGATAATGCCTATGTACATGGAGGTACTGATAGTCATATTTTTACAGCTATCTCTGAAGGCATCCCAGCCAAGGGAATGCAAGCCTGGAAGTTTTTAGCTACTAAGGATCAGCTCAACGAAGTTACTTCTTACATAATTTCAATTATAGGAAGTAATCCTGAAAATGCAAAGGCAGCACAGGGTGAAATTTTTGAACGATAAAAGAATGATTGGTTTTAATTAAATAGTGGTATGAAACTAGCAATGCAATATTTGGAACAAGTTGATAATCTTGATATAACAAGTATTATCTCTTTTGTTTTTTTCCTTGGTTTCTTTATAGCGATACTTTTTCATGTGTTGAGAACTAAAACCAGTTATTATGATGGTGTAAGTAATATTCCATTGGATGATGGAAATGTTAAAATTGTAAATAAGCAGAATGAATAATTTAAAATCTTATAATTATGAGTAGTGATAAAGAATATCAAAAAGGTAAAGTTATTGAGGGTCATGAATTTGATGGCATTAAAGAACTGGATAATCCTCCACCATCTTGGTTGATGTACGTCTTTTATGCATCTATTTTCTTTTCTGTATTGTATTGGGGATACTACCATGCTTTTAAACAAGGACCAGATCAATACAAAGAATATGAAATGGAAGTGGCAGCAGCTTCATCCATTATGGACGCCCGTGTTGCTCAGATGCCTCCACAAGCAACAGCTGCTTCAACAAAACCTGCTGATTTAGAGGCAGGAAAAGCTTTGTTTATGGGAAAAGCCTGTTTTGCTTGTCATGGTATGAATGGCGAAGGAAATGCAATTGGACCAAATCTAACAGATGAATTTTCTATTTATGGTTGCGATTTTAAATCTACTGTAAATATGATAAAAACAGGAGCACCTGCAAAAGGAATGACTCCATATGAAGGTCAGGTAACTCAGAAGGAGATGGAGCAATTGGCAAGTTATATTCTAAGCTTAAAAGGAAGCAATCCTGCAAATGCAAAAGCTCCACAAGGAGAAAAATGTAAGTAAAATGATATGTTAAGATATTGTTAAGAATATCTACGGACGAACAAATAGTCATATCTATATTTGTTTGTCCGTTTTTTTATGTGTTTATTTGCTATTTATAATAGTTTTAAATAACGCATATATAAAACACATTTATAGTCAGATACGTATGAGAATAAATAGTTTCCTTTTATTTATTGGCCTTTCTTTTGGCTTATGTGCAAGTGCTCAGATTAATCCGGTAGCACCAAAAAGTGCTGATCAGATTGGAATTTACGAACATTTGGATGAATTTATTTCTGATGAGATTCAATTGATAGACAAAGATTCGACACTTGTCAATCTAAAATCGTTAATCGACAAACCCACCGTTTTCGCCTTTATTTATTACAATTGCCCTGGTTTATGTTCTCCCTTACTGGGTGGTTTGGCCGAAGTAATTGACCGAACAGATATGGTGCTGGGAGAAGATTATCAAGTCATTACAATTAGCTTTAACCCAAATGATTATCCTAGTCTGGGCGAGAAGAAAAAAGCAAATTATGTAAAAGGAATGACTCATCCTATTGATGAAAATCATTGGATTTGGCTTACAGGCGATAGTTTAAATATTGCTAAAGTAACTGATAATCTGGGTTTTAAATTTAAGAAGGATGGCAAGGAATATGTTCATGCGGCTGCCATTATGGTAGTTAGTCCGAAAGGAAAAATTACCCGTTATCTTCATGGAACTTATTTTTTGCCTTTCGATTTAAAGATGTCGGTAGTGGAATCTTCAAAGGAAGTTTCAGGCCCAACAATTAACAAAGTGTTGCAGTTTTGCTTTAGTTACGATCCTAGTGGAAAGAGATATGTTTTTAATATCACTAAAATTTCAGGTATCTTAATCTTGGGAGCTGCATTAATCTTTCTTTCCTTTCTGGTTTTTAAAAGAAAAAGTTCAAATTAATAACACTATTTTTTATGCAGGAAAATCATTCTACACCTTCGCATGTAAGTTTCTTTGAGGAAACCGGAGGACGCAAAGGTATTTTTAAGTGGATACTTACAACCGATCACAAAAGAATAGGTCTGTTATATCTTTATTCAATTGCGACCTTCTTTATTGTGGGTGCAGCTTTGGGCGTAATGATGCGTCTTGAATTAATGTATCCTGGCCAACAATTTGTAAAACCTGCTACATACAACAGCCTCTTTACTTTGCACGGAGTCATAATGATTTTTCTATTCATTATTCCGGGTATTCCTGCTGTATTTGGAAATATTATGCTTCCCATTTTAATTGGCGCTAAAGATGTTGCTTTTCCACGTGTAAATTTACTTTCCTGGTATTTATATGTTATCGGAGCTATCTTTGCGCTTTCGACATTGGTTTTTGGAAGTGGTCCTGCAGATACGGGCTGGACTTTTTATGCTCCTTATAGTGTGAATACTGAGACCAATGTATCGATGTCTGTTCTCGCTGCTTTTGTCCTAGGCTTTTCATCCATCTTAACAGGTTTAAACTTTATTGTGACTATTCACCGTATGCGAGCTCCCGGAATGTCGTGGTTTAAAATGCCCTTATTTGCATGGTCATTATATGCTACAGCCTGGATACAATTATTAGCTACACCGGTTATTGGTATTACGCTCCTTATGATTTTTGCTGAACGTTTTCTGGGCGTTGGTCTTTTCGATCCAAGTCTTGGAGGTGATCCAATTTTATATCAGCATATGTTTTGGATTTATTCACATCCTGCTGTTTATGTTATGGTGCTTCCTGCAATGGGTGTAATTTCTGAAATCGTTTCAACATTCGCACAACGGAAGATTTATGGCTACAGAGCCATTGCTTATTCAAGTTTAGCTATCGCATTTATTGGTTATTTTGTTTGGGGACATCATATGTTCACATCTGGTATGAGTGGACCTGCCCGTGTCATTTTTTCTATTCTTACCTTTTTGGTTGCCATACCTTCTGCAGTAAAAGTATTTAACTGGTTAGCAACGCTTTATGGGGGCTCTATCAATTTAAAAGTTCCTTTGCTTTATGCTCTGGGATTTATATTCTTATTTATGATTGGTGGCTTAACAGGTCTTATTCTGGGCGCACTTGCTACTGATGTTCACTTGCACGATACTGTTTTTGTTGTTGGTCACTTCCACTACGTTATGTTTGGAGGAACTGGTTTTGCTTTTATGGCTGCCATACACTATTGGTTTCCTAAAATCTATGGAATCAACTATAATATGCGTCGCGCCATTAGCTCGTTCTGGGTATTATTTGTTGGATTTAACGTAATGTATTTCCCTATGATGGTAGTAGGAGTAATGGGAATGCCAAGAAGATATTTCGATTACCTTCCGGAATTTCATGTTCCTAATTTTATAGCGACTATTGGTTCCTGGATTTTAAGTGTTGGATTGATAATGATGATTGGAAATTTGATTGTGGCTTTTCGGAAACCCAAACGAGCAGTCGACAATCCCTGGAATGGTCGCACTTTGGAATGGACTGTTGCAACTCCTCCAACGCTTGAAAACTTTGATGTAATTCCAACGATAACCAAAGGCCCTTATGAATATCATGAGCAGTAGTATTTCAAATTCCGACACAATAGCCGCTCATTATGTTGACGAACATCGCGATGATGAAGCCTCAAAACTGGGGATGTGGTTGTTTTTATTTACTGAATTAATTCTTTTTGGTGGTTTATTTTTAGTCTATTCAATTTATAGAATGATGAATCCTGAGGCCTTTGCAGCTGGTTCTTTTCATTTGAATGTATCTATTGGAGCAATCAATACGGTGGTGCTGATTACCAGTTCGGCAACTGTTGCCTTATCCATTTCAGCTTTGCAGTTTAAGAAAAAAAGGCTGACAATCAATCTGTTACTAGTCACTATATTATTTGCTTTCATTTTTATGGTGAATAAATATTTTGAATGGGGTCATAAATTTGAATTGGGATTATTTCCTGGAGGAGATGCTTTTAATGCTTTGGAAGGTGGCGAAAGATTATTCTATGTTCTTTATTATTTTATGACTGGATTACATGGTTTGCACGTTATTATTGGCGCAGCATTGATTGCTTGGGTGGCCTGGGAAGTAAAAGTGGGCAAACAAACTCACGACAATTTTGCATTTCTTGAAAATGCCGGACTTTATTGGCATTTGGTTGATTTGATTTGGATTTTCCTTTTCCCATTAATGTATTTAATCAATTAGTTATGTCGACAGAAAATCATTCACATCACATTGTTTCTTTTGCAACTCAGCTAAAAGTTTGGATTGCTTTGCTTTTGCTTACCTGGGTAACGGTAACGGTTGCCTATTTCAATTTTGGAAATATGGGTATAGTTGTAGCGCTGGGTGTTGCCTTAGTTAAGTCAACGATAGTGCTTACTTATTTTATGCATTTAAAATTCGATAGTAAGATTCTTACAGCATTTTTAGTCCTTGTAATCGTGATTTTTGGGGTGTTTATAGGATTGACTTTCTTCGATTACGCCTTACGTTAATTCAATAAAAAATTAATTGAGATAAACTATGTTTAGTCAAGCATCAAATTTTGTAGAAGGAGTAGATCTAGCATTTGCGGTTATCCTGGGAATTTCACTTGTTTTCCTGATTGGAATCACTTTTGCAATGATTTTCTTTGTAATTAAATTCGATAAAAAGCGAAATCCGATTGCTAAAAATGTAAAAGAAAGCAAACGATTGGAAATTGTCTGGACAGTAATTCCTACTATCTTGGTTTTGATAATGTTTTATTATGGCTGGGTGGGTTATGCGCCCATGCGCGATTTTCCTGCTGATTCAATTCCCGTAAAAGTGACTGCAAGAATGTGGAGTTGGTCTTTTGAATATGAAAACGGCAAAGTTAGCTCTACTTTGAAAGTCCCTATAAATGAAGCAGTTAAGCTCGATTTATTTTCTCCTGATGTATTGCACAGCTTGTATGTTCCAGCTTTTCGCATTAAAGAAGACGTGGTTCCAGGAATAAATAATAAAATGTGGTTCAGAGCTGGAGAACTCGGAGAATTTGATATTCTTTGTGCTGAATATTGCGGCGAAAGACATAGCTATATGATGAGCAAAGTGGAGGTGCTTTCTCAAGAAGAATATGATGCCTGGTATTTTGCAAAAGATGAGTTTGCCAATGAGGCGGAAGCTGGATTGAAAGTTTTACAAATCAACGGTTGCATTGCTTGTCATTCTCTGGATGGGACGCGATTAGTTGGCCCCAGTTTTAAAGGATTATGGAATGCTAGCAGAACGGTTACAACAGGAGTTGTTTCACGACAAGTTACTGCTGATGAAGAATATATAAAGGAATCTATTTACAATCCTTCAATTGATGTTGTTGATACCTATCCAAAAGTAATGATTTCATACAAGGAATCCATAAGTGAGGAGCAGATCGAACAAATTACAGCTTATTTGAAATCAATAGCTAAATAAAGATATGAGATTGTTGAAATTATATATGGCCTTAAGTAAAATTAGAATCACTTTTGCTGTGACTCTGACAACTTTTGTAGGTTATTTATTGAAATCGAGAAGCATTGATGCTACACTTTGGGCTACCGTTGGTGGAATCTTTTTATTGGCCTGTGGATCAGCAGCTTTAAATCAGTATCAGGAACACGATTCGGATGCAAAAATGGCACGGACAAAAAACAGACCCATTCCATCTGGAAAGATCAGTCTATCGCATGCTTTAGTATTTGCTTTGAGTCTTATTTTTATTGGTTCAGCTATTTTATATTATTTTTCCGGTTTCCTGGCAATGCAATTAGGTATATTAACATTGATCTGGTATAATGCCTTTTATACACCTTTAAAAAAGAAAACAGCTTTTGCTGTTGTACCAGGTAGTTTTATTGGTGCTTTACCACCTTTAGTTGGCTATGCCGCTGCTGGTGGTTCTATTCTTGACCCGCAGATTATCGCCTTTGCATTCTTTATGTTTATGTGGCAAATTCCTCATTTTTGGCTAATTGTTATTCGTCATGGAAACGATTATCTTGAAGGAGGTTTTCCTTCTATTACAGCTATTTATTCATTGAAACAAATTAAGGGAATCACATTAATTTGGGTTTTTGCAACTGCAGTTTCTAGTTTATTTATGATAGTGATGGGTGTATTTTCAGCCCTCGCTTTAAAAATAATTTTAGTTTTAATTGTTATTGCATTAATAGTTGCCTTTTCTAGCTGGTTTTTTAAACAAGGTGGCGGCGAAAAAGTCTTTAAATATTTTATGGGTATAAATATCTATTTATTATCTATTCTAATTTTGATAGTAATAGGAATCTATATCTAAGAAATAAAACTATCCATACAATTAACGCATTCGGATTACTAATTATAAAAGCTATACCAATACCTAAGTATTGAGTTGAGTATAGCTTTTAACTTCAATTTTTTTGATTTATTCTTAATTAGCGTTGAAAAGTGCAGTTTTATTTGCCTCGTAATTGTTTCGAATTTTCAGAATAATATCCATGCGATATTCGTGATCATTAAAAAGTTTCTTTAAACCAGGATGATTGTCAATATCAATTCCTCTTTCTCGATACGTATTTTCAAGCAAGATAATGGCTTCCTCAACTAAATCTACATCCAAAGTGTAGGAAAGATTGACTGAAGCTATTTGCTCTTGTAGCTGTCCTTTGGGAATTGAGGCTTTTGAAAGTACTTGCTCTTTACCAGTTTCAATAGCAAGGATACGTTTATCTAATGCGGCAAGATCATTTTCGAGGTTCTCAATTTTATCCGATTGCTCACTTATAAATTTTGCTACATCATTCGTATTGAGACCTATAGCCATATTTACAACGGAAATTGTACTCCCAATTGATGTGGCAGACCAGGCAATACCTACAACCTTTTGATATTGATCGGAACTAATAAGTACCGGAGACACAGAAATACCTGTTCCATCATTAATTCCTGATGGAATGATATAATCACCAATATTTACATTTCCTCTAACTTTTACAGGTACTTGACCCATGAAAGCAATTTTCTCATAGAATTCGTCATTTCCTAATTCGGGCATATTTCCAAGAATTGCTGGATTGGTTGAAGCGACCAAATATTGATTTGCAAAGGTGGTGTTTTTTGTGATTTTCCCACCAAATACACCTACAATATCACCAGCCCTGATTTGTTCTGAGTGGTCTAATCTTTCTAACCACTCCGCATAATCTGCAGAACCAGATTGATATGTAACTCCAAGGTTTGTAAATGCAAAAATTTCATAAGCGGCCAGATTTGCAATTGCAAGGAGTTCGTCAACGATAGCCATGGCGATTGCAGATGGATCAGGAGGGCAGGCAACAACCCCCACTCCGGCACAGGTATTGGGTAAAAGAGATAAAATAATATTAACTCCAGCGGCAACAACATCTGCAGTATACATAGCAGTTTCGAAGATAAACTGTGCTGAAGATGCTAGGTCTTCATCCGTTTGTCCTTCGATACGGCCGATGGCATTATCAACATTATCAAAAAAAGTGATATAGTTATTTGTATTGTCTGGAGTGCCTTCGTTTACTTTTATAGCAATTCCTTGGGCATTTCCTTCTAATTTCAAAATGTAGGAATTAAAATCAGAATCCTCACCCTCAACAGTTGCATTTATTGTCATTGGAGCATTTAATTGTAGGGTGCCTTTTAGTGTAGTAGGTCCATCAACAGTTAAAGATCCTGTAGCACTAATATCTCTGTGTAATGAATAGGGGATAAATAGTAAAGTTTGATAGCTCAATTCTATAAAGGTTGTTCCATAAATATTAATTTCTACCAAAAGATCTTTACGTGTACCATCCCAATGAATACCAGTAAAATGAGAGTCTGTCAAAGGCAAGCCTTCACCAATCACCAAATTTATCATACCATAGTCATCCGTCTTTGTGGACTGTATTTCTTGATATTCAATCTGCTCATTGGCATTTGTAATCGTAAAACGTACATTTACCTCTTCATTAGGTACAATATTGCCTGTGACAATATCTTTGCCTATTATTTGCTGAGTAGACTGACTGATAATTACTGCCTGATAGCTCAGTCCATCAGTTTGCCCCATAAGATTTAAAGTAGCAAACATGACGACTAAAATTAATGCAACTTTTCTCATAATATAAAATTTGATCATTTAATAAGGTTAGATTAATTTTTCGATTGATCTGAAACAAGGTCAATTAAAATTCCAATTCCAACCATATTTAGATTAATGTTTAATACTGTCTCCAATGAATAGACACTCTGGTCTATTTTGGTACTTCTATGATGCATATATTCAAAATATATTTTACTTTTAGAAGAAATGGGATATGAAATTCCACAACCGTAACCATAGAAAAAGGCGGCTCTACTAAACTCTTCAAATCCAGAAATATTAAAAATTTGATTGTTTAAATTTTGTCGGCCTTGCACTATATACTCCATGGTACCTATTGATTTGATATAAAAAGAAAACTCTTTAATAGAGATAAGCTGGAGGTCAATTCCTAGATTAATTCCTAAATAATCAACATCCCATTCATAGAAATTAAACAATAAATTATCACTGCCTACAGTGCCATAACTATTATAAGTCATTCCAAGGGAAAGTTGAATCTTATCTTTGATTACGTTTTGCGCATAACCAAGGCTTAAATAATCTTGAGTTTTTGGGTGTAAGTTTCCTAATGAAAACTGAAATAAATCAGTGTATTCGAAGGAAGAAGCTGTTTTTCCCACTTCAAAAAATAATTTCTGGCCAAAGGAATTTAACCCCCAAAAAAGTAGAAATAATAGCGTAATTTTTTTCATAATTAATTTTTCAAAAGATTTGTCTTAAATTGTTTTTCGTTTGTAGAAATTAGAAGAATATAAGGCGCCCGAGGTAGAAAATCTAGATTAATTCTTATTGTCCTTTTTGGAAAAAATTCATTTTTAAATACTATTGAACCATTCATGTTGAATATTGTGACCAAAACCGAATTAATCACCTCCTCATCAAGTAATATATTAATTTCCTCTGTAAATGGAATTGGATAAACCAAAGCCTTTAGGGCAGAGTCCTGAATCATCTGATTTTCAATATGGATAACAAAGGAGTTGAATATTGGTGGTTTAATAAATCCTTGAAGTACAGTATAATTCTCGTTTGAATAGTTTCCAATTACACTTGCTTGTCCAATGCTTTGATGAATAAGATAATTGTTAGAATCGTTGGTAAATTTAGAAGAAGATCCAGATGAGCTTAAAGCAAATCGCATACTTTCTTGTGAGAAACAAGTGGTAATAAAAAAAATAGATAAAATAATAAACGCAATTTTCTTCATATTATATGGATTAAAAGAAATTGTATTTTATATACTAAACCTGTTTAACTTACAAAGCTAATGAATTAAATAAGCAAGTTCAAGAAAAAGATTAATTTTTTCAAAAGTAAATAGTTTTTCTTGTAAACTGAATTTTCGACTTATTAATTGGGGCTGTTCAGATTATTAATAATAAATCCTAATTATTTCCAGAAGTAATTTTTTTATATTTGTCAATATTTACTAGCACTATTTGATTATGAAATTATTAAACAAGATGAAAGCAGTTTTGCTTTTTTTTATTCTCGGGATTGCAGTAATTGGGTGCCAAAATACACCTTCATCTTCATCTCAAAATGATACAATAACAAGTAAATCAATGGTTTACATGTCGCTTACTGTTGAAGGTATGACCTGTGCCGGTTGCGAAAACACAGTTCAAGGTGCACTAACAGCTATTGATGGAATCGATTCTGCTTTTGCATCTCATATCGATAAGCAAGTCAGAGTTTTAGTAGATTCTACCCAAGTGAGTTTGAAAGAAATGCAGGAAGCAATCATTGCCAAAGGATATGATGCTGGTGAATTAATCAAATAATCTGCTTGAAATTGAGTGAAGATAAAACGAATACATCTCAGTCAACTTTTAGGGATTCGATAGTTACTGTCGACGAAAAAGGAAAACGTATTTGGTTATTTCCAAAAAAACCAAAAGGTAAATTTTATAAGCGACGAAAATTTGTTGGATGGATACTCCTCGCCATATTATTTGGGGTTCCATTTATTAGTTACAACGAATCACCCTTGTTTTTGTTCGATATAATCAAGCGTGAATTTATTTTATTTGGCGTTCATTTTTGGCCTCAGGATTCCTATTTATTTGCTATCGCGATGATTTCGCTAATCGTTGGAATTGTTTTATTTACAACGGTTTACGGTCGTTTTTGGTGTGGATGGACTTGTCCGCAAACTGTATTTTTAGAAATTTTATTCCGCCCGATTGAATACCTGATTGATGGCGATAGGAATGCTCAAATAAAACTGAAAGCAGCATCCTGGAATTTTGATAAAATATGGAAAAGGATCGTAAAAAATGGAATTTTCATCTTTCTTTCCATCGCGATAGCAAATGCTTTATTGGCATGGGTCATAGGAATAGATGAAGTAATACAGATCATCCTGGATCCAATTTCCAAGCATAGTACTGGATTTGTTGTAATGCTTCTGTTTTCTGGTTTTTTGTTCTTTTTATATAGCTGGTTCCGCGAACAAGTGTGCTCTATTTT
>CAYPOW010000031.1:18108-20425 GCA_964412145.1 uncultured Draconibacterium sp.
AATATTTCTAAATCAGCAATCTATCAGGATGTGTTTTTTATGTTTATCAATCGCGATAGCTTATCTAATCATAAAAACAAGATCAAGTTAGGCGTTTATTCAGAGGAGAAACTAATTGAGACCATTGAAATTTCTTTTTTGGGCGATAAGCCATAATTTGGGTTTCCATTTTGCAAATCCTTTAGAATACGTTAAATTTGGCTATTATTAATCAAACAACAAAATGAGAATAAAATTCAACTGGGGGACTGGTATATTTATCACCATAATAGTCATGATTTCTTGGTTAGGTTTTCTTGTAAGTAAAGCATTCGACTATAAAATCAATATTGATTCAGATGATTATTATGAGCGTGGACTTGTCCATAGTATTCAAATGGAGCGCATTCAAAGGAGTTTGCTTTACAAAAATGACTTCTCAGTTATTCAAAAAGGAGAATTTGTTACCATAAAATATCCTACTTATTTTGAAGGTAAAAATATGAGTGGTGAACTCTGGTTTTATCGGCCTTCTGACTACGAACTGGATAAAAAAATTACTGCATTGAATCAGAATAAAAATACACAAGATATACATAATCAGCATTTTACAAAAGGGAGGTTTTTAGTAAGAGCAACTTTACAGGTGGATAGCCTTTCTTACTTTTTTGAACAGGAAATTATAATCAGATAAAATGTATTTAATCACGGCAATTGTTTTAGGCTTGATGGGTAGTTTTCATTGTATTGGAATGTGTGGCCCCATTGCGCTTGCATTGCCATTGAATAATACCAGTTGGTTTACTCGAATTATCGGCTCTTTGCTATACAATATTGGGCGGGCAATTACTTACGCCTTAATGGGCGCAATTTTCGGAATTCTTGGCGAAGGTCTTCAATTGGGCGGTTTTCAACGTTGGATTTCTATCGCAATGGGAACAATTATGATTCTTGCTATCGTATTTCCGGCTTTATTTAGAGGCAGTGGAAAACTAGATAAATATCTGTATGGTTATAATGCCCGTTTAAAAAAGCGATTTGGAGTATTGTTTAATCAGCGCTCTTATTCTTCCTTGCTAATCATTGGATTATTAAATGGCCTATTGCCCTGTGGATTGGTTTATATGGCCTTAGCAGGAGCGATTGCCACAGGAGGCGTAAGCAGTGGAGCATTGTTTATGTTTATTTTCGGACTGGGAACTTTGCCTATGCTACTCTTGCTTTCACTGGTGGGGAATGTTGTTAAAGGAAGCGTTAAGTCAATGATTAATAGAATGATACCTTATGTTATTGTAATCATTGGTATTCTTTTTATTTTGCGTGGAATGAATTTGGGGATTCCTTTTATCAGTCCACCTGAGGAGCGTTTACATCCAAATGACAAACCAATGAAAATGGAAAAGGAAACAACAGGGAAGGATATGAATAAAATGTCGACTTTGTATATTATTGATAATAAAGCCAAAACAAAACTGTGATGGAAAAGAAAAATGTAATTATCACCGGAGCTTCATCAGGCATTGGGAAAGCACTGGTTTATGAATACTATAAACGAGGATATCAAATTACAATGGCGGCTCGTAATCGCGAGGCTATGGAAGAAATTGCCAAAGATTTAGATCCCGGGCAAAAAGATATTTTTTTGATAAAAACAGATGTTACAAGCGAAGCAGATTGCAAGAATTTAATTGAAAAAAGTGTAGCTCGTTTTGGTAAAATTGACATCTTGATAAACAATGCTGGAATTTCAATGCGTGCACTTTTTAACGATTTGCATTTGGATGTTATGAGAAAAGTGATGGATGTGAATTTTTGGGGAACAGTTTATTGCACAAAATTTGCAATGCCTCATCTACTGGCGACAAAAGGATCCTTGGTGGGTGTGATTTCCATTGCAGGATATTTGGGTCTTCCGGCTCGAAGTGCTTATTCGGTTTCAAAATATGCCGTTCGTGGATTTTTGGATACTTTACGTGTTGAAAATTTAAAAACTGGATTACACGTTATGTCTGCTGCTCCGGGTTTTACTACTTCCAATATTCGTATGACCGCCTTAATGGCGGATGGTAGCTTGCAAGGAGAAACTCCACGCGACGAAAGCAATATGATGAGCTCAGAAGAAGTTGCTTTCCTTATAGCGAAAGCAGTTGATAAAAGAAAAGCAGAACTAATTCTCACTTTTGTTGAAGGAAAATTATCTGTTTTTTTAAAGAAATTTTTTCCACGCTTAATCGAAAAACTTACTTACAATCATATGGCTAAAGAGCCAAACTCACCATTGAAATAATTAATGATTAGTTGATTAGTCAATGTGCTGATGAGCTAATTGGTACATTAA
>CAYPOW010000032.1:0-20264 GCA_964412145.1 uncultured Draconibacterium sp.
ATCTTCTTTAAAAGTATTCATTAAACAATCTTTTCTGGGTCGGTAAATACCTTTGGCTGAGTAACCTCCGCCTTCAAACACGCCCATACTCGTTTGATATTGAATTAGATCAGGAGTTGGAACAGGAATACTGTCGGCAATTAAATGTCCCCATTTTGATTTAAAATTGACCAAAGTGGTGATATTTGCTTCCCAGGGTTCAACCTTAAGATTGTAAAAATCGTTGTAAGAAGTGGAGCTGTCGTAATATTCATCTGCCAGGCCTGCAAAACCATGACCTAATTCGTGGATAAATATTTTGCCTGCTTTTTGGTTGGAATTTACACTTAAATTGTAATGGTTTAAAATGGCTCCCCCACCATATTTTTCACTATTTACGAGAATGTAAATTTGGTCGTAGGGTACGTTGGCAGCAATATCTCGAACACTTTTAACTTCAGTAGTCATACAATAGCGCTCACTATCAAAAGTATAGAAGCTGCTGCCTAAAATTGTGTTTCGCCAAATACTGTCTTTAGGAATATCTGCTCCTGATTCTTTAGAAGGTGCCAGAACGCCTGATATATTAAATCGATCCTTATATTCTGAATAAGGATAAAACTCAAAAAGAACCCGAGCGAATTTATCGCAATCTTTTTTGAATAAATCCATTTCTGCATCTGTATAACCATCCGGCAAAATAACAATATCCACTTTCTCAGAAGGATCGCCATTTTGTAGAGACTTATACACTGAATATTCTTTTCTTAAACCTCTTTTGATAAAATAATCATTTGGATTGATGGAATATTCCACTTGTTTTTCAAATTCCCCCTGCCAAGATCTTGAATACAGTTTAATAATTACTGGTTTTTTTGGAAATGGAAAAACTATGGTTTCTTCAAAACTTTTAGAAACTTCTTTGGCTTCTAGTGTTGTTTGCCATTCGGCGAATAAGCTGGAGTATCCACGTGAATAAATAATTTGTCCACTCGCTTTATCAAGAACTTCAAAAAAATATTTTCCATAATTAAACTCGTCAATTAGTTGTGTTTTTGAGCCGCCCCAAAAAGGTTCTGCAATCAATTCATCCAAATAGTAAGATTCGTTTTTTGCATCTCCAGCGTGTGTATAATCAAGACGTAATGTTCCAGTACTAAAATATTTATCGAATTGCCCGAATGAGGAAAGTGAGAAAATTAAGAAAAGAAATGTTAAGTTTGTTTTGTTCATATCAGTGGTTTGTTAGCTTATAAAAATACGAAAATTCTACAAATAATTTTGATAGGATTGATATTAAGCCAGATTATTTTTCTATTTCTTTTTTAAGCATAAATAAAGCTGTTAAAGCTGCTCGACGAATATTTCGTCCACGGTGTTCTCCAAAATGAAATCGTTCAGCAAATACTCCGTTTTTTCCTGCAATTGCAATCCAAGTAGTTCCCACTGGTTTGTCGTCAGTACCGCCATCAGGGCCTGCAATTCCTGAAGTTGCAATCGTATAATCAGTGCCAAATTGTTTTTGTGCACCAAGTGCCATTTGTTTTACAACCAACTCGCTAACAGCACCTTGCGTTTCAAGGTCGTTATGAGAAACACCTAATAAAGATTCTTTAATCTCGTTGGCGTAAGTTACTGCTGAGCCTCTAAAATAGGAAGAGCTTCCAGGTATGCTTGTAATCAAATGTGCAATATAACCTCCCGTACAACTTTCGGCAGTTGCCAAAGTTTCTTTATGAAGTTTGAGGGTGTTTCCAACAGCTTCTTCCAGCAAAATATCTTCATAGCTAAAAATAAGATCGCCAATAAGCAACGTTAATTTTTCAACCAATTCTGCAATAACTTTTTTGCATTTCTCTAAATTTTCACTACTGGCCGATAAGCGTAAACGTACAATTCCCGGTTGTGGAAGGTAAGCAAGTTTAATATTTTGAGGCAGGTTATTTTCCCAATCTTCGATGCGTTTAGCCAAAAAAGATTCGCCAACACCTTGAGTCATAATTGTTTTGTGAAGAATTACGGGTCTCTTGAATCTGGATTTTATTCGGGGAATTACTTCATCTTCCATCATTGATTTCATTTCGAAAGGAACTCCAGGCATGGAAACCAGAATTTTTCCGTTTTTTTCGAACCACATTCCTGAAGCAGTCCCATTGATATTTTTAATAGAAATGCAGCTTTCAGGTAATTCGGCCTGTGCTTTATTTACCGCAGTTACTTCAAAGTTTCGTAAACGGAAAATCTCTTTAATCCTGATAAAAGCTTCTTCGTTAAATACCAGTTTTGTATTAAAATATTCACAAAGCGTATGTTTGGTAATGTCGTCTTTAGTGGGGCCTAAACCTCCGGTTAATAGAATTAAATCTGCTGAATTAAAACTTTCATCTATTGAATCCAGAATCGCTTTTTTATCATCCGCAATAGTCTTTATTTGCTTTACGTTTATGCCATTGCGATTTAAAAGTTCACCCATCCAGGATGCATTTGTATTAATTACCTGTCCAATGAGTAATTCATCACCTATACTAATTATTTCTGCAATCATATTTTTAATTGAAATTTTGTACCTTTGCTAATTGTCAAATCGGTTGAATTTCCACCATAGAAATTTGGCTTTTAAAAAAGCCTTTCAAATTTTACGGAAAATCAAATTGAATTTGGCATTTTATTTTTAGGCAAAATTACATTAAAAATAGATTGCGCGATGGAGAGAATAGCAGAATCAGAATTGATATTAAATCCCGATGGTAGCATTTACCATTTGAAATTAAAACCCGAAAATATTGCAGATGATATTATTGTTGTTGGAGATCCGGGGCGAGTGCCTGTAATTTCTGCTTACTTTGATAAAATTGAGTTCAAGCAAAGCAATCGTGAAATTGTTACACATACGGGGTATATAGGAAAAAAACGATTGACCGTAATGTCTACTGGAATGGGCACAGACAATCTGGATATTGTAATCAATGAATTGGACGCTGTTGTGAATATCGATTTAGCGAATCGAACTCCAAAAAAAGAACATAAAGCACTGAATATAATACGATTAGGAACGTCAGGAGCAATGCAGGAAGATATTCCGGTAGGTTCCTATGTTATGTCTAGTCACGGAATTGGACTCGATGGAATGATGTGGTATTATGCTGCTGGGAAAGAAGTAATAGATACTGATTTAACGAATAATTTTCTTAATCAAACAAACTGGCCAAATGATTTACCAAAAGCTTATATTGTAGCTGGAAGTGAAAGTCTTTTTGAAAAAATGGGAAAGGGATATCTGAAAGGAATGACTGCCACAGCACCTGGATTTTTCGGTCCTCAGGGTCGTGTTTTGCGCTTGAATTTAGCTTATCCTGATTTGAATGATCGTATTTCTGATTTTAAATACAAAGGCTACCGCATTACTAATTTTGAAATGGAAACATCGGCACTTTATGGCTTAAGTAAAGCATTGGGTCATAATGCAATGACCGTTTGTGCGATTATTGCCAACAGGCTGAGAAAAGAATACGCTAAAGATTATAAGCCAAGTGTAACCGCTCTGATTGAGGATTTATTAGGGAAATTAGCAAGTTCGTAGTAAAAATCAGAATTCTATTCTCAATCTGATTTAATAGTCAGAAATATTTTCCGGGATATATTTGTTCAAAATTGATTTTATCATTTGTTGATAAGACGAATTATCGGCGCTATATCCTTTTAAAGTTCCTGATAGTTTTAGTAAATCAGCATTTGCATTACTGTACAAATAATTTAACCGTTCATCGCGAAATCGTTGCATTCCTCTTTTTGAATTAAGAAATTGCAGATAATCTTTTATCGATTCGTGCGCATTGATATACTTTTTTACTTCAAATCCGTTAACCTCACTAGCCTGAGCTTCTAAACCACATCCGGCAGAGTAACAATGAATGCCAAAGAATGCATTACCTTCTATACAAAAGCGCGAACTCCCCCAACCTGATTCGATAGCAGCTTGTGTCAGTGCCAGACGTATGGGCACAATATCAACCCGACTAAGAAGTTCAGATAAATATGCCAAAATAATGTCCTGGTCATTTTTAAATAGCGTTTTGTTTTGTACTCCTCGATATTTTATCTCAAGTGATTTAAGCCATCTTTTTTCGCGATGTTTAATTTTTTTCCCTTTACTAACATTGGAATAAATGATTTGTAAAAGCTCCCGCTCTTCTAAAACATTACGATTAGATGATTGAATTAAGGGGATGAGTTTAAGGATAAAATCTTTATTTGTATCTGAAATAGCTGGTTTGTCAGCAAAAATAGCGTATGTATAATTATTTATAACAGTCAAATTATCAGCACTATCTATATTGTTTTGGCAACTTAAAACTAAAAAAATGAATAAAATAAATAGTTTTGAAATCTTTGTTGTTTTTTTGATCATAAAATAAAAAATCCGTGAATACTTTACTGAAAAATAAAATTTCTCAGGGCGGCAAAATTAACAATTCTTGTTTAATAAGTTTTGTTTTTTTTTGGAGTGAGTTTGATAATCAGGTCTAAATTTGTAATTAATGCAAGACCTAGCAACGAATCGGAGGAATACTAAATCGACAGAGCTTAATGCTTTGATTCGATTGTTAGACGAACCAGATCAAATTGTATTTAATCAAATAGAAGATCGAATATTGAGATTTGGAGAAGATGCCATTTCACTGCTTGAAGAAAGCAGTCTCTTATCTCAGGATTCTGAAACTAGTCGTCGTATAGAAGAATTAATACATAAAATACAATTCAACTTTGTTTTCAATAAATTATCTGATTGGAAGCAAAACGACCAAAAAAGTTTATTTGAAATTGCCTTGAGTATATCCACTTTGCAATATCCAAAAATGGATGTAAGTGCATTGCGTGTAAAAATGGATCGCATAACGCGTGATGTTTGGCTGGAGATGAATGAAGAATTAACACCACTGGAAAAAGTTCAGATATTTAATCATATTTTCTTCGAAATTTATGCGTTTTATGGCAATAAAGGAAACTTAAATGCACCACAGAATTCATTTATAAAAGATGTGCTGGAGAATAAAAAGGGTAACTCTGTAACTATCAGTCTATTATATTTGGAAATTGCCCGTCGATTGAATATGCCTATTTATGGTATTAATTTACCGCAAAATTTTGTGCTGGCTTATGTAAACGACGAAAGTGTGCTTTCTGCGAAACACCGTGTTTTGTTTTATATTAATCCGTTTAATAAAGGGATTATTTTTACGAAGAAGGATATAGATGCATTCTTAAAGCAAATTAACGAAACCCCACAGAATGCTTATTATCAAATTTGCGATAACGCGAGCGTTATTAAACGTTTACTTTCTGAATTGATTGAAAGTTTTTCTGCTCTTGGACAAGAAGATTCCGCTGAAACTTTTAAGAAGCTTATAAAAGCAATTGAGTAAAATTAGCTTTCAGTACTTTCATTATAAATTTTCAATTTTTTTTGACAACAAAATCACTGATTATGAAAAACATAATTCTGTTGGTTCTTTTGGCTTTTGCTTCAATTAGTTTTGCTCAGGATGGGTTAACGAAACAAAAATATGGTTTTGAATTTCAATCCAATTCTGGGGAATTTATTTTCTTTAAATCCATTATGGGAGCGGCCGGAACAAACAGTCAGTGGTCTCCTGCATTTGGATTGCATTATGGTTATAATTTTAAGAAAAGAAGCTGGTTTGAAACTGGAGTACTCTATCAAAAAGTAAAAAGTGAGATTACACCTGCTCCAACAGGATTGCCTGTTACTCCTTATTCAGTCAAAACAGATTGGTTAGAGATTCCCTTTCAGGTGAGACAATATTTTGTAACTTGGTTTTATGCAAAAGCGGGACTTAATATGATTATCCAAATCAGCAGTTCAACATCAACAATAGACAACCAGAGTGGGTTGGGAATATCTGGTGCAGCAGGTTTTGATTTTCGATTAAAAAAATCCCTACATCTGGAAATAGAACCTGGAATCAAAGTTCTTTCAATTGTGCCTTTTGCTTTAAGTGGTTATCAGCGACATTATTTTGCGCCTTTTTTAGGATTTAGATTAAGCTATCATAAATAATGTCCTCTTCACTTTTCTAAATACTTAGGATGATTTATAATTGTAGCTCAATTATGAATGAAGTTTAAATTAAACATGGGCTTTGATTTGTCTAAGGATATAAAAAAAACTGAATATCTTTGCTATCATTAAAAAGAAGTCTATGCATACCAAACATATATTCAATTTATTTTTTTCGTTTATTATTTTGTTTTTAATTGTTGTCTCCTGTGCTAATCCTATAGCACCAACGGGTGGCCCAAAAGATGAATCTCCACCTGAGTTTTTGGGTAGTGAGCCGGTTAATCGTGCACGCAATTTCAAATCAGAAAAAATTGATATTGTTTTCGATGAATTTGTTGTATTAAAAGAATTGAATAAACAGCTTTTAGTATCGCCACCTATGCAAACCAAGCTCAATATTAAAACTAAAGGAAAAGGAGTTAGAATTAAGTTTGATAAAGAAGAAATTCTGGCCGATAGCACTACCTATACTATTTATTTTGGCGATGCAATAGTGGATTTGCACGAGAACAATCCTCTTTCAAATTTTCAGTATGTTTTTTCCACTGGTGCTGATATTGATAGTTTAAGTATTCGCGGGAAAGTATTAAATGCCCAGCATTCTATGCCTGAGGAAGGCGTTTTTGTTTGTTTGTATTTAGATAATAATGATACACTTTCGTTGGACGAATTGCCTCAAAAAGTCCGGCCTTATTATGTTGCAAAAACAAATAAAGAAGGTTTTTTTGAAATAAACAATATTCGTAACGACAGTTACTTGATTTTTGCAGTAAGCGATGCAAATGCAAATTATTTTAACGATTTACCCAATGAGTCCATTGCCTTTGCTAATGATCTGGTTTTCCCCGAAGAAGTGTTTGATTTTATTCCAGATACAATTCCCATAGATACTTCAAACGTACAATTAATGGATAGTTTGTGGGCAAATTATGCTGTTCAGGTGACTAAAGAAGAGCATGTTTTACTACTTTATGAGCCTCAGGATTCTGTTCAAAGAGTTATAAATAAGGATGTGCTCGATAATAAAAGAATGCATTTTGAATTTAAATACCCGTTGAAGGATTCCGTTAAATTTACGTTTATAAATTCCGATTCTACTGTTCAAAACATTAAATATATTGAGGACTATTCATTGAATATGGATAGTCTTGATTTGTGGTTTTTCAAACCCGTGCCTGATACCATACGACTCAAGATGGAAGTGGATACACTAAAAGCAGATACTATTTTAGTGCTTTTGAATGCCAAATTAGTCAAAGAATCTCCTAATAATATGAGAGGGAGATCAGGAGTCGAAAACCAAGTAGTGGAAGAGCAAACAATTTCTTATACAAGTAATTTCAAATCAGAATTTCCTTATTTTTCTAAAGGAATTATTGAGTTTTCTACCCCTATAAATGTAGCCAATTTTCAAAATTGCTCTTTGGTTGAAGATTCTATATCAGTGCATTACGAGATTCGCTTTATTGATACAGTAAAGCGAAAACTCTTAATTGAGTATGCTTGGAAAGAAGGTGTAAAATACAGTTTTCAAATCCCGGATCAGGCACTTACAGATATTTATGGCATTAAAAATGATAGCATTTCTGCCAAATTTAAGACTACGGAAGAAAGTAATTATGGTGAATTGCAGATTCGCCTCAATTTGCCTCCGGAATCGACTTCACCATGGATAGTACAACTATATAAAGGTTCAGAAGATAAAGAGAAAATTTTTGGATTAGCTTCTGTTCAAGATAGCATTGGTGCTATTTTTTCACACTTGGTTGATGATAAATACAGAATCAAGGCATTGGAGGATAGAGATGGCAATGGGCGTTGGTCAAGTGGTGATTATGCAAGGAAAATTCTACCGGAGAAAGTGTATTATTTTCCAAATGTGATTGAAATCAAAGCTGGATGGAAAGTAGAAGAAGTTTGGGAAATTACGGATAAAGCATTGATAAACAAAATAATAAAATAAGCTTACATAAAAAAGAGGGCTTTATCAAAAACCCTCTTCTCCCTTGTTATCCTTCAATGACTATTCTTCATTACATCGATTAATACATTGAATTATTTCTGTTAATGTCGTACTTTTTAAAGAATAAAAAATCTTTTTGCCTTCTCGTTTGGCAATAAGCACTTTATTGTTTTTCAAAATATTCAAATGATGAGAAGCGGCGGCCTGCTCAATATTTAAAGCTTGATATATTTCCGTAACGCTTAACCTTCTGTTATTGTCTAACATATCAATAATGGCAATGCGCATAGGGTGTGCAATTGATCTTAATTTACTGGCAGCAAATTCAAGTTTTTCGATGTCAAGCATTAAATCTTTCATAATATCTAGTTAAAATGGATTCGTAATTTAAATGCTAAAATAGCATTGTACAAAATTAAATATTTAGCTATGTAAACAAAATAAATATATTCATATTTTGTAATTTATATCAATTCTAAGTAGTAGGACTAAACAATTCAGTGAATGAAAAAGTGTTTCCATCGAATAGTCCCTTATCACTTAGCTTCAATTCGGGTATAACCAGCAAAGCCATAAAAGAAAGAGTCATAAATGGCGCTTTCAATGATCCGCCAAGCGTTTTTGCTTTTTTATCAATTTCATCGTAAAGAGCAGCTATTTCAAATCCGTCTTTATTCGACATAATACCTGCCACTGGCAATGGAAGAACTGTTTTGTCCTTTGCCTGTGTCCATGATATTCCTCCTTTTTCATTTATAATGAGATTTATAGCTTCAAGAAGTTCTGTATCGGAAGTGCCAACTGCGATAATGTTATGGCTATCGTGTGCAACGCTGGATGCAATAGCTCCTTTTTTAAATCCAAAACCACGAATAAAACCAATAGCAGGTTTAGATTCCTTGTATCTGTTTAAGACTACAATTTTTAATACATCATTTTGAATATTGCTAATTACATTGTTTTTCTCAATAAGAGGACTACTCAAAGATGTACCAGTAATTAGCTGCCCATCAGCAGCTTCAATTATATTTAACTTTCCCGATTTTGGTTTCACTATGAGATCGGAGAGTACTAAAGGATTTGCGATAAAAATATTAGGGCTTTTTTCCTGAACAGAATCAATTAAAGTTTCCCCGTTTTTTGCAATTAATTGGCCTTTTACAAAAGTGTTTAATACATTAAAATTTGCAGGATTATCAATAATTATGAAATCGGCGTCATCTCCAACTTGAAGCATGCCCACATCCAGTTTATAGTGTTTTATAGGATTTAAAGTGCAACTTTTTAAAATGGTCAATAGGTCAAATCCTTTTCCCAGAGCACGTTTAATCATTTGGTTGATATGCCCACTTTCAAGGTCGTTAGGATGCTTATCGTCAGAGCACATCATAATTTTATCGCTGTTATCTGCCATGAGTTCAATCAAGGACTCAAAATTTTTAGCCGCGCTTCCCTCTCGAATTTGAACAAACATTCCTTCTTTCATTTTATCTACTGCTTCAGCTGTTGTAAAGCACTCATGATCAGTAGATATTCCTGCTTGTGCATAGAGTCTGGCATCTGAGCCTTTTAATCCTGGAGCGTGACCATCAATAGGTTTTTGATATTTTTTAGCGCTTGCAATTTTAGCCATCACTTCAGAGTCCTTGTTTAAAACACCTGGGAAATTCATCATTTCGGCCAAATATTTTATTTCTTTCATCTGAAGGAGTTCGTCAACCTCCTGAGTACCAAGAGAGGCTCCGGAGCTTTCAAAAGGAGTAGCAGGGACACAAGAGGGCGCACCAAAATAAAATTTAAATGGAACCTTTTTCCCATTTTCAATCATAAATTTAACTCCTTCTATTCCTAACACATTAGCAATTTCATGTGGATCAGAAACCGTGGCTACTGTGCCATGAATTGATGCTAATCGCGCAAATTCTGAAGGGATAAGCATTGAGCTTTCAATGTGAATATGTGCATCGATTAGACCAGGCAAAATATAATTACTTTCAGTAATTTTTTCATTCGGAATAACAGCACTAATTTTCGAGCCGTTAATATGAATTTCGCCTTTAAATATTTTATTGGCAACTACATCAACAATATGTCCTTTATAAATGTTCATTTTTGTGAAATTGGATGACTAATGTACGTATTTTCACTTTAGAAAATATTATTTTGGTGCTTTTTTAAGAAGATAGAGTCCGATAAAAATATAGATGATATTTGGCAACCATGCTGCAATTTGTGGTGAAAGATTGCCTGAAACTGCAAATACAGTCGTAAATTGCATCAGTAAAATATAAATAAATGTCAGGGCAATTCCTACTCCCAGATGGATTCCAATTCCGCCTCGCATTTTCCTGCTTGATAAACTCACGCCGATTATCGTTAAAATGATGGCAGCAAAGGGGAATGCAATTCGCTTATGCATTTCGATTTCGTAAGCTGCCACATTGGGAGCTCCTTTCAGTTTTTGTTTGGCAATAAATTCGCGGATTTCGTTAAAATCCATTTCCTCATAATCTTCTTTTATTACAGTTAGGTCTTTAGGAGTAAGTTTTAAAGTAGTGTCTTTTGATTGCCCTTTAATTAATCTTTCATTTAAGCCATCAATATATCGCTCATAATAATTTATGAGTTTCCATTTTTGAACAGCCGTATCATATATTGCTTTTTCGGTATTTAATTTATAAGTCAATTGTCCTATGCTATCAATTTGCTCTAATGAAAATTTCTGAGCTGTACTGGAGCTGCTATGATATCGTTCAATATATACAAATGTTCCTTTATTTATCTGAAAATGAATATTTTGACCTAAATCCTTTTTTAAGTTATCTAAGTATTTCTGTTTGAAAGTCCGCATTTCAATATTCGTGTGCGGGATAACAAAATTGGCTAAAGCAAAGGATAATGCTCCTAATATACCTGCAGAAATTAAATAAGGCCGTAAAAGACGTCCAAAACTAATACCTGCACTTAGCATGGCAATAATTTCTGTATTGGCTGCTAACTTGGAAGTGAAAAAAATGACCGTTATAAAAACGAATAGATAACTGAAAAGATTAACAAAATAGGGGATAAAGTTTAAATAATAGGAAAAAACAATTTCTTGAAAAGGGGCTTGATTTTCAATGAAATTCTCAATTTTTTCTGAAATATCAAAGATGATTATTACAACAGTTAATAAGGCAATGGCGTAAAAGAAAGTGCCCAGAAATTTTTTAATGATGTAGTAATCAATCTTTTTCATTGTTATAGTCTTGTTGCTAGTTTTTTTACCATTACATTTTTCCAGGAGCTAAAGTCACCTGCTAAGATATGCTTTCTGGTTTCATCAACCAACCATAAATAAAAACGTAAATTGTGTAAACTGGCTATCATCCCACCTAAAACTTCTTTTGCTGCAAACAGATGTCTCAGATACGCTTTTGAATATTGAGAATCAACAAAGGATAATCCATTTTGATCGATTGGGGAAAAATCTTTTTGCCATTTCTTATTTTTAATATTGATAATTCCTTCACTGGTAAAAAGCATTCCATTTCTGCCATTTCTCGTTGGCATTACACAATCAAACATGTCGATACCTAGAGCTATACTTTCTAGTATGTTTGCAGGTGTACCAACACCCATTAGATAGCGAGGTTTGTCTTTTGGTAATATTGAGCACACCAAATCGGTTTGTTCATACATCATTTCGTGTGGTTCGCCAACTGATAAACCTCCAATCGCATTCCCTTCTGCATTGTACGAAGCAATTGTTTCTGCCGATTTTTTGCGTAAATCTGCAAAAGTACTTCCCTGAACAATAGGAAATAAGGCTTGTTTATGACCGTATTTATCATCGGTTTTGTTGAAATGAGTGATGCAGCGATTTAACCAACGATGTGTAAGATCCATCGAGCGCTTAGCATAATCGTAATCGCAAGGGTAGGGTGTGCATTCGTCAAAAGCCATCATAATGTCGCCACCAATAGATCGTTCTATATCCATTACTCTTTCTGGTGTAAATAAATGTCTGGAGCCATCAATATGTGATTGAAAAAGAACGCCTTCTTCGGTGAGTTTTCGTGTACCTGATAACGAATAAACCTGATATCCGCCACTATCTGTTAAAATAGGTTTATCCCAACCATTGAATTTATGTAAACCACCAGCTTGTTCAATGACATCCATCCCTGGTCTTAAGTATAAATGATATGTATTTCCAAGAATAATTTGCGCTTTGGTGTCTTCTTTAATATCTCGAATATGTATTGCTTTTACTGCTCCTGCTGTTCCAACCGGCATAAAAATGGGGGTTTGAATTTTCCCATGATCAGTAGTGATTTCTCCAGCGCGGGCATTGCTTCCAGTATCTGTTTTTTCCAGTTTAAAATTCATTCAAATTTTTTTTACAAAGATAGAAAAAGCCAAACAAGAAGAAATAATGATTTGTATTTGCTATTCAAATGATTTATAAAAGAAAAGAGGGGCAATTATTAACAATATTGCATTAGTAAGTTTAATTTATTTTGAAACATAAATGCATACTAAACTTGTAATTTCGTTTGATAAAAGAGTATTAAATATGTTGGAGTTGAATAACATATTATTTTTCGCACTCATCCTTGGCTTTGTTATTCAGATGGCCTATTTGTGGATTGTATTTGCACGCTTAGCTTTTTATAAGCCTAAGAGTGAGTTTGTTGTAAATCAACCAGTTTCTGTTGTTATTGTTGCTCATAACGATTATCATCACTTGATAAAAACACTCGATCCTATTTTAAAACAGGATTATCCTCAGTTTGAGGTTGTTGTTGTAAATGAAAGTTCTGACGATGAAACGTATTATTTTCTTAAAGATCAGGAGAAAATATATCCACATCTAAAACTGGTTCAAATAGATAAACAGCTTAACTTTTTTCGTGGAAAGAAATTCCCGCTCTCTATTGGAATAAAATCCGCCAAATTTGATACTATATTATTGACAGATGCCTATTGCTTGGTTTCTTCAAATAACTGGATATCAAGTATGCAGAAAGCTTTCAAGGATAAAACAGAAATTGTTTTAGGTTATGCACCTTATAAATTGGAAGCTGGATTTTTAAATAGCCTGATACGCTTTGATGTTTTAATCACAGCAATGCATTATCTGTCTTTTGCACTTTTGGGTTTGCCATACAGAGGAATAGGACGTAATTTAGCCTATAGTAAAAAAATGTTCTACCAAAAGCAAGGTTTTATTAGTCATTATAAAATGAGCCTAGGCGATGATGATTTATTTATCAATCAATCGGCAAACAAAATAAATACAAAGATTTGTATAGATCCGGATAGTTTTACTTATTCCTTGTCTGAAGAATCATTCGGACAATGGCTAATGAAAAAAAAACACAATTTATCGACTACTAGTTTATACAAACTAAAACATAAAATATTACTCATCGTTTATCCACTATCCCTTTTTCTTTTCTATATATCAATTATCTATCTTCTTGTTTTAAATATTTGGTTAACAGTAGTTTTGATTTTATTTGCTGTCCGTTTACTTAGCTTTTTGCTCATTCAAAAAAGAATAATGCTTAAGTTAAAAGAACAAAAATTATTGCTAATTTCGCCATTACTCGAATTATTACTATTCGCTTTGCAAGCAATGGTAATGACTTTGAATATTTTCAACAGAAGAAATAAATGGAACTAGACATTCACTTAACAGATAAAGGGAAGCGTGATTATTCGCTGGTTTTGCAAGCTAGGGATGGCAATCAATCGGCTTATGCTGATTTAATGAATAATTACCGCGATTCGCTTTATTTTATGTTGTTGAAAATGACAAATAACGCGACAGATGCGGAAGATATGACGATAGAAGCTTTTGGAAAAGCATTTAAAAGCATTCATCTATATTCTCCGAAATATGCGTTTAGTACATGGCTGTTTCGTATCGCAACAAATAATGCGATTGATTTTATACGTAAGAAAAAACAAGGAATCCTTTCAATAGATAAAAATATAGGTGGAGATGAGCACGGCCTCAATCTTTCGCAAAACCTTAATTCTGGGGATCTGGATCCTGAAGAGATTTTTGTTCGAGAACAAAAAATTGAATTGATGCGACAGGTAGTGGAGCGTTTAAAGCCACATTATAAACTTTTAATAGAGCTTCGTTATTTTAAAGAGTATTCCTACGAAGAAATTGCAGAAGAAATGGACTTGCCATTGGGTACTGTGAAAGCTCAACTTTTTAGAGCACGCGAGTTTTTGTACAATATTATGAAAAACAGCAAAGAAAATATTTAATTCCCCCTGATTTCAAATGAATACAAAAAAAGCAAGCCGATCGGCTTGCTTATATAGAGAGAATTAATTTTGCGTCAAATTAAGCTGATAGGTTCATTCTCTTTACTTCTGCGAATGTATGATATATTGTTTTTGTAGCATGAAGAAATGATCAAGCGTCCGCGTCTATTGTTCAAACGTATGGATTTCTCGTTTAAGCGTATTTTTTTTAGAGGTTTTTAGTGGGTTTTATTATTAAAAAGAAAGACAAACTGTTTTGTTTGCCTTTCCTTAATGTAAAATTTTACAATGCGTCAAAAATACTTGATAATATGATAGGTCAAATATATATCTATACATCATCGATTACGAAAGAAATGTACGAACGTAGGTATCTATTTATTAAACGATGGGTTTTGGCTGTTAAGCGTATAAAAAATACTACTTAACTATAATTTGAAATTTCTAAATAATGCAAATGAAATCCTAAATTCGATTGGCAGAGAAGTATTTTATTTGTAATTTTGCGGTCTTATTTTAATTTAATCTAAATAAGCTTCAAATATGGCTCAAGACGAAAAACAACTAATAGAAGACGTTACGCAGAGCGAGTATAAATATGGTTTTGTTACTGAAATTGAAACAGAATCAGCCCCCAAAGGATTGAATGAAGATACGGTTCGGTATATTTCAAATAAAAAGAATGAACCTGAATGGCTATTAGAACATCGTTTAAAAGCATTTAGGAAATGGAAAGAAATGAAACAGCCCAACTGGGCTCATTTGAAAATACCCGAAATTGATTTTCAGGATATTATATACTATTCTGCACCTAAAAGGAAAAAAGAACTGGCCAGCCTTGATGAGGTTGATCCGGAATTGATAGAAACATTTAATAAACTTGGAATTTCCCTTGATGAACAAAAACGTTTGTCAGGTGTAGCTGTTGACGCTGTTATTGATAGCGTTTCTGTAAAAACGACTTTTACAGATACATTGGCGAAGCATGGCATCATATTTTGTTCCTTTAGCGAAGCGGTAATTAATCACCCCGAATTAGTGAAAAAATACCTTGGTATGGCTGTGCCACCAAGCGATAATTATTTTGCTGCATTAAATACAGCCGTCTTTAGTGACGGATCATTTTGTTATATTCCCAAAGGTGTTCGCAGTCCAATGGAATTATCTACTTATTTTCGCATAAATGCAGCAAATACAGGACAGTTTGAACGCACACTAATTATTGCTGAAGAAGGTTCGTATGTAAGTTATATGGAAGGTTGTACAGCGCCACAACGTGATGAAAATCAATTACATGCTGCCATTGTTGAAATAATAGCAATGAAAGATGCTGAAGTCAAATACTCAACGGTTCAGAATTGGTATCCTGGAAATAAAGAGGGCAAAGGTGGTATTTATAATTTTGTGACAAAAAGAGGAATTTGCAAGGGCGATCATTCCAAAATTTCATGGACTCAGGTTGAAACGGGTTCGGCTATTACTTGGAAATATCCAAGTTGTATTTTATCGGGTGATAATTCTGTAGGCGAATTTTATTCAGTGGCAGTTACCAATAATCATCAACAAGCCGATACAGGGTCTAAAATGATTCATCTGGGTAAAAACACAAAGAGCACCATTATTTCAAAAGGAATTTCTGCCGGATACAGTCATAATAGTTACCGAGGTCTCGTAAAAATGACTAAACGGGCAGCTAACAGCAGGAATTTTTCACAATGCGATAGCTTGTTGCTCGGCGACCAATGTGGAGCCCACACCTTTCCCTATATTGAAGGTGCAAATAAAAGTTCTATTATTGAACACGAAGCAACAACTTCTAAAATATCTGAAGACCAGTTGTTTTATTGTCAGCAAAGAGGAATTAGTCAAGAATCGGCCGTTGGTCTGATTGTAAATGGCTATGCCAAAGAAGTATTGAATAAACTACCTATGGAATTTGCAGTAGAAGCGCAAAAGCTATTGAACATAAGTTTAGAAGGTAGTGTTGGTTAATTTAATTGGATTTTTATCCCCGATTTTCGGGACAAAATAAACTTAGAATGTTATTACAAGTAAAAAATCTTCACGTTTCAATAAACGGAAAAGAAATATTAAAAGGAATTAATTTAGAAGTAAATAAAGGCGAAGTTCATGCGATTATGGGCCCAAATGGAACGGGAAAAAGTACATTGGCTGTTGTAATTGCAGGTAAAGATGGCTATGAAATTACACAAGGTGAAATCTTGTATAATGGAAAAGATATTCAGGATATGTCTCCCGAAATAAGAGCACAAGAAGGAATTTTCTTAGGATTTCAGTATCCTATTGAGATACCTGGTGTTAGTATGACCAATTTTATGCGAACTTCCTTAAATGAAATTAGGAAATACCATGGGGAAGAACCTATTCCTGCAAAAGAGTTTTTAGCCAAAATGGCTGAAAAGAAAGATTTAGTAGAAATTACGGCTAAACTTACCAATCGCTCAGTGAATGAAGGTTTTTCAGGAGGAGAAAAAAAGAAAAATGAAATTTTTCAAATGGCCATGCTTGAGCCACAATTGGCCATTCTTGATGAAACCGATTCAGGTTTGGATATTGATGCCTTACGCATCGTTGCAAATGGGGTTAATAAACTGAAAACCAGTGATAATGCAACGGTTGTAATTACACATTATCAACGTCTGCTTGATTATATTGTTCCTGATTTTGTACACGTTCTTTTTGAAGGTAAAGTTGTTCTCTCTGGAGGAAAAGAACTAGCCTTTGAATTGGAAGAAAAAGGATACGACTGGATTAAAAAGGAAATGGAATTGAGTAAGTCATGAGTATAGAAACAAATACAATACCTACGCTTAAATCGATTCCACAATGGTTTGAGGCAGTAGTTGCTAAAGAAGGAAATGCTTTTTCCGGTCTTCTAAGAGAACGTAGTGCCGCACTTGCAGATTTTAACCGTTTGGGATTTCCACATAAGAAACTGGAAAAATGGCGAAATACTGATTTAAAAATATCATTATCATTTGATTACAGTTTGGCTACAGCCGATTTTCGTATGCAGGATGTATTAGATGAAGTTTTTGAATGCGATGTACAGGAATTGGATACCTATGTAATGAATCTGTATAAAGGTCGGTTTTTTTATAAAGATAATCCACTACATATTTTAGACGGAGGAGTTATTGTTGGAAGTTTAAAAGCAGCCTTTGATCAATATCCTGAATTGGTTAAAAAGTATTTTGGCAAATATGCTACAACAGAAAACAATGCTTTCAATGCTTTAAATACGGCCTTATTTTTAGATGGCTTATTTGTGTATGTTCCTAAAAATGTGATTCTTGAAAAGCCTTTGCAATTAATAAATGCAGTTGGAACTACCGAAGATGTTTTTGTGCAAAATCGCAATTTAATTATTCTTGAGGAAAATAGTCAGTTAACACTGATTCAATGTGACGATTCATATAACTATAAACGTAGCCTGACCAATTCGGTTACCGAAATTGTAATTGGAGCAAATGCTTCACTGGATCATTATCGCTTGCAGAATATCAATAATAATTCCACTTTAATCAGCAGTATTGCGATTGAGCAAGACCGTGATTCACGTTTAAATACCAATAGCATTATTCTTAATGGTGGATTAATTCGGAACGAAACCTATACCAAATTAATTGGTGAAGGAGCTCAAGCTGATATTTATGGTGTTTATCTTGCCGATAAAAATCAACTAATTGACAATCAGGTTTATGTTGATCATACGGTTCCGCATTGTACTAGCAATGAGCTATTTAAAGGTATTTTAGACGATTATGCTCGAGCCGTTTTTAAAGGGCATATATTGGTTAGAAAGGATGCCCAAAAAACGCTGGCATTTCAAAATAATGCCAATATTATTCTTACGGATAAGGCGATGATAAATACAAAGCCCTTCCTTGAAATTTATGCCGATGACGTAAAATGTAGTCACGGAGCTACAGTTGGTCAGCTTGATGAAAGTGCACTTTTTTATATCCGTCAACGTGGAATAAGTGAGGATAATGCACGTCTATTATTGATGTATGCTTTTGCTGCAGATGTTACACAAAAAATTAAGATTGAATCTTTGCGCGATCGTATTGAAGATATGGTTAAGAGACGCTTGCGCGGTGAACTTTCAATTTGTGATCAATGTGTATTGCAATGCAGTACTCCCGAAAAATATAATTTTGAAATTGACATGACAAAAATTTAAGGATATGGGTTTAAATCAGCAGCAAATTATCGCACAATTCCCAATTTTAAAAAAACAGATAAATAAGTTTCCACTTGTTTATTTAGATAATGCCGCTACTTCACAAACGCCTCAAATTGTGATAGATAGAATCAGTAATTATTATACCGATTTTAACAGCAATATCCATAGAGGTGTTCATCAATTATCACAAAAAGCAACAAGTGCTTATGAGCAAGCCCGAATAAAAGTGAAGGAATTTATCAAGGCTGCCAGTTCAAAAGAAATCATTTTTACAAAAGGAACAACTGATTCTATTAATCTTCTAGCGTTTTCATTCGGGGAAACGTTCATTAAAGAGGGCGATGAAATTATTGTTTCTGAATTGGAACATCACTCAAATATTGTTCCTTGGCAAATGCTTTGTGAGCGTAAAAAGGCAGTTTTAAAAGTAATTCCTGTGAACGATCAGGGCGAGCTTTTAATGGATGAATATATCAAGCTATTAAATAAAAAAACGCGCCTCGTAGCTGTTGGACACGTATCAAATGCTTTGGGCACAGTTAATCCTGTGAAAGAAATTATCGATCTAGCACATCAAAATAAGAGCTTGGTTTTAATTGATGGAGCTCAGGCAATTGCTCATTTACCTATTAATGTTGTAGAATTGGATTGTGATTTTTACGCTTTTTCAAGTCATAAAATGTATGGTCCTATGGGCATTGGAGTGCTCTATGGTAAAAAGAATTTATTAGAGCAACTTCCACCGTATCAGGGTGGTGGTGAAATGATAGAGAGTGTAAGTTTCGAAAAAACCACCTATAATGCTTTGCCGTTTAAGTTTGAGGCCGGTACGCCTAATGTTGCTGATGTATTAGGTTTGGAAGCGGCTATCGAATTTATTGAAAAAGAAGGAATTGAAAATTTGGCTGCTCTTGAAAATGAGGTTTTAAATTATGCAACGGAAGAATTAAACAAGATTGACCGGATTAGAATAATTGGAACAGCTAAAAATAAAGCGGGTGTAATTTCCTTTTTGATTGATGGTATTCATCCCTATGATGCCGGAACTATACTCGATCAGTTTGGAATTGCTGTGCGTACAGGCAATCACTGCGCCGAACCTATTATGAAACGTTTTGGAATTAGAGGTACAATTCGTGCATCTTTTGCCGTTTACAATTCAAAAGAGGAGGTTGATCGATTGGTTCAAGCTATCCAAAAAACCATTGAAATGTTTAGCTAATTCATTATTTTTGCAGAAAGATTAACAATGACAATTAAGGAAAAAGAAAATAATATAATTGAAGAATTTGCCCTTTTTGAGGACTGGCTGGATAAATACAATTACCTGATAGAACTGGGACAGTCTTTAACCATTATTGATGATAAGTATCGGAACGACAGCTTTTTAATAAATGGCTGCCAATCGCGTGTTTGGATTTCAGCTGAAATGGAAGACGGAAAAATGATCTTGAAAGCTGATAGTGATGCTGTCATTACAAAAGGTATCGTGTTTCTTTTGGTTAATGTTTTATCTGGTCAAAAACCATCAGACATCATAAATTATGATTTTGCTTTTTTAAATGAAATAGGTCTTCAAGAGCATTTGTCGCCAACACGTGCCAATGGATTAACGTCGATGATTAAGCAAATTAAATTGTATGCATTCGCTTTTCAAGCCAAAGGAAATTAATTCTAGGAAATATGTTTGGTTGGAATAAAAAGAAAAATAATAAAGAGTCAATAGAAGAAAATAAGATGACTGACAAACCTATTGTTAC
>CAYPOW010000033.1:0-12755 GCA_964412145.1 uncultured Draconibacterium sp.
AAAAAAATATGTTAATCCAAAGATAATCAATGCAAGAGATGAAATCAATAAAAAAAGCCATCCCGTATGTACGAGATGGCTTCAATAAAATATCTTGCAAAAAATTAAGCTAAAGAGCTTATGTGCTTATTCATTTTAGATTTCAGATTGCCTGCTTTGTTCTTATGTATAATCGAACGTTTTGCGTTTTTGTCGATCAAAGACAATACAGAAGGTAACTGAGTTGAAGCTTCCGATTTGTCAGTTAAGCCTCTTAATTGTTTGATAGCGTTACGCATTGTGCGTGCGAAATATCTGTTTCTTAATTTGCGTGTTTCAGATTGTCTGATTCTTTTAATTGCCGATTTATGATTCGCCATGCTTTATATTTTTATTAAATTCGATTTCTATTCCTGTATTTTGGGCTGCAAAATTAATACAAAATTGCGAATTAGCAAACAATGATTGGTTTTTTACAGATTATTTTTTTGTTTTGATTTTTTTAGGAAAAATGAATGCGTTCTATTTCTATAAAACAATTTTAATTCGCTGGTCTTTTTGGTAAAGTACAATTTTTGATCCCTGCATTTTAAACTGTGTTTTTACAAATTCCAAATAGGCCTGCGTCATTGTTATATCTTCAAATTCGCCAATAGTATAGTAATAGTTTTGCTTTTGTTTGAACTCGCTAATCGATTCCTGGCCAACTTTATTTTGTAAAACATAGAGAGGAATAGGCTGATCATAACCAATAGCTATTTCAATTCGATAGATTAATTTATTGCTTAGAAGATTTGAAGTATTTTCTTTCTGAGCAAATTTTATTTGTTTCGAAATAATAGCATTTTTTACCGAAGCAGCCATCGAAGGAGATGATGATCTTACTGATTGAGCGGCTTTTGACGCAAGAATGCGTTTGCCATTTTCGTAATAAACAACAAAGGCCTGATTAATTCCATATTCGGTTCGTACTTTTGTAAGCAAACGATAGATTTCTTTTACATCATTTGTTTTATAAATATTGTAACGATACCAACCTTCTCCATTCGCAACAAATACTTCTTCTTTTAGAGCGTGTTTTGTTTTGAAACTTTCAATACCGGCATAAGGTTTTCTGCTTGCTAATATTTGAATGTGATAAATCCCTTTTTTCAAGT
This sequence comes from uncultured Draconibacterium sp., assembly GCA_964412145.1. Lineage (GTDB taxonomy): Bacteria > Bacteroidota > Bacteroidia > Bacteroidales > UBA12170 > UBA12170. Next base: position 1,137 of record CAYPOW010000033.1, read on the forward strand.
CCTTGTCTTTCGGTTGTGTCGTTTTAGAGACGTTTTGTTCGTTTCTGCCAGATTCTTTTTGAACAGCTAAATTATTTGCATCTGATATCTTGTTAATTATTTGTTTATCAGCTGTTTCAATTGCCTCAACTTTTTCCTGCTCTTTGCCAGTTAATCCTTTATACCATTCTGCTTCCGATATTATTTCGACATAAGAAGCAAGCTTAATCGGAAAAACTGTATTTTTATGATCCAGAATTTCTCCTTCAATCAAGACGGGGTAAGTTCCTTTTTCTATTTCGCTCAAATTAATATGGATCGGAATATTTGTAATATTCTGATTCATAGGCAATATGAAATCGTACTCGTAATTGTAACCTAGTTTGGTAAAACTTACAGCAATATTAGGCGTCGATTGAGGAATAAATCCACTGGGAACCAGTAAACGAAAATACCCACTAGCAGGAATCCCAAATTTTTCGATACGAATATTGATATCAAAACCTGTGTGCGGAGATTTTTCCGGAGTTTCAATATCGATTGTGAATGGATTGATTTTTTCTTCAATTGAGGTGGTTTGCTTAGGAGTTTCCTTATTTATTTTGGCAGTTTGAGCAACTACGCTGTCATAAGCCATTTCATAAAAAGCATAGTTCAATAATTGAGGAGTTGTTTTTTGTTTTCCAAAATAGTAATTGATCCCCAAAGCAGAATAGGTATACGCATCTTGATTACCAGTAATATAAGCATCAAGTAAATCGTTGAATACCAGATTGTAAGTGTTCGCGAAATAGGCTGAAACTTTTGGTGAAAATTGATATTCAAATTTAATTCCTAGTGGAACAAATAAACCGAATTCTTTATTGGGATTTCCCCAACCTAAATTGTTTAATGTATCGTTTGTATTGAGGTTTTGGAGAAGACTTCTCCAAGCGCTAAATCCAATTCCGCTTTCAATAAAGATAGAAAATTTAGTTTTTCGCTTTTTCAGCAAAGCGATCGGGTTAAACTGTCCTTTTATGGCAAAAGACAAAGCCTGTGTTTTAAATCCAAGCGTATCGGTCAAAAACTCTTTTTGACCTTTTAAGGAAATAAAATTTAATTCGGAGCTGACTTGTAGAGAAGGAATAAGAATTCTTCCAAAAACAAAACCTCCACCGGGTTGAAACTCTCCTGTTTTTAGATTGGGCCAGAAAGGATTGAATTTAATATCGCCCCAAAACGTCTGAACCCCTCCGTTAATCCCAATAAACCATTTATTTTCTGCCGAATCTCTTGAGCTTGAATCTTGGGCATGCAGAAGAGGTGTACTTCCAATTAGAAGTATGATTATCAATAAAATATGTGATTTAAATTGCTTCAAACAATACATATATCTATTCTATTGGCGTAATTTTACTCCAATTAATCAAAAATAAGCGAAATCGATTATGAATAATTAAAAGAATAAAGGATGTATAAACAATTGGATGTTAATTAAAATAATCATTGATGAAAGTTAAATGCTAATTCTTAGCTTTAAACTTTCCTTTGCAATTCTTCTTAATCACCTTTAAAGCATCCTCATCAGCCAGTCCCTGCGATATTGCTTTATGGAAATTAGTACAGGCATCTGCTCTATTTTCTAGCATTAGATAGGAAAGTCCTATATTGTAATAATTTCTGCGCCAGGATACTTTTTGCGCTACACTTTTCGGTTCTAGAAGAAGGGCTTTTTCAAATGATCTGATGGCAGCGTTATAGCTTTTAAGCTGATGTAGTGTACTGCCCATCATAGCGTATAAATGCCATGATTCTGTATCAGGTTTTATCCTTATGGCATCTCTAAAATCGCTTAAAGCATTTTCATAATTCTTTCTCTCATAGCGCAGTACACCCCGATTATAAAAATCGTTGAAATTTTCTGGATTCAAAAGATTAAAGTCGGTTTTTTGCACTTCAATTGAACCAAAAAAGTCAGTGAAAGACGTGTATGCTACTTCAAAATAGCTATTCTCAAAAAGCCTGAATTTATTTGCGGGCTGTAAATACTTGAGGAATATACTTTCCTGATTTAATAGTTTGATATAACGAAAGCGGAATAATTTCTCACCATTGACAACCGTGGGCATTAGGGCTAAAATCATCGTGAATTTGGGAGTCTCCTCCATTTTTTTAACACGCAATATATTGTAAGCAATTTGTGTTGTAAGTTGATCCTTGTCATAATCAACAAGATCATCCGAACAAAACACCTCCAAATTTATGGCAACTGGCTCATTAAAAGTGTGGATTTTAGCCATAATTTCATTTAATTTTCTGGCAGGAAATACTACATAACTGGCGTTTTTTGTCAAATGAAAATCCTCATGTAGTGCGGGAAATTCAAAATACCCACCCGTGTATTTAATGGTAAGAACGATAAACTGTTCATCACCAATTAATACTTCCTGGAGTTCCAGTTGATTAAAATTCTGGCGTCCAAGTTTTTGCATTTGGTTTGCATGCAGGTTTTGCTCAAAGCTAAATTGAAGAATTTTGTTTTTTTCGCTTAACCAGCTTCCATTATCTTGCAAAACCCAGCCTTTAGCATTGTCTAAAATGGCACGAACTTCACTAATTTCCGGAAGATTTGATTTGCTTCGTTCAATTTCTTGTGCAATAGCGTTGAGGCTAAAAAAAACGCAAATAAAAAAGAGTATCGATTTTGGCATAGTTTAATTTGTTAAACAAATATAAAAACTTTCGCCCTGTATGAGCTTAGAATGTTTTAAAAAATTAATTTAATAGCTTTGCAAACTAATTTTTACAAATGAAACGCATGTTAGGAGCTATTGGAATTGCTATTTTTATCGGAGGATTATTCATTTATTTTTCGGTTTCGCCTAAATTGGGTGGAAAAAATACAGATGAAAAGTTGGTAGAACTTCAGAAATCGGTTAATTATAAAAACGGAAAATTTCAAAATCGGGTTACCACAATAATGACTGCTCCCAAATTTTCTACTATGCGCAAATTCTTTTCGAATGGAGAAAATAAGGTCCCTGAAAAGCCCTTATCGACAAAAGCATTTTCAAAAGAAGAGTTTGAAAATGCAAATTCGGAAGCCATATCTTTTAGCTGGTTTGGCCATTCATCCGTTTTGTTAAAAATTGAAAATCAGGTGATCTTAATCGATCCTGTTTTCGGAAAGCGTGCTTCGTTATTTTCTTTTTTAGGCCCCAAACGATTTAATTATAGCATTCAATATCAAGTAGATCAATTACCAAAAATTGATGCCGTATTAATTTCCCACGATCATTACGATCATCTGGAATACGAAACAATTATTGCCTTAAAAGATCAGGTAAATCATTTCTATGTGCCTCTGGGAGTGGCTATACATTTAGAATTGTGGGGTGTTGATTCTGAAAAAATTACAGAATTGGATTGGTGGGAAGAAGTTGTTTTTTCAGAAAAAATCAAACTTGTTTTTACGCCAACGCGACATTTTTCGGGGCGTAGTTTAGCCTATCGTAACCAATCACTTTGGGGCTCCTGGGCCATTATTGGTCGAAATCATAAAGTCTTTTTTAGTGGTGATTCCGGTTATTTTGATGAGTTTAAAAAAGTGGGAGAGAGGCTAGGCCCATTTGATTTGGCTTTTGTGGAAAATGGGCAATACAATGTTGATTGGGCTTCCATTCATATGATGCCGGAACAGTCGGCTAAAGTGGGTGAAGAATTAAAAGCCAAGGCAGTTGTTCCTATTCATTGGGGAAAATTTAGTTTGAGTATTCATGCTTGGGATGAGCCTGTAAAAAGATTTCTGGAAGCTTCTAAAGAATTAGATTATAAAGCACTTACGCCTGCGCCAGGAGAAATTATGACTGCGCCATTTGGGGATACATCTAGTTGGTGGGAGAATTAATTTGAACTCTTTTTCTTCTGCCTTTTTGTTCTATTCAAAATCTAAAATTATTTGAATATTTTCTTTGATCAAATCAATTTGATCTTTTGATAGAGCACCAATTTTGCTAATGAGTCTTTTATTATCGATGGAACGGATTTGGTCAATCATAATGTCACAGTCTTTATCCAGATTAGCCATTCCTTTTTTAAGATGAACTCTTAAAATTTTAGACTCTTCTTTAATATTCGTAGTGATTGGGCAAATAATGGTTGAAGGGTGGGGGATTTTGTTCAGTAAATTTGTCTGGACAACTAAAACAGGTCTTGTTTTTCCTGTTTCTGTACCTATTCGTAGATTTAAGTCAGCTATCCATATTTCAAATTGTTTAATCGACATAATCAATTTCCTCAAAGTCTTTAAGCATAGACATAGAATCCGTTTTTACTAATTCCGATTCTTTTTTAAGTCTTTTTTCAATGAGTAAGCGTCCCTGAAACCGATTGTAAAAGTCTAATGCTTCGTTAATATATCTATTCCGTGGTTTTTTCATTTTTGAAAGAATCTTTTCAGTTTCTCCAAAAATTGAATCGTCAATTTTTAATGATATTGTTTTCATGCTATTTTAATATATCACAAAGATATATCATTTTAGTATATACTTCAAGTTTTTTTTATGATGATAAATCGGTCCGCGTCCATTGTGTTCCAATTGCTATTAGAATCCTTGCGATTATTGCAGTCAAAGTAGATTGGCTAGAAGTGTTTCAGGTTATAGAATGATTATAAAATCTCCAAAACTTCCAGTAAACTATTCACTTCGTGAAGTGGATTTTCTTTGTGCGCTTTTTTCTCAAAATTCACATAAATCTGATCGATACCTGCTTTTTGAGCTCCTAAAATATCAGCTTCCAGATCGTCGCCAATCATTAAAGTTTCTTCTTTTCTGGCACTCGTTTTATTGAGAGCGAATTGAAAAATACGAGAGTTAGGCTTCTGAAAACCAGCCATTTCCGAAGTAATAATTGTTTTGAAAAAAGGAGCTAAACCTGAATTTTTAACTTTTACAAATTGAACTTCGGAAAAGCCATTCGTTAAAATATGTAATTGATATTTTCGACTTAAATCTTCAACAACTTCAATCGCATTTGGGTATAATTTTGTTTTGGTTGGACTAATACGGATATACTCTCTGGCCATTGTTTTAGCCAGTTCCGTATCGTTTATGCTAAAATTTTTCAGACTGCCGTTAAATCGCTCGAAACTTAAAAATTCTTTATCGATTTCCCCATTTTTGTATTGATCCCAAAGTGTGTGATTGTAAGCTTTGTAATAGGTTAAAAAACAATCAAAACTAGGTATTCCTTTGTTTTTCAGGTGATAAGTTTTGTACATCTCATTAAGGGTAATCAATGCATTGGCATCGAAGTCCCAAAGAGTTTTATCGAGATCAATAAAAAGGTGTTTGTATTTAGTCATTAAAATGGAGTGCCTTAGGGTTAAGCGTTTTTTGCATTTCTGATTTTGGAGATTGCTTCTGCTGGATATTCTGCTGCGAACACAGCATTTCCTGCTACTAATACATCGGCGCCAGCCTGATAAAGCGTTTTGGCATTGGCTGTGTTTACACCTCCATCAACCTGAATTAAAGCTTTAGATCCGCTTTGTTTGATCAGTTTTTTTAATTGTTCGATTTTTTTAAAAGTGCGCTCAATAAATTGTTGACCACCAAAGCCAGGATTTACCGACATCAATAAAACATAATCTAAATCAGAAATTGAATCTTCCAAAAGAGAAACAGAAGTATGCGGATTTAATACGATACCTGCTTTTACGCCTAATGTTTTTAGCAATTGAATGGAGCGATGAACATGCGTTGAAGCTTCCAGATGAAAACTAATCCAATCGGCACCTGCATTGGCAAATGCTTCGAAGTAATTTTCCGGTTTTACAATCATTAAATGTGCGTCTAATGGCTTATTGGTAAGCTTCTTAACAGCAGAAACGATGGGTAATCCGAAGGAAATATTCGGAACAAAAACACCATCCATTATATCTAAATGAATCCAATCGGCCTCGCTTTTGTTAAGCATCTGAACATCTTTGTCAAGATTGGCAAAATTGGCTGAAAGCAAAGAAGGAGCAATCATATTCTTTTTTTTGGTAAAGGTATTGAATTAATTGTTTTAAATGAAAAAGGGCAGCTTGAAAGCCACCCTTTTAAATTATCCTAAATATGTTTTTAAAATCTTGCTTCGCGAAGTATGCTTGAGTCGACGAATGGCTTTTTCTTTGATCTGACGAACACGTTCGCGCGTTAAATCAAATTTTTCACCAATCTCTTCTAAGGTCATCGGGTGACTGTTACCCAATCCAAAATAGAAGCGAACAACGTCCGCTTCGCGAGGAGTTAATGTTGAAACAGCTCTGTCAATCTCTTTCCTAAGCGAATCGTAAAGTAATTCTGTTTCAGGTGTGATGTTCTCATCGTTACGCAAAACGTCGTACAAATTGTTGTCTTCGTCCTGAATAAGTGGTGCATCCATAGAAACGTGTCGGCCTGTATTTTTTTGCGACTCTTTTACCTCTTCGAGAGATATTTCGAGGTATTTGGCAATTTCTTCAGGTTTTGGTTCACGTTCCAGTTGTTGTTCCAAAGCGGCATAAGCCTTATTGATTTTATTTATCGATCCGATTTTATTCAATGGCAAACGAACAATTCTGGATTGTTCGGCCAAAGCTTGTAAAATGGATTGACGGATCCACCAAACGGCATAAGAAATAAACTTAAATCCCCTGGTTTCATCAAAACGTTGGGCGGCTTTAATAAGTCCCATATTCCCTTCGTTAATTAAATCAGGAAGACTAAGTCCTTGGTTTTGATATTGTTTAGAAACAGATACTACAAATCGAAGATTGGCTTTTGTTAATTTCTCCAAAGCAAGCTTATCGCCTTGTTTAATTTTTTTTGCCAGTTCAACTTCTTCATCGGCGGTAATTAAATCAACTTTTCCGATTTCCTGAAGGTATTTATCTAAGGATGCAGTTTCACGATTAGTAACCTGCTTTGTAATTTTCAGTTGCCTCATATCCTATTGTTCTCCCTAATGGCTAGTATATACGTTCTATTAATTTACTTGTTACAAAAAGTTTTAATTTCTATCGCGATTGGAAGGCCTGCGGCGGTCATCGCGACCACGATTGTTATCACGATCTCCGCGTGGTCTGTCTGTGCGAGGTGGACGTTCAACATAGCCTTCAGGTTTTGGCAATAATGCTTTTCTCGAAAGTTTTAATTTGCCCGTGGTTGAATCAACTTCTAATAGTTTCACTTCAACTTCTTCGCCAACAGTAAGTACGTCTTCAACGTTTTGTACGCGTTCCCATGCAATTTCCGAAACGTGTAATAAGCCTTCTTTGCCAGGCATAATTTCCACAAAAGCACCAAAAGTTGTAATCGATTTGATTAATCCTTTATAAGTCGCTCCTGCATCTGGAACAGCAGTAATATTTTTTATGCGTTGTGTAGCAGCATCTAAAGCTTCTTTATCAACGGCCATAATATCAATTACACCAGTTTCGCCAACTTCTTCAATAACAATTGTTGAATTCGTTGTTTTTTGGATTTCTTGAATAATTTTTCCACCAGGACCAATAACAGCACCAATAAATTCTTTTGGAATAACCATTTGAACGATACGAGGAACGTGAGGTTTAAAATCTTCTTTTGGCTCAGAAATTGTTTTCATCATTTCGCCTAAGATATGCAAACGACCTTCTTTTGCTTGAGCGAGTGCTTCTTCAAGAATATTGTAAGAAAGACCGTCTACTTTAATGTCCATTTGACAAGCAGTAATTCCGTCTTCTGTACCGGTGACTTTAAAGTCCATATCACCTAAATGATCTTCATCACCTAAGATATCAGAAAGAACAGCGTATTTTCCAGTTTCAGTATCAGCAATTAATCCCATTGCAATACCTGAAACGGGTTTTTTTATTTTAACTCCGGCATCCATAAGAGCAAGTGTTCCTCCACAAACAGAAGCCATTGAAGACGATCCGTTTGATTCTAAAATATCAGAGACGATACGCACAGTGTATGGTAATACACTCTTGCTAGGTAGAACTTGTTTTAAAGCACGCATAGCCAGATTACCGTGACCAATTTCGCGGCGACTGGTTCCTCTTAAAAAACGAGCTTCACCTACTGAGAATGGTGGGAAATTATAATGCAATAAGAAATCGTTGTTCGCATCATAAATAGCACCGTCAATTCTTTGTTCATCTAATTTAGAACCTAGAGTTACAGTAACCAATGATTGTGTTTCGCCACGTGTAAAGATAGCAGAACCGTGAGCCATTGGTAAATAATCAACTTCTGTCCAAATTGGACGAATCTCGTCTAGTTTACGACCGTCTAATCTTTTGCGCTCATCTAAAACATAATTACGAACAGCTTTTTTCTCAGCATCGTGGAAATAGCGCTTAAACATTCCGGCTTTTTCTTTTTGATCATCTTCAGAAAGTGTAGCTAAGAACTCTTCTTTAATTTCACTAAATTTAGCACTGCGTTCGTGTTTTGCTGAAGCTGAAGAAGCAACAGCGTATAATTTATCGTAAGTTGCAGTGTGCACAGCAGCTTCAAATTCTTCATCACTATTTTCGTGATTGTATTCTCTTTTTGGATTTGCTTTTTCTACCATTTCAGCTAATTCTAGCTGAGCTTGACATTGGATTTTAATGGCATCGTGGGCAAATTTCATAGCCTCAAGCATTTCTGCTTCAGAAATTTCTTGCATTTCACCTTCAACCATCATTATATTTTCAATAGTTGCAGCAACCATTAAATCGATGTCAGAATCTTCCAATTGCTCGGCGGTAGGGTTTAAAATAAATTCTCCATTAATTCGACCAACTTTAACTTCAGAGATAGGACCTCCGAAAGGAATATCAGAAACTGTTAATGCAGCTGAAGCTGCAAGAGCTGCAAGTGTATCAGGCATAACTGTTTTGTCTGAAGAAATCAGACTGATAATCATTTGTGTTTCAGCATGAAAATTGGCTGGGAAAAGTGGACGTAATGCACGGTCTACAAGACGGGCAATTAAAATTTCGTATTCTGATGGGCGTGCTTCGCGTTTGAAAAAACCACCTGGGAATTTTCCTGTTGCAAAGTATTTTTCCTGGTAATCTACCGATAATGGCATAAAATCAACATCTTCTCTGGCTTCTTTGTTAGAAACTACAGTAGCCATTACCATGGTGTTTCCTTGTTTAACGACAACTGCTCCGTCGGATTGTTTGGCTAGTTTTCCGGTTTCTAAAGTATACTCAGAGCCATCGGCCATCGTAAACGTTTTGGTAATACCAATTTTTGACATATTTTTTTGTATTAATTAAATTAATGAACCTTGTTATAAGGATATAAATACCAAAAAAGGCAATTGTATAATTGCCTTTTTTATGGTCTTTCTAAAAATCAAAAGATTATTTACGAAGACCTAATTTCTTAATAATCGCTCTATAACGCTCAATATCTTTAGCTTTTAAATAATCAAGCAATTTTCTTCTTTTACCAACCATTAGAACCAAAGAACGTTGGGTTGCTTTGTCTTTTTTGTTTTGCTTCAAATGCTCCGTTAAATGGGCTATACGAAAAGTAAACAATGCTACTTGACCTTCGGCTGAACCACTATCTAGTTCTGATTGACCGTGATCTTTAAAAATTTCTTTCTTCTTGTCAGTTGTTAAGTACATATGTTATGTATTAAATAATTTTCTTTTTTCGGGCTGCAAAAGTAATATAATCTTTTGGTTTACCAAAATTTGTTCGTTTTTATTCTACAGATTTTCTTAATTGATTCCTGTTATTTCGCGGCAAAATTACAACATTTCTTTAAGCTGTTAACTTTCAAATAAAAAAAAATTTTATTTTTTGAAATCTGATATGCAACCTTCGGCTAACCACTCCGCTAATGCTTGACGGTTACTGCTTTCCGTAAATCTTATCTGGTCTTTCGGATTTTGAATATTCCCAAGTTCCAGATATGTTGTTACCGGATTTGTATATTCCAAGAGATAAAGGCCTTTTCTGCTTTTTGTAATTCCATCGAAAGGGCGACCTGGTTGGTATTTATTGTAGTTGGTTTTTAAGGCGGAAATCAATTTTTCAGTAAATAATTTACCGGAGTTACTCTTGGCGTTAAAATAACCAAATACATCAACTCTTTCACTTATGGAGCGAGAATCGATGTGCATTACAATGAGTCGTTGATAGCGTCCTTTGTATTTGCGGTAAAGTTGATTTATAACTTGCGTCCGTTGACGTAGTTTTTTATTAAGATTGAGTGGAATTTTTTTGTCTTTCCAAATGGTTTCCTGCGAATCAATTTTAAGATAATCTTCATCGCGAATGCCATCGTCTGGATCTCTAACAATTACATAAACTATGGCACCGTGTATTAAAAGCTCTCTGGCTAAACGCAAATTAATATCGTAGGCATATTCATCTTCGGCTAATAAATGCCCATTTCGTTTTCCAACAGCACCTGGATCGGGACCTCCATGACCACTAACCAAATAATAAATAGCTCCTTTTAATTGATTATCAAGTATTTGAACCTGTGCGTATTTAGCGCCAAAAATTTCAAAATAATTTGTTCTGTATTTTGTTTTTAATTCGGGTAGGATATAGGTTTGCCCAACAAGCAATCGATTACCATTTATCAACTTATTTTTATTCAGCAAAAGAAACTCATTATAATATTCTTTTGTGTCCATTTTATGTCTGCGCAAAACACGATGAATACCGTCACCAGGCTGTGCTTTAATTTTCACAATTTCTTGAGCCTGAAGCGTACTAGTTATAAAGAGTAAGATTAGGAAAAGAATTAAATGGTTGCCGCTTAATTTCATACTTTGATACAGGCTTTGATTCCGCCTCAAAAGTAATAAAACCTGAAGTATAGGGACAAGAATCTTTTCTACAGTAAATTTATTAAATGTGGGCTTAGGCATTTCTAAAGTTATGAAAAATGAAAATGGAAGCGATTTTTCAATACAATCGACAAGCAATGATTTATAGGATAAGCATATCAAAATATAAATTGCACCTGAAAAAAATGTATTGTGTTAAAAATTTCCCATAAAAGAGAGTTTTATAAATATTATTAACTTTACGTGTTTGAGACGCAATTTAAATTACGAGATTTGTATAAATTTAAAAATAAACGTATAAATGGATAATCTTTATTTGATCTTAGTTGTCGCTCTCTTTGCTCTGGCAATCAGCGATTTAGTTGTAGGTGTTAGCAATGATGCTGTAAACTTTCTAAATTCAGCTATTGGGTCTAAAGCAGCTAATTTTAAAATTATTATGCTAATAGCTGCTCTGGGTGTATTTGTAGGTGCTACATTTTCAACCGGAATGATGGAAATTGCACGAAAAGGAATATTTCACCCTGAAATGTTCTATTTTTCTGAGATAATGATCATCTTTTTTGCGGTAATGATTACGGATGTTATTTTACTCGATACCTTTAATACTTTTGGACTGCCCACATCAACCACTGTTTCTATAGTATTCGAATTATTAGGTGCTGCTGTGGCTATATCTATGGTTAAAGTAATGTCATCTGGAGTTGGCGAAGTTGCTGATTATATAAACTCATCAAAAGCTTTGAGTATCATTTTCGGTATTCTCCTTTCTGTTTTTGTTGCCTTTTTTGCAGGAGCCTTAATACAGTGGATTAGCCGATTGATATTTTCGTTTA
>CAYPOW010000033.1:12855-17923 GCA_964412145.1 uncultured Draconibacterium sp.
GCCTTTTTTGCAGGAGCCTTAATACAGTGGATTAGCCGATTGATATTTTCGTTTAAATTCAATAAGAGTATAAAATATTATGGTTCAATCTGGGGTGGATTTGCCATTACAGCGATTACTTATTTTATTTTGATAAAAGGAATTAAAGGTTCAAGTTTTTCTAGTTATGAACTAGACAGCGGAATATTACTTACCGATTGGGTAAAGGATAATACTTTACTGCTTTTGTTATACACATTTTTAGCTTGGACTGTACTTCTTCAAATATTTACGTGGCTTTTTAAGCTTAACATTCCAAAATTTATCGTTTTAATTGGAACCTTTGCTTTAGCAATGGCATTTGCAGGTAACGATTTAGTAAACTTCATTGGGGTGCCTTTAGCGGGTTATGAATCTTTTAAAATTTTTATTGCTAATCCAGGAGCCGATCCAAATGCATTGATGATGACTGGATTAACTGGCAAAGTTTTAACTCCAGTATACTTTCTGTTATTTGCCGGATTGGTGATGGTAATTACACTATACTTTTCGAAAAAAGCGCGTAAAGTTATCAAAACCTCCGTCGATTTAAGTCGACAAGGAGAAGGTGAGGAACGATTTGGAACAAGTCAGTTTTCTAAAAGTTTGGTTCGAGGCTCGATAAGGTTTAATAATCGATTAAAATTTTTAGTTCCCAATGTTGTGCTTAATAAAATTGATCAGCAATTTGATGCTCTGCGTGCAGAGGAAATGACTATTTCTGAAGATGAGAAACCTGCTTTTGATATGATTCGTGCCTCCATTAATCTGGTGGTAGCAAGTATTTTGATCTCAATAGGAACATCGTTAAAATTACCATTGTCAACAACGTATGTTACTTTTATGGTCGCCATGGGTACTTCTTTGGCCGATCGTGCTTGGGGAAGAGAGAGCGCAGTATTTAGAATTACTGGTGTTGTTTCTGTAATACTAGGTTGGTTCTTTACTGCTTTTGCTGCATTTACTGTTGCCTTTCTAGTAGCTTATGTTATACATTGGGGAGGTTTTGTAGCAATTCTTGCGTTTATTGGAATTGGTTTTTATGTGATTACTCGCACACATTTTAGAAAGAAAAAGGATAAGCTTGTTGAAGAGAAAGCAGAAGATATTGAGGCTAAAGAAAAACTTAATCTTGAGGATATTTATCAGGCAAATAGTAGAGTAATTTCTGAATCTGTTGCCAAAATAAATGATGCTTTTGGCGATACAATTATAGGTCTAGAGCAAGAAGATCTTAAAGCCCTTAAAAAGACGCGGAAAAAAGTAAAAGCTCTTACTGCACGTTCTAAAGAGTTAAAAGATAATATTCAGGTGATTATTCGAAAGCTTGATGAAGAATCAGTTAATTCCGCCCATTATTATGCCCAATCACTCGATTTCTTAAGAGAAATTGTTCGTAGTTCAAGCTTTATTGTTGATCCAAGTTTAGGTCATATTGATAATAATCATAAGCCTATGGGAGAGCTTCAATTGATAGATTTGAAGAAGTTACAAATGTCAGTAAATAAATTCCTTACGGAAGCTGTAAGGATTGTTAAGGAGTCTGATTTTGAAAAACTTGAAATATTTTTGCCCACAGAAATGGTAATTGTTAAAGAGATTGATGGCTATATTAAAGCTCAGATTAAACGATTAACAAAACCAAAATCAGGAAAGCGTAATGCTAAATTATTCCTCGATATTATGAGCGAAAGTAAAACCTTGCTGTTACATAGTGTAAGTTTACTCAAAGCACAACGCGATTTAGCAATAGATGCAAAAATGTGTAAACCGAAAAAATAATTTCTTTAAAGCCTATCCATCAAATGATGGATGGACTTTTTAATTTTTTATCGCCCGAATCATTCTTTGACGTTCAAAAATATCCTTGCGTACGTCAATGTTGGAGTAATTATATTCTTCAAGGAGCACAACCGTTTCTTTTGCTTTTTTCTCATTTATTTCGAAATAAATTTTCCCTTTCGGTAGGAGATTATCCTGTGCGAAATCCAGAATCCTTCTATAAAACAAAAGCGAATCATTGTCTCTAACAAACAGAGCCTGAGCAGGTTCGTTATCCAAAACATTTGTTTTCATCAACTCTTTTTCCGATTCCAACACATAAGGAGGATTGCTTACAATAAGATCGAATTTGGATTTTAAATTTCTCGAAGGATTTAAAATATCCATCAATTCAAAAGAAACTGAAGCATCTAATTGGATGTTATTTGCTTTTGCAATTTTGAGTGCCTCAGAAGAAATATCGATAGCTGAAATATTGGCATTTGGAAGAAGTTTTGCCAAACTGATGGCGATACATCCACTTCCTGTTCCAATATCCAGAATTTGCAATGATTTTTCTGTTTTTTGCTCATCGTAAATCCAATGAACTAATTCCTCTGTTTCGGGTCGAGGTATGAGTGTATGTTCATTAACCTGAAAGGAAAATCCACAAAAATCAGTCTTTCCCAAAATGTATTGAATAGGTTTCTCTTTTTTGAGATCTTTGATGGCGAAATTGAATTTAAGCAATTCAGATTCGCTTAGTGCATATTCAGGATTCAGGATTATACTCGTTCTATCCATTTTCAAATAATGCTCGCAAAGCAGATAAAAAAACGATTGGATTTCGTTTTCTTCATAAAGCAACATTAATTCACTTTTTGCAAATTTTATAACGGCTTTTAATTTATTGGATGGAATTCTCATAGCAGCTCCTTAATGAGCAAAAATAACTCAATTTTTGAGAGGGAAGCAAATGGATTAATTTTCTAACTTTGTATACTATTTCAAATCAAATCTTCAATCGATATTCAATTATGAGTAATATACTTTCACTTTTTCAGGATTGTAAAACCCAGGGCCGAAATGCAGTTTTGTGCCTGATAAGCAATAGCAGTGGATCAACACCTCGAAAAATCGGTTCGAAAATGCTCGTGTATGCAGATGGTAAGATCGATGGGAGTGTTGGCGGTGGAAAAATTGAGTATTTAGTCATGCAGGATGCTTTGAATTTGATAAGTTCATCCTCATCAAAATCAATTGATTACGATTTAAGTGGCGACGCCGCAATGCAATGTGGAGGAAAAGTTACTATTTATTTTGAGGCTTCGCTAAGCAGAGCCAATCTTTATATTTTTGGCGGAGGTCATATTGGAAAAGTGCTCGCTCGCTATGCTAAAGAGTTTTCGTTTAAGGTGATTTTGCTCGATAATCGACCTGAGATAATGCCACAAAATAAATTGGATGGAATTGAATATCTGACAGGAGAGTATTCCGACTTACTCGAGAGTTTATCCTTCGATATAAAAACTTTTGTTGTTGCTACAACCCATAAGCATTTACATGATGAAGAAATCATTGCCTTTTGTCTGCAAAAACCGCATTTTTATTTAGGAATGATGTCAAGCAAACGTAAAGCCGCTTTGGCAAGGAAAAAATGGGCGGAAAACCCTGAAATAGAAAGTGAGAAAATAGACAAAGTTTTTGCTCCAATTGGAGTTCCAATAAATTGTGAAACTCCCGAAGAGATTGCAATCAGTGTTTTAGCTCAATTAATCGATTTCAAAAACAAACTCAGCTAATTTATATTTTGATGGAAAACAACAGCTCTATAATTCGATTTTTGTTGAATGATGATATCATACGTATTGATTTTAATAGCAATAAAAATTTGAGTCCAACTACTACTGTACTGAATTATGTTCGGGATTTTGCACATTATAAAGGAGTAAAAGAAGGCTGTGCCGAAGGCGATTGTGGCGCTTGCACTCTGGTAATTGCCGAATTGGGAGATGATGATAATCTGCATTATAAAACAATTACTTCCTGTATTGTTTTTTTACCCTATTTAAATGGTAAACAGCTTTTTACGGTTGAATATCTGGCTGAAAGAGAAAATGGACAAACTAAGCTACATCCTGTTCAGGAAGCTTTGGTTAAAACAAATGGAAGTCAGTGTGGCTATTGCACGCCTGGTTTTGTAATGTCAATGTTTAATTTGTATAAAACAATAGAACAGCCTGATAGAACAGATATTGAGCAAGCTTTGAGTGGTAATTTGTGTCGATGCACAGGCTATCAATCCATTTTGGATGCTTCTATTTTGTTTAAAGATTTACCAAAAGACGATAAATTTTCAAGACTCAAAGCAAAACATATTGAGCTTTTAAAAAAGATGAAGAATAGCTCTGAAAGCTTTTTTATAGAACGTGCCAATGAAGTTTATTTTCAACCAAAAAAATTACAGTTGGCGCTGGCTTATAAGCAGGAATATCCGGAAGCAATTTTAGTTGGAGGCGCATCGGATTTAGCTTTGCTGAAAACAAAAAAGCATTTGGAATTACCACATTTATTAGATTTGTCGCAAATAGATGAGTTGCAAACAGTAGAAAAAAAAGAAGATTATTGGGAAATTGGATCATCAGTTTCACTTGAACAACTTCGGTCCACTTTCGATCATACATTTCCGTCATTTCGTAAAATGCTTGATGTATTTGGATCTCAGCAAATCCGCAATGTAGCAACTCTTGGGGGTAATTTAGGTTCGGGTTCTCCAATTGGTGATACTATCCCTGTTTTAATGGCGCATCAGGCAGAATTACTTATTGAAACAGCTGATGGTCAGCGTACGGAAAAACTGGAAGATTATTTATTGGGCTATCGGAAAACAAGTTTATTGCCTGATGAGATTATTACCAAAGTGCTTTTGCCAAAAGAAGAAGGGCAAATCATTCGATCATATAAGATTTCCAAGCGCCGCGATTTAGATATTTCAACTGTTAGTGCCGGATTTTCTTTGAAACTAACGAAAGATCAAAAAGTTCAGTGTCTGATTCTGGCTTTTGGAGGAATGGCAGCAATCACAAACCGAGCCTATCGAACAGAAGATTTCCTTTTAGGAAAAACATGGGAAAAACCTGTAATTGAAGAAGCTATGGAAATTCTTAAAGATGAATTCACACCCCTCTCCGATGCCAGAGCAGAAGCAGAAGGACGTAAGCTTTTGGCTAAAAATTTGTTGTTGAAGTTTTATTTGGAAACACGGGTTTAATGTGCTAATTAGATAATT
>CAYPOW010000033.1:18023-19816 GCA_964412145.1 uncultured Draconibacterium sp.
ATCATCATTGATGCATCGGTCTTAACAAATCGTTGATAATTTTTACCGGATTAAAAGTCTCTATAGGCACTTCTGCAAAAATGCTAATCCAATCGGCCATGGCACCGTTCCAGAGGCCTGGTAATTCCTGCGCCTTCAACTCTTTGCCATTTTTCGATTTTACAGAGATAAAGCCTGTTTTTGGATCGACAAAATCTTTTAAATCGAATTTTTTTCCTTTAAAATTATAAACACCACAAACTAAATCAACAGGATTGAAATGGGTGGCATTTTTAACAATATCAGCTTGTGCTGGATTGGAAAAATCAATTTGAGAGGATTCCACAATCTGCAAAGATTCCATGCCATTTTCATCTTCAACCAAAAAGGGGCCTCCGCCTGGTTCGCCTTCGTTTTTTACCATTCCGCAAACTCGGATAGGTCTGTTTAGCATTTGATAGGCCCAATCGACCTGCTCCATCAATTCTTTCTGACGTATGTATAATGGCACCTGAATAAAAAGTTCTTTTTCCATAAAATCGAAAATTTCCTTCAAAATATCTTCATCAAAATCACCAATTTCCAAAGACTCGAGGTAATCGAAAACTTGTTCCTGAATTTCAATTAAATAGCTACCTATCAGTTTTTTATAATCGTATGTAGCTTGGCGATGTTGGTCGGGAACAATATTATCGATATTTTTCACAAAAATGATATCGGCTTCCAATTCGTTGAGGTTTTCGATTAAGGCACCATGACCTCCAGGCCGAAATAAAATAGAACCATCCTTTTCGCGAAAAGGTTCATTATTCAGATCAACAGAAATAGTATCCGTTGAAGGTTTTTGCTGAGAGAACTGGATAGTAAATTCAACATCGAATTTTTTGGCAAATAGGGGTGCTTTTTTATTTACGGCTTCCTTAAATTTAGCTTGATGTTCGGGTGAAACTGTGAAATGCAGGTTTACTTTATTTTCGTTGTTTTTGCCATAAATAGCCCCTTCAACCAAATGCTCTTCAATTGCCAGCCTATTTCCATCATTGTAACGATGAAATTTAAGCAGTCCTTTTGGTAATGTGGCATATTCCAATCCATCTGAATCCAATAGATTATTCAAAATTAGGAGGTATTCTTTTTGTTCTATTTTTTCGACTAAATCAAAGCCTTTATATTTCATAATACCCTCTAAATCAGAATAAAAAGAAAACTCTTTAAGGTGAGAAAAAAAATAAGTCACTGAATTAAATCCATCGCCAACAGGTAAATCTTTCGTTTTTTCTGATTGGAGTTCTTCGCGAAATTCGAATAAATGCTTAAACATTCTGGAAGCAGCACCCGAAGCTGGAACGAATTTTAGAATGGATTTGCCATCAATATTTTCCGCATAGTTATTTATTAGTTCAATTGATTCTTGAGTGCTAAAAGTTTGTAATCCTTTTCCTGGAGTAGCAGCAGCTTTTAACTGTATAAAAGGAAAATTTGTTTTATAGTTATCAAGTTGTATTTCAACCTGTTTCAGGCTCATGCCCTTTGCTTCTATTTGCTTGATATCTTTCTCTGTAAACATAGGTTTTTTCAATTTATTTTTAGCAATTAAACTCTTTAAATCAAATATAAGAATAAATCGGAATCCCTTTTTCTGAGTAAAAAAATTCATACATTTGCAGTGCAAAAATAAGGCTTTTTCTTCATTCAATATAATGCTTAATTTTGCTTTCAAAATGTTGCCCAGATGGCGAAATTGGTAGACGCACCAGCTTGAGGGGCTGGCGCCCGTTTTGGGTGTGCAAGTTCGACTCTTGTTCTGGGCACAA
>CAYPOW010000034.1:0-19192 GCA_964412145.1 uncultured Draconibacterium sp.
GTTATGGAGGCGATATCACGCGTAAGCGTAAATTACTTGAAAAACAAAAGAAGGGTAAGAAACGGATGCGTCAGGTTGGAAATGTGGAAGTGCCACAAACTGCTTTTCTTGCTGTTTTAAAATTAGATTAAAGATGCCAAACAAGAAGTTTAGCGAAGAAGATCAGGAACTGTACGATCGGATTTTTGAGCAAAATCGCGAATGGGCAAACGATAAAAAAAAGAGAAATCGCTCTTTTTTTAAAGCTCATTTTAAAGAGCAAGATCCTCATTTTTTATATATTGGTTGCTCAGACAGCCGCGTACCTATAGGCGATTTAACAGGCATGGATATTGGTGATATTTTTGTTCACCGCAATATTGCCAATATGGTTTCTTCGGAAGATAAAAACATTATGGCTGTTTTGCAATATGGCGTAGAAGTACTTGACATTAAGCACATTGTAGTGTCGGGCCACCATGGTTGTGGGGGTGTGATTGCGGCCAACTCACATAAAAATTACGGAAATATGGATTCATGGCTAGAACCTATCCGTGAAGTTCGACGAATGCATGCAGATGAATTAAATGTCGTTAAGGACATTTCTGAAGAAAACAATCTCTTGGCTGAATATAACGTTATGGCTCAATGCGAGAATTTGATGAAAATTGATCTCATCAGAGATAGTTATATTGAAAATGGATTCCCTATGGTACACGCCTGGATTTACGATATGCGTACCGGTCTTTTACATGATATGGAGTTTGATATGGATGCTTATCTGGCTAAAAAATAGCCTTATTTTTTTAAAACCCTGGCAGATCCCACATACATTTTTATCAATTCTATTTTTGTAGCAGAAGCTTTTAGTATATCTATTTGTAAATGATCAAATGCGAGCTGATCTTTCACGTTCGGAATACTTCCATAGTTATGGATAATATACCCTGCCAGCGTCTCGTATTCGTCTGATTCGGGTAATTCCAGATCGTACTTCTCGTTAATGAAATCTATTTCCATCCTACCGGAAAAAACATACACATTCTCAGCAGGGTTTTTATCAATCAATAATCCTTTATCAAACTCGTCTTCTATCTCGCCAAAAATCTCTTCCATTATATCTTCCAAAGTCACAATACCGCTTGTTCCTCCAAATTCATCTACCACCACAGCAATACTCTTGTTTTGCTTAATAAAAAGAGACAATACATGATTGGCGAGCATGCTTTCGGGTATAATGGGTGTTTCGCGCATTATACTTTGAATGTTTTTAGGCTTTGAAAAAATATCGAAGGCATGCACATAACCAATAATATTATCAATATTTTCCTGAAATACCATTATTTTTGAATGCCCTGTTTCTGTAAGCGCCTTTTGCACTTCAGCAATGTCTTCATTTATTTCGAGTGCTACAATTTCAGTACGAGGAATGGTGCATTCACGAATCTTTACATTTCTAAATTCAATGGCATTCTTAAACAACATCTTTTCTTGCACTCCCAGTACGCTTTCCTCTTCCGAATGCGTTAATTCCTGAACAAAATCATTTAATTCAATGGGTGACAAGATGTATTCCTCATCTTTTAGCTGAAATTTAAAAAATAAGCGAAACATTCCTTTCACTATTAAATTAATCAGTGTAATAATTGGAAGAAAGAGATAATAAATAATGAAAAGAGGAATGGCCAGAACCATTAAAATTTGATTTGGGTTTTTCCTGAAAATAACTTTGGGTAAAAATTCAGCAACAGTTAATATAAGTATCGTTGAAAGAATAGTTTGAATAAATAATATAAGAAGTTCATTGGTACTTAGGCTACCCAAAAACTGCCTAAGCGGCTGATCTAGAACATTGGCAATAGCAAAACCATAAAAGACAAGTGCTATATTGTTTCCAAGTAAAAGTGTGGCAATTAGTTTGGATGGAGAATCATAAATTGAAAAAAGCCACTTTGCTTTGGATTGCTTTTTATCGAGCTCCATTTTTAATTTTGATGCACTAATAAAGGCAATTTCAAGTCCGGAAAAAAGGGCTGAAAAAAATAAACTAAGTATAATAACTTGATATTGAGACATTTTATTTTACTTCTCCTTCATCTTTTACGTTTATTGTACCAGTAACATTGAAAATCTGGACATGCTCAAAATTCTGATCGGCACGTAAACTATCGCCATGAATAGTTTTATCTTCTTCAATGATAGTCACAAATACACTATTATATATTTTCTTTGTACGCTCATCCCAGAATAAATGTTCCGTTAGCAGTCTTTTTCCTGAATTATGGTTAATGACAACAACGTTTTTCTCTATCTCCATCAATTTAGTTTTCTCAAATCGCTTTCCGTATTCCGCACTTAATTCCGAGACAACATCATTGTCATCATTATATGTTTCAACAAAAAGGCCTTCCGGAAACTCAATATATGGATCGTCGCCACCTACTTTAAATAGTTTGGGACTCGTAAGCACCATTTGTATTCTTGATGAATCAGAAAATATAATGCGAACATCTTTAGCGATTTCGGCGGGTATTGTGTCTGTAGAAGTGAGTTCTCTGATGGTTTCCATTCGATTCTCACAAGCAAAAAGCATTGCTGTAAAAAAGATTACAACAATGCTTTTTAGTCCAAAAACGAAATGTCTTTTTGGTATACCGTTTTTCACATTTAGTGTTATTTCGTGGCGCGAACAGTTGTTTTTTCGTTAATCCAACACTCCACTTTAAACGAATCGCCTTCCTGTAAATCGTGGAAAAAGATAACATCCACTGCCGGAAAATGTTTAGAATAAGTTGCTATTCGTTTATTGGCTAAATCGACTAATTCGCTATCCGCTCTTTTGGCCTGATAGTATTTGTCTACAGCTGCCCAATAAGCGGCTTTTTTAGTCAATTCATTATCTCCACAAGCTGAGGCTGAAGAAGCGTAAAGATCACCAATGAGAATATAGGACATGCCATCTGCAGGATTAATATCTATTGCTTTTAGCGCATAAGAACGCGCTTTGATTTTATTGTTTAGCTTATAATAAATCTTTCCCAAATCTGAGTAAGTATCAGCTTTTTCCATCGGGTCCGAAATCATATCCACAGCATCTAAATAATATTTAGCAGCAGCAGAATAAGCTTCATTCTCAATATTCATTTTACCCATAAGTAAGGCTGATTCAGGACCCGGATCGGCCTTATACAATGCTTCCGAAGCATTGAAAAATAATTCGGATTTTGTACATTTTTTCTTTTTGAGTATTTTGGTAATTTTGTTTAAAAGCACAATATCGGTACTATTCGCATTGAATTTTTTAGTGTAAATACCAATTAAGATATCACAGGTAGCATAAGGTTCAAATGTGTTATCAATGTTTCCTTTCACGCTTTCCCATTGCGATAAATATTTTTGATTCGATTTATATTTTATAAGATTTTTATCAACTAAATCACTTATTTTATCATAAGTATCTACAATCAATTCTTGATCTGCTTTACCTGATTTAACCATTTTTATGGTAGCTCTAAAATAGTAAACCAAGGAAGCGGTAGAGGCACCTTGACCTTTAATATCCACAGATTCTTTAAGAATATTAAAGGCTTGTTCGGAGCGCTCGGGAGCCTTTAAGAACAAATCAACACCTAAATTGCCTTTTAAAGTGCCCACCTGACTTTTGCCGGTTCTATAATGATTGGGGAAATACTTTATTCTGCCCTCATGAACCATTACCATGGTATCAAGATATTTGTTTTTTTCAATATCGCTTTCGGTATTCTTAAGATAATAATTTACTATTTTAAGACCATTCACATACGTGTTTTCTGAAGCCAATGGGCCATTCATAAACACCCATCTCCAATGAGGAACAAACTCATTTACAATGGCACTTTTATAATTAGACTTTTTCCATTGCTTAAATGCTTCCTGATACAAAGAAAGTTCAGTAATACATTTTATACTATCAGCTCCATATTTTCCTCCTTGAGGTTCAATATTGAGATTATCTTGAAAATTATCATTTACTGGAGCCGGAGCGCCAATTAGACTAACGCTCATTATCAGGCTTATAATAGTCGATAAAATTGTAATTTTCATTTTGATTTATTTTATGTTTCTAAAAATATTTTCCTTTTCTAAACCAATTTTCACGAATACTTATCCCCAAAGCTATTTTTATAAATCGCTCCTGAATAAGACTGCTTTCAATTGTACCATTCTGTCCAATTTCTATGCCAAGATTCAAAATAGTGGAACTCTTACGCAAAGGTAAGCCAAAACCAATGCTAATCGCATACTCTTCTATACCAATATTATTAAATTGAAGGCCCATATTATTATAACGTGCGCCCAAACGGTAATGGATCAGCTTTAAATAAGATGATAAATTATTACTAGTGGGTATAAATTCCATACCAAAAGAAGCTTTCATCTTATCCTTCAATGTGTTTGATTGACCAAGATAAGTAAAACTTGCCCAATTGTCAAACATAAAATCTGCTGCTATAAGCAATTTGTTTTTCTTTTCCCAGGAAAGGCCTATTCCATAAGTATAAGGCAAAACTGTTTCTCCCTCAATATCAGACGAATAGTAAACTGTGTCAACGGCAGATTCATATCCAGGCACATCGCCTAAAAAAGTAGTCGCAAGATAGTCTGTTTTAATTTTTAAAGTGGCCGTAGGTGAATAAGTTGCTGCAAAACCAATGGTGCTGTTTGCCCCTGTTGGAATAAAATATTGCACACCAAAAGCAAAATGAAATCCATTCAGAAGATCACGCTCCTGAAGTCGCGAATTAATGATATAGGCTGAATCAGGAAAAATGACCGTTTGATTATGCTCAACGCGTCCAAAATAATAAGAACTGTTTATTCCAACCGATAAATTTTTACCAATCTTAATAGCATTGCCCCAGTTTACTCTGTCCAAACCTCCGGATCCATCATACAACTCACGACTTAAAACATTAAAATCGAGCAATTTATCTTCCTGAACTGCATAACCAATATTGCTATAAGGAATGATAGCCACGCTGCTTTTCCACCAGTGTGTAATAGGAAAAGCAAAGGATAAATGATTTATAGTCGTATTGCTAAATCTGCTTGTTTGCTCGTTTGTACGGTAGATTGCAGTTGTACCTTGCAAGCCAAAACCTGCCACAAATGAAAGACTGTCGATACCGGTATAGGAGGCGGGATTGTTAAAATTGATATACATATTACTAGCAACAGCCAGGCCGGCTCCACCCATTCCAAATGTACGAATATTGCCTTGTTCATAGGCGTCGCCTACTCCATAAAAACTATATGGCGAAGTGCTTTGATTTTGCGCTAAAACCATTAAAGGGAAAAACGCAATTAGTATAAAAACGGTTTTTTTAAACTGATATGTTGTCATTGTATTTTAGTATAAAATTTAAGCCTTGTAGCACTAAATTTTCAGCTGCAAAGATGTTATTTTTTAAGTTCTTATCAAAATGTTTTAAGTCTCCACCGGTAATTATTACGAAAATATCGGGATAGTCCTTTTTGTATCTGTTGATGATGCCATCTACTTCTGCTAAAACACCATTCAAAACACCTGAAAGAATAGCCTCTTCTGTATTCTGCCCAATCAGATTAGCAAGATTTTCTGAAGGTGATATGAAAGGTAGTTTACCAGTAAATTGATGAAGTGCTTTAAAACGCATAGCTATTCCCGGACTTATACCTCCACCCAAATAGCCATCAGAAGTAATTACTTCGTAAGTAATTGTACTTCCGGCGTCAATTACCAGTAGGTTTTTATTTGGGAAAAGCTGTGATGCTCCAACTGCTGCGGCCAACCTATCTTTTCCAAGAGTATGTGGTGTTTTGTAAAGATTTTTTATTGGAATAGGTGTGAGCTCACTAAGTTCAAAAGTTTGAAATTCAACAAATAAATAATCTATCAATTCTTTATCTAATTCCACAACAGTCGAAAATAGGGCTTTTTTTAAATTCGGAAAACGACTTTTTAGGCCTTCCAAATCGGAAGGAACACATTTTTTGCCCGAAAATTTATGAATCAAATTTCCTTGTTCAAAAACAGCTGCTTTATAGAAAGTATTTCCAAAATCTAAGATAAGGTTTTGCATAGACCAATTTAAAACTATAAGAAGCAAAAATAGGCGTTTTTAAAGTGATGGCAGTACGCCTGAAAAGCTTTAATTCATAAATTATCTTAATTGCTTTCTGCATTAATAGCACTCAAACCAAATGCTTTATCTGTTTTGCCAATATCGTTTAGAAAGATTTTATTGGTTTTTATCATGCTTTGCACTTCGCCTATATACTTATTTCCTCTTGCTGAATAAGCTTTTAATCCCTTGGCCATTTCAAAAGAAGATGGTGTTTGTCCATTTGCACGACTCTTTGCTCTACTGTCGCGTAAATCCCGGAATAATGGATGTGAATTTAGAAAAAGCATATAAGCTTGAACATTAAGACTTAAGTTTTTGAATTTGGCTACTTGGTGGGTTTCCCCAGCTTTACGGGCTCGCGGAACAAGACCGCAACCAGGCTTAAAACACCATAGACCAAATAAGTTATTTCCTAAAAGGGCAAAATAACTACTTCCCCAGGAAGATTCTAATGCCGCTTGAACTAAGGCCAATTCGTGCGGAATAATATCCACTCTCTCCAGCAATTCGTTATAGGTCTCTTCTTTTTCTAAATCACTACTATTGCATCGATAATCCCTTATAAAGGATTCTAAATTCAAAACAGACTCTTTACTATGACTTTCTTTTGCATGTAACAATTTAAATTGCTCTTCAATA
Organism: uncultured Draconibacterium sp.; assembly: GCA_964412145.1. Classification (GTDB taxonomy): domain Bacteria; phylum Bacteroidota; class Bacteroidia; order Bacteroidales; family UBA12170; genus UBA12170. Next base: position 6,765 of record CAYPOW010000034.1, read on the forward strand.
AAAAGCCTTTGTTTAACGATGCGTTTATTTTCATCGGTGATAAATGGTTTTAAGAAATTAAAAAAAGCCTTTTTCTTCTCATTGGTGTTTTTATAGACCGAAAAGTTGGGTAGGATTAATGAAGTAAATTTGCCTGATTTGAGTGGTAATAATATATGGTCATTCGTTGCATTCTTGTTTTTTTGAGCGTAATTTATGGATTTGGATTGTGGAATAAGAATATTATTTAACGTGTCTATTTTAAATATAAGACTATTGAATGATTGATGATTACTCGTGTAAAATTGATGAAAGAAACTGAATAACAGAACGATTACAATAATAGAAGATAGTTGAAGAGCGTGTTTTTTAGTCCTATTTATAGTCATAAGGTGGAAGTCGTAATTTTCAGGCCTAAAAATGCACAAAATTTTTGAAAAAATATTGCCACATTCAAAAAAGGGTTTAAATTTGCACTCGCAATCAATGTTGGCGTCGTAGCTCAGTTGGTAGAGCAGAGGACTGAAAATCCTTGTGTCACTGGTTCAATTCCAGTCGATGCCACAAAAAAAGCCCGGTTTTTTAACGATCGGGCTTTTTCTATTTCCAAATTTTTAGCTAATCTTCTTTCTTTTTGCTTCCATTTTAATTAACTTTGATGCAATTCAATTTCTAAAATCGGAGGTTTTTATGAAAAAATTTATCTGTTCAATTTTGGTGCTAACATCTTTTTTTCTTTTTGTTTCTTGCGATAACGATAAAGTAGCGCATAACGACAAAGACCAAAATCTAACTATTGATGTTGCGCAAGAGAAATTAGAAATTTCTCAGATACTTGATAATTTAGCAACAGCTTATGAAGGTGGTAATTTTGATTTGATTGAAAATATATGGTTGCCTTCAAAAGATATCTTGGCTGTAGGTACCGATAACAATGAAAAACTTGAAGGCTGGGAAGAAATAAGCACGATCATTAAAAGACAGTTGGGCACATTTGAAGAAACATTTATCTCCATAACCGATCAGGATATTTGGATTAATGATGACGCAAGCGTTGCTTGGTTCTTTGAAGAGTTAAATTATAATTTTGTGTACAAAGAAAAAGCCATGACTTTTACTGGCATTCGTTTTACCGGAGTTATGTTGAAACAGGATAGTAAATGGCGTTTGGTACAGCAGCATATGTCCATTCCGGCTGCGCTTGAAATGGTCGAGACAAACTAGTATCTATTTACTTAACCGAATTACACATTTCGTATTTAAATCATCGTGAAATAACGCCCTCATAGTGTATATCTGATTGTATTCCAACGGATTGCTTTGAGTTGGTTTATTTGGTAGCCAGGCTGTTTTAATAGGGCGTGGGCTAATGACTCTAAACCGATAATTTACATATTCCAATATTCTCTCACTGGGAATTTTATTTATTAGCCCTTTTTTATGCGCATATTTAATAAGATAAGACCTTAGGTTTGGACGTACAATTTTAGATTGATTTACTTTTAAAAAACTTTTGTGATAAAATCGTTTTTTGGCTCCTAAACTCGCATAAAAAGCCCGTGTTAAGTTTTTGGCATCTGAAAAATTAAATTGAATAGAGAATATTCCTTTTTTCAGGTTGATATTTGTTCTTAGATTTTGAATTCCTTCTTGCTGCTCGAGTATTTGCAATCGCTTGTTTAATTCAGTCAGATCGATATTTTGAGTGATCGATTTAAATACAAACTCCAATCCATCGTGTTTTAAATAGAGATGGTATTTACCGGATAAATCTGTATTTATTTTAATTTCTTCTACCAGCTCAATACATGAAGTAAAGCTCATGGCTATTAAAAGCAAACTGAGTATTTTAAAAGCTTTAAGCATAGCGTCCTATTAAAAAAGCCTGACTCTCCAAAGAATCAGGCCTCTGTATAAATAATTTCTAACTATTGAACTAAGATTAACACTTTGTTGTTAAGCACCTCAACAACACCACCTTTTATTGGAAAAAAAGTTTCCGTTTTATCTGCTTTAATCACCTTTAATTCTCCTTTTTTAAGAACCGAAATAATAGGTGCGTGATTTTCCAGCACTTCAAAAAAACCATCTATTCCCGGAAGTTTAACCAAACTGGCTTCACCATCGAAAATTTTACTGTCGGGAGTTATGATTTGAAGGTTCATAATAATCTATTTTTGAGCTAATAATTTTTTGCCTTTTTCAATGGCTTCTTCAATAGTTCCTACCAGATTGAAAGCTGCTTCAGGATATTCATCAACTTCACCATCCATAATCATATTAAATCCTTTAATAGTATCTTCAAGCGAAACAAATTTACCTTCAACACCTGTAAACTGAGTAGCCACGAAGAATGGCTGAGACAAAAAGCGCTGAACGCGGCGAGCACGGTGTACAACCAATTTGTCTTCTTCAGAAAGTTCGTCCATACCAAGGATGGCAATAATATCCTGAAGTTCTTTGTAACGTTGCAATAATTCTTTCACGTTTTGCGCAGTTTGGTAATGAGCTTCGCCAACGATATCAGGAGAAAGAATACGTGAAGTAGAATCCAAAGGGTCAACAGCGGGGTAAATACCTAATTCCGAAATTTTCCTGTTCAATACTGTTGTTGCATCCAGGTGAGCAAATGTAGTTGCTGGAGCAGGGTCTGTTAAATCATCTGCAGGAACATAAACAGCTTGTACAGAGGTAATGGAACCTCTATTGGTCGATGTAATTCGTTCTTGCATTAGTCCCATTTCCGTAGCCAAAGTTGGCTGATAACCTACTGCTGAAGGCATACGTCCAAGCAAGGCTGATACTTCTGAACCAGCTTGAGTAAAACGAAAAATGTTATCGATAAAAAATAAAATGTCATTTCCTTTTTCCTGGCCAACACCATCGCGGAAATATTCAGCAACGGTTAATCCTGAAAGCGCAACACGAGCACGAGCTCCTGGAGGTTCATTCATCTGTCCAAAAACCAAAGTCAAAGTCGACTCTTTCATTTTTTCCATATCCACTTTGGAAAGATCCCAGCCGCCTTCTTCCATATCTTTTCTAAACTCAGAACCGTAATTAATAATGTCGGCTTCTATCATTTCGCGCAATAAGTCATTCCCTTCCCTCGTACGTTCTCCAACGCCGGCAAAAACAGATTGACCTTTATAATTCTTTGCAATATTATTGATGAGTTCCTGGATAATAACAGTTTTACCAACTCCTGCACCACCAAATAATCCAATTTTACCACCTTTTGAATAGGGCTCGATTAAATCGATCACCTTGATTCCAGTCAATAAAATTTCTTTTGATGTAGATAAATCTTCAAATTTTGGCGGATCGCGATGAATTGGATAAGAATTACCTGTATTAATTTCGGGCAAGCCATCTATAGTTTCTCCTGTAACATTAAACAAGCGACCTTTAATTTCTTCGCCAACCTGCATAGAAATAGGTTGACCGGTAGAAATAACTTCCATGCCACGATAGAGTCCGTCTGTAGAATCCATAGCAACAGTACGTACAGTATTTTCTCCAATATCTTGTTGAACTTCCAAAACAATACTATGACCCGCTTCGTTTGTTACTTTAAGTGCGTCGAAAATGTTTGGAAGATGTTCTACATTATCAAAACTAACGTCTATAACCGGTCCAATGATTTGGGAGATTTTCCCAACAGCCTTATTCTCCATGAATTCTTTGTTAAAATTTTGCGCAAATATAAGATAATCTGACTGATTATCTTTGATCCAAATTGATTTTTTCAAATTTCCGGTATTTTAATACCAGATATTTTAAGCGTATTGACCGTTTCCTTTTTTACCTTTGCTTGTATCTTAAAATAATCTATTCAAGATGAAAGCAACAAAAATCGCCATTGTCCAGGAATCCAACGTCTACTTAAATCTGGCTGCAAGTCTCGATAAAGCATTGAAAATTATTCAAGAAGCTGCGGATAATAAAGCAGATATTGTTGTTTTTGGCGAAAGCTGGTTTGGAGGCTATCCTTCCTGGTTAGATTATATTCCGAATGCTGCCCGCTGGAATTATCCTCCCATAAAAAAAGTATGGGCTGATACTTTCGAGAACGCGATGGAAATAGATGGAAAAGAGGTAGACATACTAGCAAAAGCGGCAAAAAAAGCAAAATTATTTTTGGTGCTTGGCTTTAATGAGGCGATTCGCAAAGGTCGCGGAAATGGAACATTATACAACTCCATTTTAATGATTGATCAGGATGGGAAAATCAGAAATCACCATCGAAAATTAATGCCTACCTATACTGAAAAACTAGTGTATGGCTTAGGTGATGCGGCTGGTTTAAAAGTAGTTGAAACTTCTTTTGGCCGATTAGGCGCTTTGGTTTGCTGGGAACATTGGATGCCATTAACGCGACAAGCGTTGCACGATGAAGCAGAAGATATTCATTTTGCTTTATGGCCAACCGTTCACGAAATGCATCAAATTGCGAGTCGGCAATATGCTTTTGAAGGACGATGTTTTGTAGTGTCGGTTGGGCAGATGTTGGCGTCGACAAGTTTACCGTTCACTTTACAAGAAGAAGCCAAAAATTTAGGAGAAAAATTACCGGAATATGTTTTAAATGGCGGAAGCTGTGTTATTGGTCCAGATGGATTTTATTTGATGGAACCACAGTTTGATATTGGTGGTCTATTGTACGTTGACTTGCCTTCATTAAAAACCAATACAGCAGAACGTATGAATTTAGCAAGCTCAGGCCATTACCAAAGATGGGATATTTTTGATCTAAAAATCAATAAAAAAAGAGAGTTTTAAACTTGGTCTTTTTATAAGTTATTATGACTTCCGTCACAAAAAGGAGGTGTTTTTGTATGCTTACAACCGCACCAGGCTACTTTTATAGGTGTTTCTATTTTCTGAACAACAGGAGAAAACTCACTTCCTTTATGCGAACCATCACAAAATGGCTGTTTTTGACTTTTACCGCAAGAACACCAGGCATAATTGCCGGCTTCCATATCCATTACGTACGGTTTCTTTTGAGGGATTTTTGGGTTTTTCATAAAGTTTTAATTAATGAAGGCCTAAAATTACATTATTCCCGAACAAAATGTTGGAATATTGTAAACTAAAAAGAAAAATTGCAACTAATCATAGGATTGAAATAAAATTAAACTTTTCTTTATGCCACTTTGCGGTCCTTTGCGCAACTTAGTGTAATAGCTATTTCACAAAGAAACACTAAGAAGACACTGAGGTACACAGAGATAAATGATATTTATTTTCTTTTTTTAACACTGATTAGTTCGGAAAAATTAAATGCTTTCAGGATTTTGTTTTTTAGTCAAAAATCTCTTTTGAAAGACAATAAGCAAAGTAACGCCAACTGAAATGGAAGAGTCAGCGATATTAAAAACGGGGCTAAAAAAGAGGAGATCCGATCCTCCAAAATAAGGAACCCAGGCTGGCCAGGTACTATCAATCAATGGAAAATAGAGCATATCCACTACTTTGCCATGCAAAAAACTGCTGTAGCCGCCATCGGCCGCTAAAAAAACAGCTTTCTGATAAAAAGTGCTTTCGCTAAAAAGCATTCCATAAAAAGCGCTGTCGATAACATTTCCAATGGCTCCTGCCAAAATAAGGGAAAGGCTAATGATTAATCCACTGTGTTCCTTGCGTTTGATACTACGATATAAATACCATACAATGGCACCAATGGCTATAATTCGGAAAATGCTTAAAAACAATTTTCCATAAGAAAAACCCAATTCATAGCCAAAAGCCATTCCATTATTTTCGGTAAAATGGAGATAAAACCAGTTTCCAAAAATGGCCATATCTTCTCCTAAAAGAAAATTTGTTTTGATCCAGATTTTAAGAATTTGATCCAATATAAGAACCAGAAAGATGACGGAAGCAGCTTTTTTCAATGATTTGATTTTTTTGGCATAATAAAAAAGATCATCTTTTATCGCTGAATTCTTTGAAAAAAAATGATCTTCGAAACGTGTTAATTGAATTAGCTAACCATCGGACGGTTTAATTTAGCTTCAATTGAGAGTGTAGCATGAGGCACACTTCTTAAGCGCTCTTTTGCAATAAGCTTTCCTGTTTCCCTGCACACGCCATACGATTTGTTCTCGATACGTATCAATGCCGCTTCGAGTGAAGCAATAAATTTCTCCTGACGGTTGGCCAGCTTGCTATTTTCTTCTTTCGACATCACAGCATTTCCTTCTTCCAATACTTTAAAAGTTGGGGAAGTATCGTTCGTGTCGTTTTCGTTTTTATTTTTATAGGCGTCTGTTAGCATTAGTAAATCAGCCCTGGCTTTCTCCAACTTGGCGAGGATTATATCCTTAAACTCCTGAAGATCGTCATCAGAATATCGGGTTTGAACAGTTTTTGTTACTTTAGTCATGGCATTCTATTTTATAAATATTTATAAAAGAAATCCTTATTCCGCTTTCTTAATGTCTATCAATATTGAAATCGATTCAGTCAATTCAATTTGGTCTGAATCGTCCTTCATTTTGTCTGAAAGCTTTAAGGACTCAGCTAATGTTTCCGAGCAAATATAGGTAAAATTACTTTCAATTGCATCAACAAAATCAGGATGTCTTTGCAATACTATCTCGATTTTGTCTGTCACTTCAAATCCCTTTTCTTTGCGCAGGGTTTGAATTTTATTAATTAAATCACGGGCTTTCCCCTCACTTATAAGCTCTTCCGTTAAAGTTGTATCCAAAGCAACTGTAAAAAGCCCTGAAGTTGCAATCAACCATCCTGGAATATCATCCGTAGCTATTTCTACATCGCTTAGGCCTATTTCAATAGATTCATTGGCCAAAGTCAGAGAATAAACGCCTGTTTTTTCGAGCGATTGAATAGCTTCCTGATCCATTTGTTGAATTGCCCCCGCAATTTCTTTCATCATTTTGCCATATTTTGGTCCAAGAGCTTTGAAATTAGCCTTGATCTTTTTCACCAACATTGGCGAGTCTTCCGGCATAAATTCAAGCGTTTTAACATTTACTTCCGATAAAATAAGCTCTTTAATCAAATCGATTTGCTCTTTGAAATTATCATTCAACACAGGTATCATCAATTTATTTAAAGGTTGACGTACGCGCAAATTATTCTTTTTACGTAGCGATAAAACCATAGACGAAAACTCCTGAGCCATTTGCATGCGCTCTTCCAAATCTTTATCAATCCACTCGGTTTTAGCGATTGGCATATCACTCAAATGGATGGATTCAATATTCTGTTTTTTGCTAACTTCATTTAAGTCGATAAATAATTTCTCGCTATAAAATGGTGCTATAGGGGCACTTAATTGTGCCACAGTTTCCAAACAGGTATAAAGCGTTTGATAAGCAGAAATTTTATCACTGCTATAATCGCCTTTCCAGAAACGACGACGACTTAATCGCACATACCAATTGCTTAAATGTTCGCTCACAAAATTTGAAATAGCACGACCGGCGCGAGTTGGTTCATAATCGGCAAAAGCCTGATCTACAACTAATATCAAGCTGTTAAGCTCCGATAATATCCAACGATCAATTTCCGGTCTTTCGGCATTAGCTATATCGTCTTCGGCATAGGTAAACTTATCAATATTGGCATAAAGAGCAAAGAATGAATAGGTATTGTAAAGTGTTCCAAAGAATTTTCTACGCACCTCATCGATGCCTTTTAAGTCGAATTTTAAATTATCCCAGGGTTGCGAATTGGTAATCATATACCATCGCGTAGCATCAGCACCGTATTTTTCGAGTGTTTCAAAAGGATCGGCTGCATTGCCCAAGCGTTTCGACATTTTATTACCCGTTTTATCGAGCACCAAACCATTAGAAATGACATTCTTAAAGGCAACTTTATCAAAAACCATAGAGGCTATAGCGTGAAGCGTAAAGAACCATCCACGCGTTTGATCAACGCCTTCGGCAATAAAATCGGCAGGGAAGAAAGTATTTATTTTATCCTGATTCTCAAAAGGATAATGCCATTGAGCATAAGGCATGGAACCGCTATCAAACCAAACATCAATCAAATCGGGTTCGCGATACATTGGTTTGCCAGATGCGGAAACTAACACAATTTTATCGACATAAGGGCGGTGAAAATCGAAAGATTCGTAATTCTCTTTGCTCATATCGCCTGGCACAAAATTGCCCAATGGATTTTCATCCATGAGTCCGGCAGCAACTGCTTTTTCAATTTCGCTTTTTAATAGCTCGGCAGAGCCGACGAATATTTGCTCTTCCTGATCTTCTGTTCGCCAAATAGGCAAAGGAATTCCCCAAAAACGTGAACGACTTAAATTCCAGTCAACCAGATTCTCCAGCCAATTACCAAAACGACCAGTACCAGTAGCTGCAGGTTTCCAGTTGATGGTTTTGTTTAGCGCTATCATTTTATCCTTCATAGCGGTGGTTTTAACAAACCAGCTATCCAAAGGATAATAAAGAATAGGCTTATCGGTACGCCAGCAATGTGGATAAGAGTGTATATGCTTTTCGGCTTTAAAAGCCCGGTTTTCTTTTTTAAGTTTAACAATGATGTCGACATCAACAGGCTGCTTACTCAATGGATCGTCATCTGAATAATACTCTGCTTTCACAAAACGCCCAGCAAATTCGCCCATCTCTTTTACAAATCGACCTGTTTTATCGACCATTGTTAAAGCACCAATGCCATTTTGCGCAGCAACACGAAAGTCGTCTGCACCAAAACTGGGTGCAATATGAACGATTCCTGTCCCATCTTCTGTTGTAACAAAATCAGCAATCAAAACACGAAAAGCGTCGCCATCTTCAGGCTGAGCATAAGGCATAAGTTGCTCGTAACGAATCCCTTTCAAATCTGAGCCCTTACATTCGCCTACAATTTCAAAGGGAATAGCTTTTTGTCCTGCTTCGTAATCGTATAATTTAAGGTCTTCGTTTTTTTCGTTGAAAAAGTTATAAACCAATTTTGCAGCCAAGACAACCGTAATTTTTTCAAACGTATAAGGATTGTATGTGTTTACACGCACATAATCGATGTTTTTCCCAACAGCTAAAGCGGTATTCGAAGGCAATGTCCAAGGCGTTGTTGTCCAGGCCATGAAAAAAACATCGCCGAAGGCATGCTCAAAAAGTTTTTCACTTTTCTCATTTCTAAGTACCTTAAACTGAGCTGTTAAGGTTGAGTCTTTTACATCGCGATAGCAACCTGGTTGATTCAATTCGTGTGTACTTAGTCCTGTTCCGGCAGCAGGCGAAAAGGGCTGAATAGAATATCCTTTATAGATGAGGTCTTTTTCGTTTAGTTTGCTCAATAAATGCCAGACTGTTTCGATATATTTATTGTCGAAAGTGATATAAGGATCATCCAGATCGACCCAATAACCCATTTTTTTAGTCAAATCGTCCCAGAGATCTTTGTATTTCATCACCTCGGTACGACAAGCTTTATTGTAATCTTCGACTGATATTTTGGTACCAATATCTTCTTTGGTAATTCCCAGACTTTTTTCAACGCTAATTTCTACCGGCAGACCATGTGTGTCCCAACCAGCTTTCCGTGAAACGTATTTGCCTTTCAATGTTTGGTAGCGACACACAATATCTTTTATTGCACGTGCCATCACATGATGAATGCCTGGAACACCATTAGCAGAAGGAGGTCCTTCGTAGAAAACAAAAGGTTTATTCCCTTCTCTATTTTTTAGGCTTTTATCGAAAATATCCTTCTCTTCCCAAAATTGAAGTATTTCCTTAGCGATATCCGATAGATTGAAATTTTTATATTCCTGATATTGTGACATTCATATTTGTTTTAAAAGTTTGCAAAAATAGAAATTTTTAACTTTCCAACATAGAAAAAGGTTTTATATTCAATGGAAATGAAATATTTTGAAAAACGAAACTTTAATATCTTTGCATCGACAAAATATACGCATTCTTAAATTAATACATGAATAATCAGGAACTTTTATTCTTTGCTGCTTTTATACTTTTCGTAATTGCAATGCTCTCGATCGACTTGGGTGTTTTTAACAGAAAAGCACATGTTATTGGAATGAAGGAAGCCCTTTGGATGAGCATTTTCTGGGTAGGTCTTGGTATTTCCTTTTATTACTTTTTTCGCCATTTTGGTCATTTGGTACATGGACTCGATACGCTGGAGGAATTGCAGTCGCGGATACAATTTTATCGCCATCCGATTGATATTGCTGGTCTGAGTTATGACGATGCACGTGATTTATACAATAAAAATCTATCGCTCGAATATATTACTTCCTATTTGATAGAGAAGGCTCTTTCAGTAGATAATATTTTTGTTATGATACTGATTTTCAAAGGGTTTGGTATTGGAAATAAATACTTTCACCGAATTTTATATTGGGGAATTTTGGGCGCAGTAATTATGCGTTTTATCTTCATTTTTGCCAGTGCCGCTATAATCCATCAGTTTTACTGGGTACTTTATATTTTTGGTTTATTTTTGATTTACAGCGGATTGAAAATATTTTTTCAGAAAGATACAGATCAGGTTGAGACTAAAAATCACCCGATTGTTAAATTTGCGAGTAAACATTTTAGACTAGCTGGCGATTATATTGGACAACGATTTATTTTAAAACGTGATGGCAAATATTTTTTAACCCCTTTGTTTTTAGTTTTATTGGTCATAGAATTTTCTGATGTTGTATTTGCTGCAGATAGTATTCCCGCTATTTTTAGCATCACTTTAGATCCTTATATTGTATTTTTCTCCAATATCTTTGCCATTTTGGGTTTGCGCTCGCTTTTCTTTTTGGTTTCCAATATTATGGACTTGTTCCGCTTTTTACAATATGGCTTGGGTGTATTGCTCTCATTTATTGGCACAAAATTGCTCTTTCACGATTTTCTGTACGAAAAGTTAGGAATTGGAACGCTCGAGTCCTTGTATATTATTCTACTTATTTTAAGCGTCAGTATAATTGCTTCCTTGCTTTTTCCCGAGAAAAATAATGAAGAAACGCCTACTCCGCTTTAAGTTTTTCAATAAAAATCTGAGTCAATTGATTGGCAGCCTGATAAGGACTTATCTGTTGCATAGAAATCTGTTTTTCAAGCACTTTTCTTTTTGCTTGTACCAATTTGTCAGCTATAAAGCGATTCAATAAATTCGCTTCCAGACTGCTGTTAAAAGTCTGTAAATTTTGTTCCTCGCGTTTGCGGATAAAATAAGAATTTGCTTTTGTAAATTGCTGATAATCCAAAATCATTTCCCAAATTTCTTCCAAACCTGTCAAACTAATTGCTGAACAAATCGTTGTTTTTGTCACCCAATCGGAAGGAGGTTTAGGAAACAAATGAAGTGCATTAGCATACTGCGATTTTGCCAGCTGTGCTTTGTGAATATTATCTCCATCGGCCTTGTTAATGACAATAGTATCAGCCATTTCCATAATGCCGCGCTTAATTCCTTGCAATTCGTCGCCAGCACCTGCCAGCATAAGCAAAAGGAAAAAATCGACCATATTGTGAACGGCCGTTTCACTTTGTCCCACTCCTACTGTTTCCACAAAAATAATATCGTAACCAGCTGCTTCACAAAGAATGATGCTTTCGCGTGTTTTTTGAGCGACTCCTCCCAAAGAACCAGCTGAAGGAGAAGGCCGAATAAAAGCATTTGAATGCACAGATAACTTTTCCATACGTGTTTTATCGCCTAATATGCTTCCTTTGCTGCGCGCACTGCTTGGATCGATGGCCAGAACAGCCAGCTTCTTCTTGTATTTTTCGACCAATAAAAATCCCAGAGCTTCAATAAATGTGCTTTTCCCAACACCGGGTACGCCAGTAATTCCAATACGTAAAGATTTTCCTGAAAAAGGAAGGCAAGCCTCAATAATATTCTGAGCAAGCATCTGGTCGTTATGCAATGTACTTTCTATCAGCGTAATAGACTGACTCAAAATAGCCCGATCCCCTTTTAAAATTCCATTTGTATAGTAATTCATAGGATATCTTTCCCTTGAATGACTTAGCCCTTTTTTTATATGAGGACTAATGGATTCAGGAGGATCAATTCCTTTCTGAACTTTGAGTGCTGATTTATTTTGATTCGATTTGATCATTCTCAAGCAAAAGTATTAAAAAGGAATGAAAAAGGAGGTGTAGCATAAGATGATACATAGTAAAATGATGGCGCCAGTATCTTACTTAGTTCATCTAGAGCCGATTATTAATTAGTGTCATCTTATTAACTGCATACCATTGGCAATGTAAATACAAACTTACTACCCTTCCCAACTTCGCTTTCTACCCAAATTCTTCCTTGGTGTTTTTCCACAAATTCCTTACAAAGAATTAACCCTAGTCCTGATCCTTTTTCGTTAGCGGTTCCTGTTGTTGTTAAATTTGTATTGATATTAAATAATTTGAGGTGTTCAATTAGGTACTTATTTTAATCATTTGATATGTAATTGGTTGAGC
>CAYPOW010000035.1:0-16634 GCA_964412145.1 uncultured Draconibacterium sp.
GCATTGATAATTTTTTTCAAAAATAAAAAAAGTCCTGCAATTGCAGGACTTTCAAAAAATATTGTGGAGTCAGGATTACATAAATTTTAATCCCAAACTAAATACCCAAACGTTGTTTTTAAAATTGTTATCGGCCTGTACATCTGTAATAAAATTATTCAAACCTTTCTCGTAGCGAATATCAAACGTTAAAAACAAAAGATCAACACCGACTCCAGCCTGCATATACCAGTTTGTTTTACTAATTTCATAATTAGCACTTGTTGCAGGATCAGTATTATCACTTATTTGAAGTGAGGCTTCAGGGCCGACAAAAGCGCGTAAATTAAATACTTTAGCATCCAACAATTTGAATCCTACTAAAAGGGGAATATCTATTGTTCCTGTTTCAAATTTATCGGTACCAAGAGCTGTGCCAATAAAGTTAGACTTACGATTATTATAAACCACTTCTGGTTGTAGATATAATTTACCGGATTTAAGTCGCATAAAAGCGCCAACCTGATAACCTAATAAGTTTTCTGAATCGTAATTTGCTGATATTTCAGTAGTACTTAAAGTGGCAGCAGTTGCTCCGACTTTTATACCAAATGAAGGTAATTGTGCATAGAGGCCTCCGCTGACCAAGATCGCCAAAAGTAAAAAGGTTAATTTTCTCATTTTTCAAAAGGTTTAATTATTAATACTATTTTTTCTCCCTAAATTTTAATCAAAAAGTAAATATACAAAAATCATCTATGTGAAAGCTGCAATAAAGATTTTTATCCAAAAAAAGTGCCATACTTTGTTTTCAAACGAAAAAACTTAATTTTTGTTTCAAAATTTTCGCTCCCATTCATTTGATAATTCGAAAATAGAAGCACCGAAACTACATTATTTCGTTATTTTTGTGGGCTAGAGATTATGAGAACAAATTTATTTATAGCACGCAGGTATTTATTTTCAAAAAAATCGCATTCCATTATCAATATTATTTCTTTAATATCGATGGTTGGTGTTATAATTAGCACGGCCGCCCTGGTCATTGTGCTTTCTGTTTACAATGGATTTGAAGATCTTGTTCTTTCTCTGTTCAATCGTTTTAACGCAGAAATATTAATTACACCAACAAAGGGTAAAACTTTTCAAATAGATCATTTTCCAGCAGAAAAAGTTAAGAATCTCGAAGGCGTACTATATTTCGAACCTGTTTTGGAAGAAAATGTTTTGATTCGATACAAAGAAAAACAGAGCATCGTACGCATAAAAGGAGTCGATTCTGATTACACTTTAATGAATCGGCTTGACACAACAATAGTTCAGGGTAATTTTATTTTAGAAGAGGCCGGCATTAATTATGCCGTTCTTGGATATGGAGTCGCGTATAATTTACAGACAAATCTGATCGATTTCCAAAACCCTCTACACTTTTATGTGCCTGATAAATCGAAAAAATTAAGTGCTGGATTACAAAATAACTTCAATACGGCACGATTATTCCCTTCCGGATTTTTTAGCTTAAGGCAAGATTACGACGAAAAATACGTATTTGTATCGCTCGATTTTGCGCGTAATTTACTTGACAAACCACTTTCAGTAAGCAGTATAGAACTTGGTTTGGCTCCCGAATTTGTTCCTGAAAATATTAAAACTCAATTAGCGGATATTCTTGGCGATAAGTTCCAGATAAAAACCCGTGAAGAACAGCAATCGTTTTTATTAAAAATGATGCGCACCGAACGCTGGGCCATTTTTCTCATTCTTGGCTTTATTTTACTAATTGCTGCATTCAATGTTATTGGCTCGCTGAGCATGCTTATCATCGATAAAACCAAAGATATTTTTACACTTCATTCACTGGGTGCTAATCGCAGATTCATCTTAAGCATTTTTGCCTGGGAAGGAATATTAATTAGTTTGGTAGGGGGATTATTTGGATTGATACTTGGTGGAACTATTGCCTGGCTGCAACAAAATTTTGGATTTATTGGCCTTGGTGGCGGAGGAAACTTTGTTGTAGATGCCTACCCTGTTCAGATAAAAGGAATTGATTTTCTGCTAGTTGCAATCATTGTCCTTTCCACAAGTATTTTTTCTGTAATCTATCCCCTTGTTCAATTAGCACACAAAATAAAAGGCTCTCGGCATAACCCAAAAGCGATTAAAAATGTATTTCATAGTTAAATTGTCTTAAATGATATATCCTTAAAGGCTTACAACTAATTTTTATCTATTTTTGTTGCCTCATTCTACATTATAAAAAAACAATGAAAATAAACATAGTTAATCATTCTAAACATCCTCTTCCGGCTTATGAAACCAGTGCGTCTGCCGGTCTTGATTTACGTGCCTCTATGGAGCAATCAGTCACACTAAAATCGTTGGAGCGCGCTCTTATTCCTACCGGTTTGTTTATCGAACTCCCTGTGGGGCACGAGGCTCAGGTTCGGCCCAGAAGTGGAATGGCCTTTAAATATGGCATTGGTGTTTTAAACTCACCCGGAACTATTGATGCCGATTATCGGGGAGAAATTAAAGTGATTCTGGTTAATTTGAGTAAAAACGACTTTATTATTGAAGATGGAGAGCGAATTGCTCAAATGATTATTTCAAAACACGAAAATGCAGAATGGATTGAAGTGAACGAATTAAACCACTCAGAAAGAGGTATTGGTGGATTTGGTTCAACTGGAAAAAAATAAACAAATAGTACATGATTCGCAACTTAAAAAAAATAATATTTTCTCTATTTGCTGTATTACAAATAGTTACAGCCTTTAGCCAAAGTATCGATATTAATAATCAGGCTTTGAATACTTTTCTTAAAGCAGAAAATGCTTTTACCAACAAAGACTATCCCCTAGCCTTTTCACTTTATAATGAAGTGCTTGAATTCGACTCGCTTTTTGATCCGGCAATGTTTCAATTAGCACGAGTTCATTTAGTTAAAAATCAGGCAGATAAGGCTATAATTTGGACGGAAAACGCATACAAATTGGATCAAACCAATACAATGTATGCGCTGCTGCTTGTGGATTTATACAAACATTTTCAAAAATTTGAAAAAGCAATTGAAGTATATCAAAGCCTTTTAATTGAAGACAAAACAAATGCTGATTATTTAGAAGATCTTACACAACTTTATACCATTACCCGAAATACAGATGCAGCAATTGAAACCTATAATCAACTCGAAAATCAGGAAGGTATTACTGAGCGTATAAGTTTTCTTAAAAGAGATCTCTATTTAAACTCTGATCGTTTTGATAATGCCATTGGGGAAATGATTAAACTATCGGAGAAGTTTCCAGATAATAGTCAGTATTGCAACATGATAGCTGAAATGTATATGGGAAACAAAGAGCAAGATAAGGCCTTTTACTTTTACCAAAAAGTTTTAAATTTAAACCCTTCCGACCCTTACATTCGCATAACTCTGGCCGACTATTATCAACAAAAAGGAGATGTCAATCTTGCTTTTGAAAATCTGGAAAAAGGATATGCAAATCCAAATCTGGATTTGGAAACAAAAATACAGCTACTAATGGGCTTATTTGAACTGAAAGATATTCCCGAAGCCAGGATTCGCAATGAATCATTAAAACTGGCCAACACTATGGCCAAAGTTCATGCCGATAAACCTGGATCACATGCAATATATGCCGACCTTCTATATCGCGATAGCCTCTATACTGAAGCTGCAAATGAATACAAGGAAGTTATTAAGCTTGATAGCAGTCGATATGTTGTATGGGAGCAATTGCTTTTTAGCCTCAATAACGGCACACAAAACAAAGAAATTACATTGTATAGTCAGCGTGCAATTAATTTATTTCCAAAAGAACCTATCCCTTACCTTTTTAATGCTGTAGGACAATTACTGGTCGACAGTGTTCAATTGGCCGTAAATAGTTTGGAAAAAGGACTTCCATTCGTCAATAATACTCAATTATCAGAACAGTTTTATATGTTTTTAGGCGATGCATATTATCAGAACAAGCAAAGTGAAAAAGCATTTAAAGCGTATGATAAATGTCTGGAAATAAATCCTTCAAATACCTTTGTATTAAATAATTACGCTTATTACCTTGCTTTGAAAAAAGAAAATCTAGACAAAGCTAAAACAATGGCCTTTACAGCTATCAGTCTGGATCCCGGCCCAACAAACCAAGATACGTATGGGTGGGTGCTCTATCAGCTCGGCGAGTACGATGAATCATTCAAGTATATCACGATGGCTATTGAAGGTGAAAAAAATCCAAGTGCCGATGTGCTTGATCATTATGGCGATGTTTACTTTCGATTAGGGGAAGAAAAAAAAGCCAGGAAATATTGGAAAAAAGCTCAGAAAAACGGATTAGACACAGAAGAATTTAAACATAAACTTTCGAATGGCTTATAAAATGAACAAACCCATACTTTATCTTCTCAGTTTATTTCTTCTGATTGCACTGTTTTCATCCTGCAGAAGTCAAAAGGCCAAAATGAAAAAACCAATACGTTTGATGGGTTCTGATTATGTTTTGGAACAAATGCATAAAAATCAATCCGTCTTTGATTGGTTTAGCGGAAAAGCGAAAGTTGATTTTATTGAAGGAAGGAAAACAACACCTTTTACGGCACAAATGCGCATCAAGCGCGATAGTGTTATTTGGATTTCATTATCGACTGGTATTGGAATTGAAGGTGGCCGGTTATTGCTCACACAAGATTCCGTTAAATATATTAATCGAATAAATAAAACCTATTTCGTGGGAGACTATGATTTTCTCTCCGAATTAATTAACACCGAAGTAAGTTTTTGCATGATTCAGGCGCTGCTTACGGGGAAAGATTTTTCGTGGCATAATTATCAGGGCTTAAAAGCGAAACTCGATAACAAGTTATACCAGTTGGAATCGACCAATAGGCACCACTTAAAAAAACATTCAAAATTGGATAACTTTGAAAATCCGATTTATTATCAAAGTTTATGGATAAATCCTGAAACTTTTAAAATTCAACACATTAAAATAAAAGAAATAGGAAACGAAAACAACAAAATATTTGCTTCATACAAACAATATAGATCTGTAGATGAGCAACTTATACCTTATTCTATGAATATTAAATTCGACAGCCACAAAGGCTTGAGTCTCGAAATGGTATATTACAAAATTAATCTCGACGAAAAAGTAGGTTTCCCTTTCAGCATATCCGAAAAGTATCGCTTGCTTGAATTATGATTAGGCAAAAAACATATCGATTTTTCTTCACTTGTCTTTTGGCGACAAGCTTTTTCTTCTTTGCCCAAAACGGATATTCCCAATCTCAAACTGAGCTGAATAATCAGCTGTTGCAACTCGAAAAAGAAATTGCATATACAAATGAATTACTGAATACGACACTCAAGAGTAGAGATGATTCCTATTACAAAATTGAATTGATTGCCCGACAGATCAGAAGACATGTAAATGTGCTGGTCACTATTCAAAAAGAAATAAATAATATCAACCGCGATATTGATACTAAACAGCTGGAAATAAGAAAAAAAGAAGCTGAGCTGACTGCCTTAAAAGATGAATACGCCAAGATGATTTATTTTGCCAATCGTAATCGAAACAATTACGACAAGCTTATGTTCATATTCTCTTCTGAAGACTTTAATCAAGCCTATAAACGGATAAAATATTTTGAACAATATAGCCAATACCGTAAAAATCAGGTCAAATTAATCAACGATAGACAGAAGGCTTTAGACCTGGATGTGAAACAGTTAGAGAAAAACAGGGCAAAAAAATTAGTCCTTCGTTTAAAGGAAACACAAACAAAAGAAAAGCTGAATCAACAAAAAATAGAGCAGCAAAGAGGATTAAACAGATTGAAATCGAAAGAGAAAAATCTTAAATCAGAGCTTCAGAAAAAAGAAAGACAAAAAACAGCCTTAAAAAGAGAAATTGAAAAATTAATAGCAAACGAAGCCGAAATAATTAAAAAATTCGCTCTAACACCTGCAGAGGTAGCTTTAAGCGATAATTTTGAAAACAATCAGGGGAAACTTCCCTGGCCGGTTGAACGTGGCGTTTTATTTAGCTCTTTTGGAGAGCATGCTCATCCCTATATTAAAGGCATTAAAATACGTAACGACGGCATCGACATTGCCACTGATGAAGGCAGTCAGGCTCGTGCTGTTTTTGATGGTGAAGTACGCAGTATTATTTCCGTTCCGGGCACAGTGAATTACGCTGTTTTAATAAAACATGGTAATTATTTTACGCTTTATTCCAATATTAAAAAAGCCAGCGTAAGCCCCGGACAGAAAGTGAAAGCAAAACAAAGCATCGGTATTATTTACAAAGATCCTGCTGATCAAAGCACAAAACTCCAATTCCAACTTTGGAAAAACACATCAAAGATGAACCCTATAAACTGGTTAGCCAAATGAATAATGATAAACGAATAGTCCTGACACTGGATGCAGGAGGAACCAATTTTCGTTTTTCTGCTATTCAGAGTGGAAAAACTGTCGGCAATCCAATTAATTTACCAGCCTTTGCAAATACTTTGGATGAAATGCTGGATAAAATTGTAAGTGGGTTTCAGGCTCTAATTGAGGGAATTAAAGTCCTACCTGCAGCTATCAGCTTTGCCTTTCCTGGGCCTGCAGATTATGAAAAAGGAATTATTGGCGATTTAGAAAACCTGCCTCTTTTTAAAGGAGGTGTTGCCTTAGGCCCTTTCCTTGAAAATCATTTCAAATTACCTGTTTTTATCAATAACGATGGCGACTTATTTACACTGGGTGAAGCCATAGGCGGACTTTTACCAAAAATAAATTCAGATTTAGAAAAAGCCGAAAATCCAAAACGATACAAGAATTTACTTGGCCTTACTTTTGGAACAGGATTTGGTGCCGGAATCGTTACAAAAGGAGAATTATTTACAGGGGATAATTCAGCACAAGCAGAAATAAATAGAATGCGTAATCACCTGATTCCGGAAACAAGCATTGAAGACAGTGTAAGTATCAGAGCTATTAAACGTGTTTACGCTAAAGAAGTAGGCGTTTCATTTGAAAATTGTCCTGAGCCTTTTGATATCTATAAAATTGGAAAAGGTCAGGCAGAAGGAAATAAATCGGCTGCTTTGCTGGCTTTTGAAACATTTGGAAAAGCTGCCGCAAATGCTGTTGCAGATGCCAGCACTTTGATTGATGGAATTGTTGTGATTGGTGGAGGATTAGCAGGAGCTTCCGACTTATTTATGCCTCATTTAACAGCTGAAATGAACCGCTCTTTTACAACTTTGAAAGGCGATAAATTGGATCGTATGGAAGTTGTTGCTTACAATCTGATGGATGAAAAAGGGAAAGAAGCTTTTCTAAGACCCGATTTGAAACAAATAAAAATTCCAAGATATAATAAAACCATTGCATACAACGTTTCAAAGAAAATAGGAATTGGCATCAGTGTTTTAGACACTTCAGAAGCTGTGGCGATTGGCGCTTATGCTTTTGCAATCCAAAAACTGGGCTAACTCACTCAACAACTCATCGTTTAATCTTCTTAGTTTTATTCGTACATTTATGTTTTCAAAACGTTGTTTATGGATTTTTACACCAATCAAAATAAATGGAAATTAATACTCTCACTTTTAGGTGTAATTATAATCCTAAGCTCCTTATGGTATTCTAATTTACTGGTCAACAAAGTGCGCGAACGCGAACGCGAAAACATTCGAATTTGGGCCAGCGCCATTCATAAACGTGCCGAACTGGTAACAACTACCGATCTGTTTTTTTCGCAGCTGCAAACAGAGGAACGTAAAAAAGTAAACCTTTTAGCCGAATCTTATAAAAAAATCAACGAAGAAGGTCTAAACCAGGATCTTACTTTTTACTTCGATATTATCACAGGCAATACAACCATTCCCGTTATTCAAACAAATGGCAAAAGAGAAATAATAGGAAAAATGAATCTGGAGGCTGGTATAGATTCACTTCAGGTTTTAGAAGGCGATATACTTGCTTCATTTAGTCAGTATCCACCTGTAGTAATGGATTATTACGGTGAAGAGAAGTTTTATTTGTATTATAAAGATAGTCGCATTTTTACAGAAACGCAGGAAATGCTTGAAGATTTAAATCGATCATTTATTAATGAAGTATTAGCAAATGCTTCTTCGGTGCCTGTGATAATTACTGACTCGAGCAAAATAATTGTGCTCTTTACCGGAAATATTGAAAGTGAAAAAGTGACGGATTCTACTTTTATTTCAAAAATGCTTGCTGAAATGCAAGAACAAAATGAGCCTATCGAAATTAATCTGGCTGGCGAAGAAAAGCAGTTTATATTTTATAGTGATTCCGATTTGCAAACACATCTCACTTATTATCCTTTTATTGTTTTTTTTGCCATTGGATTGTTTGTTTTATTTGCCTTTCTAGCCTTTAATACAGCTCAAACAAGCGAACAAAATAAACTGTGGGCAGGTCTTGCAAAAGAAACTGCTCATCAAATTGGAACGCCCCTTTCTTCTATGTTGGCCTGGGTGGAATTGCTGCGACCAAACCAATCGGTTGAGGCACACCTGAGCGAAATTGAAAAAGACTTACAACGATTGGAAGTCATTAGCGAACGCTTTTCTAAAATTGGCTCCTCGCCCAAATTGGAAACCTTACCAATTTATGAAATCATCCACGAAGTGATGAACTATCTCAAAACACGAACCTCCACAAAAGTAGTTTACCAACTTCAGGAAAACTTACATCAATCAAAAGCAACACTAATTCCATTAAATGCTCAGCTTTTTTCGTGGGTTATTGAAAATGTGTGCAAAAATGCCGTTGATGCTATTTCTGGTAATGGCCACATTGACATAGAATTAAGCGAAAATGAAAAACACCTTTTTGTAGATATTAGCGATACAGGAAAAGGACTCACTAAAAGCAATTATAAAAATGTTTTTCGGCCAGGATTCTCAAGTAAAAAGCGTGGATGGGGTCTTGGTCTCTCGCTGGCTCAGCGCATTATAGAGAATTATCACAAAGGGAAAATTTTTGTTAAAAGTTCAGCTATCAATCAGGGAACCACTTTTAGGATTGTACTTAAAAAGTAAACAATCCACAATTGCCTGTTTGCAAAAAAGCTATTTTCTTCTACGTACCAAGCATATTATCCTAATTTTGTAATAACAATTCTGTTTAAATTATTCCATATGACACTTGCCGAAATATTAAAAGACTCCAATTATAAGCTAACCCAATTCAATCTGATCGAAATACAAAATCTCGAGAATCGAATCGAATTAAAAAAAGACAAAAAAGGGAACGATATTCCATACATTCAATGTCTTGTTCGTAAAAAGGAAATTAAATTAACTCCTGAAGAAACTGTTCGCCAATTATATGTTCAGGTGTTAATGGATTCATACAACTATCCTGTTGAAAGAATGGAACTGGAATATTCCGTTTCATTTGGACGAGAAAAAAAACGTGCCGATATTGTAATCTTTGATAAGCAAAAGTCAACTTCTCCTTATATCCTCGTCGAACTCAAAAAACCAAAACTCAAGGACGGAAAGGAACAATTAAAGTCTTATTGCAATGCCACTGGAGCACCTATTGGCATTTGGAGCAATGGAGAATCCATTTCCTTCTACCACCGAAAAGACCCAAATTATTTTGAAGATTTACCTGCTATACCAAAAGCAAGCGAAAAACTTTCTGACATACTTTCTGAGCGCTGGACTATCCAAAACCTCATTGAAAAAGACAAGCTTCGTACAGAAAGAAAATCATTGAAAGATCTTATTCTTGAAATGGAAGACGAGGTATTAGCCAATGCAGGAGTTGATGTTTTTGAAGAACTTTTTAAACTCATTTTTACGAAACTATATGATGAAATGGAATCGGGTAGAAATAAAACCCGACACCTCGAATTTAGAAACTACGGCGATACGGAAACAGAATTAAAAGAAAAAATTCAAAGTATATTCGACCGGGCCAAAACAAAATGGGATGGCGTTTTTTCTGATGATTCCAAAATTGAATTAACGGCCTCGCACCTTTCCGTTTGTGTCTCATCTCTCCAGGATGTTAAACTCTTCAATTCTAATCTCGATGTTATTGACGATGCTTTTGAATACCTGATAAATAAAAGCAGTAAAGGGGCAAAAGGACAATACTTTACACCGCGCTATGTAATTGATATGTGTGTAAAAATGCTCAATCCGCAAGCACACGAAACCATGATTGATACGGCAGCAGGAAGTTGCGGATTCCCTGTACATACTATGTTTTACGTTTGGGAACAAATATTGAAAGGCAAGGGGCTTGACAGAAGTCACTTGTTTTCTTTGGAAGAAAAACCGGTTGAATGCACCGACTATGTAAACAATAAAATTTTCGCAATCGACTTTGATGAAAAATCAGTTCGCGTAGCACGTACACTTAACCTCATTGCCGGAGACGGGCAAACCAATGTTCTCCATCTCAACACACTCGATTGGGAACGCTGGGACGAGAATACAAATGACCCAAATTGGCAGGACACTTATTTCGATGGCTGGAAAAAATTTAAAAAATTAAGAAACGACAGCAATAGCAATCACGATTTCAATTTCGATATATTAATGGCAAATCCTCCTTTTGCGGGCGAAATTAAAGAAAGCCGAATATTATCAAAATATGAATTGGGGAAAAACGCCAGCGGAAAATATCAGAATAAAGTTGGGCGCGATATTCTTTTTATCGAACGCAATCTCGACTTCTTAAAACCTGGTGGAAGGATGGCTATTGTTTTACCGCAAGGAAGATTCAATAACTCTTCCGATAAAAATATTCGGGATTTTATTGCTGAACGCTGCCGCATTTTGGGCGTAGTTGGATTGCACGGCAATGTTTTTAAACCTCATACCGGAACAAAAACATCAGTTCTTTTAGTGCAGAAATGGGACGACACACTCTGCCCCAAAACAGACGATTATCCTATCTTTTTTGCTACCATGCAAGAGCCTAGCAAAGACAATAGCGGCGATAAAATTTATTTACGAAAAAAAGATTTCCCAGAACAATTTGCCCTTAAACCTGATGTTGCAATTCCCGAACAAGGGAATTTAGAATTAAAGGATAGTATTGTCCATTATGTAGCCACGCCTAAGGAATTAGACGAATATATACTTGATGAACATGATCATCTAATTGTTAGACACGATCTTTTTAACCACAACGATCAAACCAAAGACGGCATAGCCGAAGCGTTCCTTGAATTTGCCAAAAAAGAAAATCTCTCTTTTGTGGGAAAGCTCTAAGCCCTTTCGATAATGCCAAATACAAAGCATTATTGGAAGGGCTGGAAATTTCGGAAGTTAATTATTCTAGAATTGTATCTGAAAATAGATATGATAGTGAATACTTCAAACAAATATTCCTTGACGTAGAATCATATTTAAATAAAAAAAAGCATTTTAAACTTGGTGATAAATATAAGGTAACGGATGGGGAGCATGGTTCTGTTGTATTCCAAGATTCGGGCATTAAGTATTTAACTGCTGAAAACATAAAAAAAGGCTATGTTGATATTTCAAAAATAAGGTTTGTTGGTGAAGATGTAGATATAAAGAATGCACGGGCACGGGTAAAAATTGGTGATATTTTAATCTCTATTAAAGGTACTCTTGGAGAAATCGCTATTGCAGAAAATTGGTTATTACCTGCTAATATGAATCGTGATGTTGCGATCATTAAACCATTGAAAAAGGAATTTTCATCGGAATATGTTGCCCTTTTTATGATGTCTGAATATGGAGCTTTGCAGTCTTTACGTGGAGGTTCAGGTGGTGTTCAACAAATGATTACTTTAGAAAGATTACGAAAATTTATTATTCCTTATTTTTCAGCTGGATTTTCAGAAGCTGTCAAAGAACTATACACCACAGCTAATAATTCAAGAATTAAATCTCAACAAATATATTCCCAATCCGAAAACCTCCTTCTAGAAACTCTTGGCTTAAATAATTTTGAACCATGCAAAGAAGCTGTAAATATTAAAACTTTTAAAGAATCTTTTGGTTCAACAGGACGTTTAGATGCAGAGTATTATCAATTAAAATACGAAGATTATATTACCCTTATTTATTCATACTCTAATGGTGTTGAACCTTTAAGTTCTGTTTGCCAAATACAGGACAGCAATTTTAATCCATTAGAGAAATCTGAATATAAATATATCGAACTTTCAAATATTGGTAAATCCGGCGATGTGACAGGTTGTACCTTAGGTTTTGGCGCTGAACTGCCAACACGAGCCCGAAGAAGAGTAAACACAAACGATGTAATCATTTCTTCAATTGAAGGCTCTTTGGATAGTTGTGCTGTGATTACAGAGAATTATGATAGTGCACTTTGTTCAACAGGTTTTTATGTGTTAACATCTTTGAAGTTAAATCCAGAGACCTTATTGGTTTTATTCAAATCAGAGCCCATGCAAAACATTCTCAAAAAAGGATGTTCTGGTACAATTTTAACAGCTATTGGGAAAGCCGAATTGGAGAAAATTCCAATTCCTCTTATCGATGTCGCCACGCAAAAATCAATTCAAGAAAAAGTAAAAGAAAGTTCAAAATTAAGACTAAAATCCGAACAATTATTAGAACTGGCCAAAACAGCCGTAGAAAAAGCCATCGAAGAAAATGAAGAGGCTGCCCTTAGCTTTATCGAAAATTCATTAATTTTATTGAATGAGAAAAGTATTTAAAATACCTGGAAATGTCAACAGCGATTTTAAGGGTTATTCCTTCTTATCAAAACTGCATTACGAGTTGGAGCAAATTGCTTTCGAAGAAATTGATCTCGATTTTTCTAAAAATACCTGGTTCGAAGCTAATTTATGTGCAGCCCTTGGTGCTATTATCAATAAGGCAAATTCTAATTTCAATAACATCTCCATTATTAACCTTAAACAAAAACAAAAAAATATTTTTAGCCGCAATCATTTTTTAGCTGCTTTTGGTGGCGAAAAAATAATAGACCGAAACGAAACTACCATAAAATATCGCCGCAACAAACTATCCGACGATAAATTAATCAAAGAATTCCTCGACAAAGAATTAATCACTAAACCCGATTTTCCAAAACTCAGCGTGGCAGCCAAAGGCGAAATCATCCGCAGTATTTTCGAAATATACAGCAATGCAGTAATTCACGGCGATTGTACCGAAGTGTTTAGTTGCGGCCAGTTTTTCCCGCAAAGAGTACCTTCCTGTATCGATTTTACGATAGTTGATATCGGCCGCACGATACCAAAAAACGTAAATGACTTTCTAAAAACAGATGCTTCCGGCATAGATACTATCCATTGGGCTTTACTAGAAAATAACACAACCAAACCAAAAGAAAAAAACATTCCAGGGGGTTTGGGACTTAAAATAATCAAAGATTTCGCAAGGCTGAATAGAGGAAAGATTCAAATTGCATCGGGCAATGGATATTATCAACTGGAAAAAGGACGTGAAAAATTTATATCGCTAACCCATCCTTTTCCTGGAACTTTAGTTAATTTAGAGTTCAATTTAAACGACCAATCATTCTATTATTTGCTTAGAGAAAAACCTGAAGACATTATTTTTTAATATATTTGCAGTGTGAAAACAGAAAAAATAATTATTCGCTTGTATGAGGAAGTAGGTGGCGATGCAGCCATTAGCGTTAACGACGGGGATGCCATTTTTAAAAAAATTGATAACGCAATCTCTAATGGTCTCCTTGTAGTTCTGGATTTTCAGAATATAAACTTAATCATCACCGCATTTTTAAACGCTTGTATTGGTCAACTCTACAGCAAATATACCAGCGCACAATTGAATCAGTATCTCGAACTTAAAAATATAAGCCCCGAGAACAACCATTTATTTTTAAAGGTTATCAAAAGAGCTAAAGAATATTTCGAAAACCCCGAAAGCTTTGATAAATCTGCAAAAGAAGTAATGGGTGATGACTAAAATTCACGACATAAATAACTACCAACCAAAATCAACTGAAGTATTTTTCTTTGATACCAATATTTGAATATTTCTTTTTTGTCCCATTGCTAACTATAATAAACACAAGCAAAAAACATATTCTAACTTTTTTAGTGACGTAAATTCTGCAAATGCAACCATCTGGATCAATTCATTAGTGCTTTCCGAATTTTGTAATGCTTGGTTACGTATTGAATTTAATGAATGGAAGAAAAAGCCCGAAAATATATCAAAAACAGATTACAAAAAGGATTTTGTACCCTCATCTGCCTATAAAGATGTTATTTCTGAAATTAGAATTGTGCTCCCCGATCTGCTTAAAAAAACAGAACGGGCTTCAGATAATTTTAACGCGATCGACTTAGATTCTGTTTACGCCGAATTAGAAAATTGCGATTTCAACGATAGCTATTACCTGGAACTTGCTTCTATGAATAATTGGAAGATTATTACCGACGATGCGGATTTGTTTAAAAACAACAAACTCAACGTTGAAATAATTACAGCCAACTTGAAATAATTTACATCACCTAAAGATTCTCTTACTCTGCTTAATCACTAGATTTAGCTTTACAAAATAACCATCATTTCTAGTAATTGATCAGTCACTACTTTTTCGAATAAAAACAAAATCCTGTAAGGATTTAATATCAATAGCCCTGTACGAAGTGCAGGGTCTATTGAAAATGAATTGTTCCAACCCGAAAAGGGTTGAATAAAAATACCCAAAAAATTCTTGCCCATTTTAAACCAAATCCTTACCTTTACCTCACCATAGCATTTGGATATTACAAATTCAAGCACTCAAGTCATTATTTCGTTCCTTTATTTAGCGTCAAAAATAAATGCTTTAGGGTTCTAAGCCACTCCCAATGAACAGTAACCCAAACAACGAATAAATGGCATCACTCAATGGGCCAATGAGCCCACTTTCAAGTCAAATGAGCTCACTTTTGAGTCAAACGACTTAACTCCAAATACAAACGACCTATTTCTATGGACAAATGGCCTATTTCTGTAGGCAAATGACGTATTTCTATGGACAAACGACCAATTTCTATGGGCAAATGACCATAATTAATGAATAAGCAACATGAAACATATGAAAAATTAATTCCAAGAATTAGTAAAGCTATCCGTTTAAGCATTTTTACTTATAGTTAATCTTGCTAGAACATATATAGCAGGTTCTTTCATCTATTTATAAATTAAAACGCAAAAAAATGACATTAACATCAAAGTCTGAAGCTCAAATACTCGAAAACTATCGGGTAGCTCTGGGAAACGTAGAAATTCAACCCGAAGTCGCCCTCCAAATGGCTGATTTTGGTTACGACACAACGAAGATTGAAGAAGGGAAAGCCCTTCTATCGGCAACACGACAATCCTTCGACTTTAACAAGCAGGAAAATCAGGAAACAATTGCAGCAAGAGCAATATTCGACGCAAAACTTAATGCGCTTTATGCAATCTATGCGCCACATCGTAAAAGAGCAAAGGTAATTTTCAAAAACGACGATGTTGCTTTAAAAGCACTCGCACTAAAAGGGATGATGCCACAGGCCTATATCCAAAAAATGGAAACAATGAAAACCTTTTACAATGTTTTGAATTCTAATTCAGCTATGCTTGACAAACTTTTAATCTTTAAAGTGCTTCCGGCTGATGTAACAACAGCTTTAACAATGTTAGCCGAAACAGAAGCGACACGTTCAGCCTATCTCATTGAAACAGGAGAGTCGCAGGATGCTACCAAAGCAAAAGATAAAAGCTTCGAAATCATTGACTCTTGGATGCGTGAATTTGTCGCGGTAGCAAAAATTGCATTAGAAGATAATCCACAGTTATTAGAATCATTGGCTCTCTTTGTTCGCAGCTAATGCCAAATATCAGAGTCGTAGGGCGACTTTGAGTCGCCCTACGACTAACACTCAAATCTCCAATGCTACCTCCAGCTGATCAACCAATTCGCTCAATTGATTAATGACGGCAAGTACAGTCTCCGGTTTTGTTAAATCAGCGCCTGCCTTTTTTAACTGCTCAACTGGATAATCATTTCCGCCCGATTTTAATAAATTGAGGTACTTTTCCAATGGTTTTTTATTTCCCTTTTTTAAGCCCTCTTTCACCTGGGCATACAAACTGGCAGAAGCAGCAAAACTAGTAGCATACTGGTAAACATAGAAAGGAGAACGATAAAAATGCGGGATTCTGGCCCAGAAAATATTGGCCTGGTCGCGTGTAAAAACATCTTCTCCATAATATTTTTTATCGAGGTCTTCACAAATGGCTGTTAGCTTATCAGCCGTTAAAGCCTGTCCTTTTTCGATGGCTTCATGCGCTTGCAATTCAAAATCGGCAAACATAGTCTGGATAAAAAATGTTCCTGTAATATTCTCGATGCTTTGTTGCAAAAGGGCGATTTTTTCGAGCTTATCTGTGCTTTTTTCAAGCATAAAATCGAGCAGTAATCGTTCATTAAAAGTAGAGGCGACTTCAGCAACAAAAATGGTATAATCATGCATGCTAAAGGGCTGATTTTCTTCCGAATACATTGTATGCAAACTATGTCCCATTTCATGAGCAAGCGTAAAAACGTGATCCTGCGTTTCGTTGTAATTCATCAGGATAAAAGGATGAACACCATAAACACCCAT
>CAYPOW010000035.1:16734-19043 GCA_964412145.1 uncultured Draconibacterium sp.
AGCTTCCGAATGAGCACCAACGGTTTCGACTAAATTGGTGTACACACTTTTTTGAATATTATTCTTCTCCAGCTTAGCTTCCAAACAGGTATTAAAATTACGAGCTTGTGCAAACGCAAAATCCTTGTCGCATATGCCTTTATAAAGTGATGCAAAAGAATTCTTCTGGTCGGCATAAAGCGGATAAAAAGCCTCCGCAGCCTTTTTTCTATCCTTTCTGATTCTGGACGTGTTTAGCAAATGCGAATAATTACCGTGTGTCAGCTTTAATTTTTCTTCATTTTCCAGTTTAATTTCAGGAAATTTAACGTCGGCTGTTGTTAGGCTGGTATAGGTATTCCCTGCCGTACCTGCTGCTGAGGAAAAATAAGAGAGCAAACGCTCTTTCTCTTCGCTGAGAATATGCGCTTTCTGGCGATGTAAATTTTCCAGATTAAAACGATAGGGCTCAAGTGCTGGATTTTGTTTTATCCATTCCAACCACTTTTCTTTTGGTATTTCCATTAGCTCAGGCAACATCCACGAGGTAGCTGTTTGCATAACAGCAAAAAACTGCGTGACTTCCTGAAGTTTTGCCAGAAGATCATTGTCACGATTATCGGTGCTGTTTTGCAAGGCAGGATAGGCATATAATTTATACGATTGTTTCTCTATTTCATCGTGTTTTAAAAATGCTGATAAAAGCATGGAAGCACTTTTACCCAAACTGCCTTTCATCGCTTTTAATATTTCCAGTTCTTTTTTCAGCGCATCAAAATCCAACTGCCATTCTTCCCAATTGTTGTAAATATGTTTGAAGTCCCATTTGTATTTGGCTTCGATATTTTTTCTATCTAAAGTGTTTGCTTTCATTTTTATTGCAATAATTTAAGTACTGTTTAAATTTCTATTATTGGATTTTCTATTTCAAAATGTTTAGTGTATTTTAGGGCTTTTGAGCTTTAGTGGCAAAGAAATTTAAATCACCAATTCACAAAATCCCACAAAAAAACGAAAATATAAAAATAAATAATTTTTAGACCCTTTCTAAGCGTTTTCATTTAAAAACTGATTGGATGTCAGCCTTATCATCTCCTCCAAAGAAGTAAATTCAATGCCCAGCGTTTCTTTTATTTTTTGATTACTATGTCTGTGAATTTGCATCGACGATCGTGCAGTTGCTTTAGTTATTTGCGGATCTTTTCTCATTAAAAAAGCGTGAATTTTAAGCAGTCGCCAGCTGAGCTCACTCATCCAGGGTTTAACAGCAATGCTTGGTTTCGGTTTTCCTAAATAATGAGCCATCAGGCTAAATAAGTTTTTATAATCAGCGTTTTCGGCATTTAAAGTAAATCTTTGGCTGGAAACTGGACTTTCCATTAAGTCAATCATTGCACGACTAACATCGCGAACGTACACAAAACCATTTACTCCCGGAGTATAAAATTTAAGTCCTTTCCAAACCAATGAAAACAAAGCTGCACTTCCAGAATCCCATTTCCAAGGTCCTAAAATGACGCTAGGATTTACAATCACTGCCGACAAGCCTTCTTCTATTCCTCTCCACACTTCAAGCTCCGCACGGTATTTACTTATTGAATAGGCAGAGCTTTTATTCGAATCTTTCCAAGGCGTTTCTTCTGTAACTAATTGATTTGCTTCTGCTTTGCCAAGCGCCGCAATGGAACTCACAAAACAGAGCTTCTTCACTTTCTGTTTCAATGCTGCATTTACCACATTGGCAGTTCCCTGCACATTAACTTCAAGCATTTTAGGCCGATCCTTCTCATGAAAAGATACGATTGCCGCTGAATGATAAACCTGACTTGCTCCTTGAAAAGCAGCTTCCAATGAAAAATAATCAACCACATCCCCATCAAACCATTCAATCTTTTGAAAGAGTTTTTCAGCATCAGAAGAATAATAGGCAAATGTTTTTTTAACTTGCTCTAAGTCTGAATTTTTGCGCTTAATGGCTCGGATAAGTGAATGATTTTGGCATAAATCATAGAGCAAATGTGCACCTACAAAACCTGTTCCGCCTGTTACTACTATCATGGTACAAAAGTACAGATAATACCATTTGTTTTTCTAAATGAACTAAAATGCATTTTGAAATTTACAACTCGAAAACTTCAACCCGTCTATAAACTTGGAATTGTTAATGAATTTGAAATTTTATGAACAATCTCACCTTGTATGCTTTGTTTTTAAGAAAAATTACTTACATTTAACACCCTTTTAAAAAAAAGGATGGAAAAGAAATATATTTTATAAACTAATCTTAATATTATGAAAAAAACTTTACTTTTTAAATCTATTGCATTAAG
>CAYPOW010000036.1:0-18822 GCA_964412145.1 uncultured Draconibacterium sp.
ACAAGAAAATCGGACAGCGTCCAATTTACTTCTTCTGTAAACTGCATCGCTATAAATGGAATGAGCAAAAGGATTACTGTTGTGAGTACGATGATGATAGGTCTTTTGTTCTTCATAATTTAATTTGTTTTTATAAGTCCAACAATGCTGGCAACATATCTATGCATATTAAATACTAATTTATCTCCAAATCAAATGGCATTCTTGCCTGAATCATATCCTGCTTTTGCAGATTATTGATAAATTTTACGTGCTTAGCATATTTACCAAAACTCCTGGTCATCCAGGTTTGACTTTCTCCACTTAAATCTTCCATCAGTTTCATAAATGGATCTTTCTGAACGGGTAAGGATAAAATACGGTAATCTTCCAATTCGGCTAATTCGGCAGCGGCTACAATCGCATCTTCCAAGCCTCCTAGTTTATCAACGAGACCAAGTCCAATTGCTTGTTCTCCTGTCCAAACTCTACCTTGTCCGATATTGTCAACCTCCTCAAAAGTCATTCCCCTACCACTAGCAACTTTATTTACAAAAGAGGAATAAACATTCTCTATACTCTTTTGAATAACAGCACGTTGAAATGGCGTCATAGGTTTTGTTAAATCCATAAAATCGGAATTTTTATTGGTCATCACTTCATCAAAAGTGATCCCTAATTTATCATTCATCAATTCCTGAATATTGGGTATCATTCCAAAAACGCCAATGGAGCCTGTAATGCTTGTTGGCTCAGCAAAAATTGTATTTGAATTACAGGCAATATAATATCCGCCTGATGCAGCCACATCACTCATCGATGTTACTATAGGTTTTTCTTTTTTAGTAAGCTCCACTTCGCGCCAGATTAAATCAGAAACCAAGGCACTTCCACCAGGTGAATTTACACGTAAGACTACCGCTTTAACTCGACCATTTGTACGAGCATCTTTCAATGCTTTTACAATATTCTTCTCCCCAATATAGGAATCGTCGCCTTTGCCAGGCAATATTTCCCCAGAAGCATAAATAACAGCAATTCTATCGCGCGATTTACTACCTGAAGAATAAAAAGAAGTGTGGGTGTATTTTCCAACAGAAATGAATTTCAAATCTTTTTTGTCTGTTGCTCCAATGAAGGATACTAAGTAATCTTTTACTTCATCAGGGTATTTAAGCCCATCAACAAAACCTAAGTCAAGTACAGGTTTTGAGGTGAATAAATCTAATTGATCCGTATAAGTATTGAGTTGATCAACACTTAAATTACGAGCCAGGCTGATGGGTGCTAGGATTTCAGCCCAAACAGAATTAATTAACGATTGAGTTTGCTTTTTGCTGGCTGCACTCATTTTATCTAAAATATATGGTTCTACAGCACTTTTAAACTGGCCGTGCCTGATAATTTGCATTTCTACTCCCAGTTTTTCCAATGCGCCTTTATAGAAAGTCACTTGACCATTTAAACCAGTAAACAAAATAAAACCTTCGGGATGCAAAAAGACATGATCGGCAACAGATGCCAGGTAATAACCTTTCTGATCGAATACCATTGAGTATGCAACAATAAATTTCCCGCTTAATTTAAAATTTTCAAGTGCCTTTCTAATTTCCTGAGTACTGGAAACTCCAGCCAATACTGTTGGAGCGCTCAAATAAATGCCATCTATATTTGGATCTTCTTTAGCCTTATTGATTGCGCGTACAATTTCATCCAATCCGGGGTTTTCTTTTATCGAAAAATCGTCAAAACTCATTTGTGAAAAAGGATCGTTTATGCTCCTATCGCCAATTGAAAAATCCAAATTAAGATGTAAAATACTGTGCTCTGCGGCAATAACTTCCTTGTCTTCTGCAGAAGAAACAATGGCGCCTATAATTCCTAAAAATAAAAAGAAAGATATAATTCCGGCTAAAAAAACACCTAAAACTGTTGCCAGCGTATATTTGAGAAACTGTGACATATTGTTATTTTTTTTAAGTTGCAAGATAGTGATTTTTCTTTGTTTAGATAAAAGGGATTTGCACCAAAAAAGAAAATTATTTGTTAATAATTATGTTTGAAAACTATTATACATCGCTTCGAATATTCTGTGTTTTTGATCCAAATTTGTGTTGAATGAATGAAAAATGAAAAAGCTTAAACCAATTTTCTCTTTACTTGTATATTTTGTAGTACTGAACTACTCGTGCAAAGCAAACGAGCCTTATTCTCCATTTCCATCCAATCATTCTTCAAAAAGTTATTTCTCCATTTATATAATGGATGCAGGGCAAAGTTCTGCTCAGGATTTTAGTAATATGTTATTATTTTACAACCCAGATCTGGATTCATCCACGGTGGAGACAATTGCAGATATTTACATTCACGAAGCCAAGAAAGAAGGTGTAAATCAGGATATTGCGTTTATACAAATGTGTTTGGAAACAGGATTTTTAACTTATAATGGAAGCGTAAACCAACATCAAAATAATTTTGCCGGATTGGGTGCCGTAAACTCAAAAGTAGAAGGAGAACACTTTCCTGATGCTCAAACAGGCATTCGTGCTCATATTCAACATCTAAAAGCTTATGCTTCAACTCACGATCTTTTTCAGGAATTAGTTGATATGCGTTTTCGATTTGTTAAACGTGGCACTGCTAAAACCATTTATGATTTACCCGGAAAATGGGCCGCTGACAAAGACTATGCTCTAAAACTGGAAAATTTACTTTCGCGCCTTTTCCTCATTCGAAATCAAACAATTTCATTAGAACCTTCCGACATTTTTTAAATTTTATTTTTTATAATTTGCATCAAGCAAGCCCCTTATAATATTAGATGAACAAATGGTTAATAAGTTCATTTTAAGCTTGATTCTCTTTGCCGATTCTTTTTTTATTTTTGCTGTGATATGCACACAATCGTTATAATTTTAGGTAGCAATCAGGGCGATAGCAAAGCCTTGATATTGAAAGCAAAACAAATGCTTGAAATAAAATTAGGTCGATGTGTGAATGCTTCATCTCTATACGAATCAGAAGCCTGGGGATTTAAATCGGAAACAGCGTTTTTAAATCAGGTTTTGATTTACCGAACAATTATAAAGCCTCAGTCCATTTTACAAATCGCCTTGGAAATTGAAAAAGAACTCGGACGAATAAGAATTACAAAAGGATATGCTTCGCGCACAATGGATATTGATTTACTTTTTTATGATCAGGAAATTATTCAGGAAGCAAATTTGCAGATACCGCATCCACGCTTGCATTTGCGTCGGTTTTCTTTAGAGCCTTTGGCTGAAATAATGCCAGATTTTATTCACCCCGAATTAAATAAAACCATCAGCGATTTATTGAAATCGTGTAAAGACAATTCGAAAATTATTAAACTTAAAAATTAGCATGCACCATAATTTTATTGCCATAGAAGGAACTATTGGAGCGGGGAAAACCTCGCTGGCAAATAGAATTGCTGAAGATTACAACGGCAAACTTATTTTGGAGCAATTCGCCGACAATCCTTTTTTACCCAAGTTTTATAAGGAAGCCGACAAATATGCATTTCCTCTGGAATTGTCGTTTTTGGCAGAACGTTATCAGCAATTAAGCAAACAATTAAGCTCGCAGGATTTATTTAAAAACTTTACAATCTCTGATTATCTGTTTAATAAATCGCTGATTTTTGCGCAAAAAACGCTTTCTGCCGATTTGTTTGGATTGTACGGCAAACTATTTAGCATTATTAATTCTTCAATCCCAACACCTGATTTGTTGGTATATCTTTATTTGAATGTAGATAAATTAAAAGCGAATATTAAAATACGTGGTCGGTCCTATGAGCAAAGTATTGCCGATGATTATCTGGAAGCCATACAACAGGGCTATTTTGAATTTATAAAACAGCAGCAAAATATGCGCATTTTAATCCTCGACACTAACAATATCGACTTTGTAAACAATGAAGATGATTATAAAAAAGTCATGCATTTTATTGACCAAGAATATCCAATAGGAATTCATCGCAGAGTGCTATAGAAATTTACGAAATATCCATTATCTCTTTTTTTTCAGTGTATTAATTCACAAATTTATGTTGATGATTTTTAATTATAACTCCATTATACAAGTGATTGAATGTGTAATTTTATACAAAAAAGAATAGGAATGCTGTCGAACACAAAAATACCTACTATAATTATTCCTATTTTACTTGGACTTTTCCTGCTTGCAGCATGGTTTGGTTACAAACATTTAGATATTGTTGATATTGATCCTATTCAGGCATTTCCAAAAAACACCACATTCGTATTAGAAATACCTGATCCAACATCGTTTTTTGAAAATCTAAATGAAGAAAATGCTTTTTGGGCTGACTTGATTTCAGACATCAAAACAAAAGAACTGAACAATTTATTTAATGAATTGTTTTCACAAGGCGCTGAGAATGAAAAGTTATCGCTATTTCTAAGGCAACCCTTTTATTTATCTTTAGTAAAAAATGAAGAAAACAAGACCGATTTTTTACTCGTTACCAAGCAAAATGGTTTCAGTCTGGAATCATTAAACTCGAAATTATTTAGCAAAATAGAAAATTTAGAATATTCAAAACCCGAAAATGATTCTTCTTTTTCCAAACTAAAAATGAATGCATCGCTTTGTTTCCTGACACAAAGCAAAGGATTAATATTTATCAGTAGCGGCGAAAAAAATATTCAAAATTCATTGGATCAGATAACAAATGAAAATGATTTTATTAAATCAGCTGATTTTAATCAACTGAAAATGACCAGAGGCAAACGTGCCGATGCCTATCTTTATATTGATTATACAAATGCAAACGATTTTTTCCGAAATCAACTAAAAGAGACTAGTCTTTCTCAACTTAAACTTTCTTCTTTCGCAAATTTTAGCGTTTTGGATATCATTCTGAAAAAAGACGAGCTTCTTCTAAATGGATATACTTCTGCTCACGACAGCTTGAATCAGTATTTAACAACATTTCAGAATCAAAAAGGACAGAAATCGCAACTGGCAATTTCCCTTCCCTATTCTACCAAAAGTTTTATAAGCATTAATCTTTCTGATTATCATGCATTTATAGAAAAGCAAATTGAATTAGCAAAATTAGAAAACAGCAAGATTGCCATTGATAAAATGATAAACCGAAATTCTTCTGACATTACCGAACACTGGTGGGCAGGAGAAATGGCCTTGGTTATAGATGAAAACCAACGCGAATATGCTGTATTTACTGCTAAGTCAGGGCGTGAAGCTTTTCGCTTATTGGCAGATATTGCTCATCAATCTCAACCAAGCATAATTACGGAAAACTACAGGGAATTAAAAATTAAAGAAATTAATTCAGCGCATTTTCTTAAAAGTCAGTTCGGTACCCTTTTCTCCGGTTTTAACGAAGTTTTCTTTTGTGTAATTGATGAAGCCGTTATCTTTTCAAAAAGCATCCCCGATTTAAAAAATTATATCGATGCCCTTATTTTGGGAAATAATTTAAGTAAAAATGAAGCCTATATTGAGTTCTCAGATAACTTGTCGGATGATGCAATAATTAGGGTTTATAGCAAAACACTTCAGCCGAATCATCCTTTATTTGATGTGTTTTCTGAAAATGGAGCGGCTTTTCTTAAAGATTATAGTGAATCAATTAAACATATACAAGGTATTGGTATTCAGATAAGTAATAAAAATAATTTGTTCTATACGGGACTTTTTTTTAGTCACGGAACAAACCGTATTGAAAAATCAAGTGCCTGGCAAATAGAATTAGATGCGCCCATAGCTGTCGGTCCTTTTTTAGTAAAAAATCATACTACCAATGGAAACAATATTTTGGTTCAGGATGAATTTAATACACTTTATTTTTTCAATGAAATGGGTGATATTATCTGGTCGCAACAATTAAAAGAAATAATAAAAAGTCAGATTTTTTCTGTTGATTACTACAAAAACAGAAAGTGGCAATACGTGTTTAACACAGCTAACTATCTCTATTTGATTGACATCAACGGCAATGCAGTTGGCAATTATCCAATTCAACTGAATTCTGAAGCTACAAATGGTTTGCAAATTCTGGATTATGCAAACAAAAAAGACTACCGATTATTCATTGCTTGTCAAAATGGAGAATTGTATAATTATGAAATAAACGGTCGATTATTAAAAGGATGGCAGCCCGATAATACAAGAAAAAAAATAAGCAAACCAATCAACCATTTAATTACCAATAACAAAGATTATTTGATCGCTGAAGCTGAAAATGGAAATATTATAATGACCGACAGGCGCGGAAATAAACGAATGGAAGTGCGCACCTCGTTTACAAACGCGCTGGGATCGGATGTTTATGTAAACCGTACCAACAGGAGTAAAGGGATGATGCTTACTACCGATACAGAAGGTACTCTGGTCTATATTCCTGCAACAGGATCAGTGAATAAAACATCTTTCGGAAAAATGTCGGAAAAACATTATTTCCTCTATGCAGATTTCACAGGAAATACAGAAATGGATTTTATCTATCTCGATAACAATAAATTACG
The DNA here is from genome assembly GCA_964412145.1 of uncultured Draconibacterium sp. Taxonomy (GTDB): domain Bacteria; phylum Bacteroidota; class Bacteroidia; order Bacteroidales; family UBA12170; genus UBA12170. Next base: position 6,519 of record CAYPOW010000036.1, read on the forward strand.
AATTTTTGATAAATTCAAAAATATTCTATTATCCTATGATTTTAATAATCCAATTACACTTAAACCACAAGTATTTACGTATAAAAATAAAACAATAGTAGGCATTGTAGATCAAATTGAAAAGCAACTTTATCTCTTCGATAAAAATGGCCTTTTGGCTGATAAAATGCACAAAGGAAGCACGTCTTTTGTTGTAGGAAAATTAGCTCATAAAGGAGCTCCTTGCTTATTGATTGGTTTGGATAAATCGATTTACAATTATCCTTTAGACAGTTTCTGATTTAGTGCAAAATATTTGCAATAAGCACTTAACCCACATTCGGTACATTTGGGAGTTCTGGCAACACAAACATATCTACCGTGTAAAATTAACCAATGATGTGCAATAGCAATTTTTTCTTCAGGAATATATTTAACTAATTGTTTTTCTGTCTCTAATGGCGTTTTAGCTCGGTAAGTCAAACCAAGTCGTGCCGAAACACGAAAAACATGCGTATCAACAGCTAATGCTGGTTTATTAAATACGACAGAAGCAATAACATTGGCCGTTTTCCTTCCAACTCCAGGCATCTTTTGCAATTCATTAATATCGGAAGGCATCTCTCCTTTAAAATCATTATGCAACATATTAGCCATACCAATCAAGTGCTTTGCTTTATTATTTGGATACGAACAGGAACGAATATAAGAAAACACTTCTTCCTGCGAAGCATTAGAAAGACTCAGTTCATCGGGGAATTTGGCAAAAAAGGAAGGCGTTGTCTGGTTTACACGTTTATCTGTACACTGTGCAGAAAGAATTACGGCCACAATAAGTTCGTATGGATTTACATAGCGAAGTTCCGTTTCAGCGATGGGTCTATTTTCTTCAAACCATTGAATGATTGCTTCAAATCGCTCTTTTTTACGCATAATATAACTTAGGAAATATTAGCGGCCAATACATCCACAATATGAATGCATTTGATTGGAAGCTTCTGTTTTTTGATATAACCGTCAATATTCATTAAACAACTGGAATCGGTTGAAACAATATATTCTGCTCCTGTTGCCAGGGCATGCTCCACTTTTTGCTGCACCATGGCGCTGGAAATACCTTCAAACTTCACCGAAAAAGTGCCGCCAAATCCACAGCAAGTGTCGGCTTCTTCCATTTCAATCAGTTCCAAGCCTTTAACCTGACTTAAAAGCAAGCGAGGCTCATTAGTGAGTCCATACTCTCTTTTTGAAGCGCATGATTCATGATAAGTAACCCTATGATTAAATTCTGCACCAAGATCCGATTTCTTGAGCACATTGACCAAGAAATCGCATATTTCAAAAATATTTCGCTGAAGCTGCTTCGATTCGTTGTGCAAAGCAGAGTTATGAAACAACTTTGGATATTGCTTTTTAACCATTCCTGTGCAAGAAGCTGAGGGACCAACAACATAGTGATCGCCACCAAAATCTTTTATGAATTTTCCGCCCAGTTCTTTTGCTTCATCCCAAAAGCCACTGTTAAAAGCCATTTGTCCACAACAAGTCTGATTGGAATTGTAATTCACTATTATTCCCAATTTTTCGAGCAATCTGATCATATTTTTACCTGTTTCAGGATAAAACTGATCAATAAAACAAGGAATAAAAGCTTCTACATTCATATATTTCTGTATTCCTGCAAAAATAAGGAAAGCCTTTCAATATCCAAGGCTACTTATATCTATTATTTTTAGATTTTTTGTATATTGCAGAAAATTAACATTTATGAAATCTAAACTCTCCAAAGTATTACTTTTCCTTTTGGCCGCGTTGATTATCCTTTTCCTTATCGGACCAAAAGTTGAAAAGCCTTCTGTTGATGGATATGTCGAACCTATAGAACAAACTATATCATTAGCTGATCTTGAACATCAAATTATGGATTTCGAAAAAAATGTGGAGTATTTAAAACCAGATAATGAATCGAGAATTCTTTGGGCAAATCCTGATAGTATTGCTAAAACTGAATATGTTTTATTGTATTTGCATGGATTTTCAGCCAGTCCAAAAGAAGCTTATCCAATCAATTACGATTTTGGAGAACACTATGGAATGAATACCTATATCCCTCGTTTATATGGACATGGATTGGATTCACCAGCAAATCTAGTGGATATGACTCCTGATAGATTGATCAACTCAGCAAAAGATGCACTTACGATAGCCAGACAATTGGGCGAAAATATTATCATTATGAGCACTTCCACAGGTGGAACTTTATCCTTGATGCTAGCTGCTGAAAATCCCGATGTTTTTGCTCAGATTTTATTTTCTCCAAATATTGAAATAAAAGACAACAGCTCAAAAATCCTTAGCTACCCTTGGGGTTTGCAACTTGGAAAACTTATAGTCGGAGAAACATTAATATATGATGACGAGCCGGAAGAACGAAAATATTGGCAATCGACTTATCAAATCGAAGGAGTTGTCTTTTTGCAAAGTCTGGTTGAAAACACAATGATGAAAAGTACTTTCGAGAAAATCACTCAACCACTTTTTTTAGGCTATTATTACAAAAATGCTGAAGAAAATGACCCAACAGTGAAAGTGAGTGCCATGCTTCGTATGTTTGATGAAATTAGCACACCAGCCGACTTAAAAAGAGAACATGCTTTTCCCGAAGTTGGTGTTCATCCATTAGCTTCTGGTATTAAATCAAAAAATATAGCAGCAGTTCGCGAAGAAACCTATAGATTTGCCGAAGAAATATTGAAAATACAACCCAAGCAAGATTAATAAATTATGAGCATACATATTGGCGCAAAAAAAGGCGAAATAGCTGAAACCGTTCTCCTTCCGGGAGATCCTTTACGAGCGAAATTCATTGCGGATACTTTTTTAACTGATGTTAAATTATACAACGAAGTACGCGGAATGTACGGATTTACCGGATTTTACAAAGGTAAGCGCATTTCGGTTCAGGGTTCAGGTATGGGAGTCCCTTCCATTTCAATTTATGTGAATGAATTAATTCAGGAATACGATGTACAAAAACTTATACGTGTTGGAACCTGTGGTGCATTGCAAAACGATATTGAATTAAAAGATGTGATTTTAGGCATGGCGGCTTCAACTGATTCAAGCCTCAATAAAATCCGTTTCGACGGTATGGATTATGCGCCTATTGCAGATTTTAACTTGCTTTTTGAAGCCTATCAGTATGCTTTAAAAGCAGGCAAAAAAGTTAAAGTCGGGAATATTCTTACTTCTGATATTTTTTATCAGGACGATTATTTAGCCGATCCTTTCAAGAAATGGAAAGATTTTGGAGTTCTTGCTGTGGAAATGGAAAGCGCAGCTCTCTACACCCTCGCAACTAAGTTTAAGCGCAAAGCTTTGACTATATTAACGGTTAGTGATCATATTATAAAAGGCGAATTTTGCAGCGCAGAAGAACGACAAACTGCCTTTACCGATATGATGGAAATAGCTCTGGAAATAGCTTAAATTTGAAATACTGAGCTTTCTAATTTCTAAAACAACAAATTTCAAATTTATAACTTGTCAATAATTATCGATGAAAAAAATAGCATTAATTAGTGGAGCAACAGCAGGAATTGGAGAAGCACTCGCCAGAAAATTTGCTGAAAATAATTACAATCTAATTTTAACAGGGCGGCGAACAGAACGCCTTGAAAAAATCAAAGTTGAATTAACGAATAAATTTGATACTGAAATACTAACACTTAATTTTGATATCCGAAATTTAAGCGAAGTTGAAAATGCAGTGAATAAGATTACTGGGTCGTGGAAGAATATAGATGTTTTAATTAATAATGCTGGTTTAGCAGCGGGCGCTACATCTATTCAGGATGGAGCTTATGATGATTGGGAACGCATGATTGACACAAATGTGAAAGGTCTACTCTATTTGTCGCGCAATATAATTCCACTCTTTATAGAGCGTAAAAAAGGCCATATCATCAATATTGGTTCTATTGCTGGCAAACAAGTTTATCCAAATGGAAATGTTTATTGCGGAACTAAAGCTGCAGTTCAGTCAATTACAGAAGGCATGCGCATCGACTTAGTCAGTTATGGCATAAAAGTAACCCAAATTGCCCCAGGAGCTGTTGAAACAGAATTTTCAATGGTGCGATTTCACGGCGATTCTGAAGCAGCCAAAAAAGTTTACAAAGGTTACATACCGCTAACTGCCAGTGATATAGCTGACGTTGCTTACTATACTACTACCCTACCTGAGCACGTAAATATCAACGATTTGTTAATTACACCAACTGCTCAAGCGAATGCTTATGTTTATAATAAATCTGAATAAATCAAGCCTTTATAAATATAGATTATTGTTGTTTAAGTATATTTTCGTTACCTTAGCTCAAAATCTGAGGAGAGACGATTTTAAACTAAGAAAAAGTATTATTAGATATGGGAGATTCAATTAAGCACAAGGATTGGTCAAACAAGACCGTATTAATTGCTGAAGATGTAAACGATAATTTTCTCTTTTTAAAAACATATTTGCGTAAGACCAAAATAAATGTTTTGTGGGCAAAAGATGGACAAGAGGCCATCGATATTTGTGCCAAAAACGATACGATCGACATTATTTTAATGGATATTCGCATGCCTTTTGTTGACGGTTATGAAGCAACAGCTGAAATAAAAAAAACAAAACCAAATATGCCTGTAATAGCGCAAACTGCTTATGCTTTAAATTCCGACTATAAAAAGGTGTTTGATTCAGGTTGTGACGATTATATAACGAAACCCATATTAGGAGCCAGCCTTTTAGATAAAATGGCCGTTTATTTAGAGTCCGATTCAGTCATTTAATTATGTAAAATCTTATAAATCAACTCACGGAGTAGTTCTCCATGACTAGCATTTACATTTCCTAAACCTTTTGCTTTTAAATCGTAGTTTTTTATTTCTTCAATAATGGAGGCAATTTTCATTACACGATATTTTCCGAGCACTTCCCTATATTGACTAATCTGATTAGGTCTTATTTTCAATTTAGAAGCAATTTCTCTGTTATCGAGGTGCTTGATTTGAGCTAGTACCATCGTTCGAAAGAAAAAATTATGCAAAATAGGTAAAACCATAAAAATACTATTCTCTTTAGGATTGGCTGCAAAATAATTAACAATCCTATTGGCCTTCATAACATCAACTTTTATGAGTGCTTGCTGCAATTCAAAAACATTATAATCTTTACTAATTCCTACATTCTCTTCTATTAAAGTATCTGTAATTTGAGCACCAGGCAAAATATTTAAACACATTTTTTTTAGCTCATTATCAATTTTAGATAAATCTGCACCTAAATATTCGGAAAGAATAAAACTTTCTCTGTAATTTATAGAATAACCCATTGTATTGATTCGCTTTTCAATCCAATTAGGAACCTGATTATCCCACAATCTGGAAGAACTAAAAACTACTCCTTTTTCAACAGCTTTCTTATAAAGTTTTGTGCGTTTATCAATAGCTTTATGCTTATAAGCAAGAACGAGTATGGTTGTTTTTAAAGGGTTTTTTAGATAATCGGCCAGCTTTTCACTCTCTTTTAAATGCTGTGCTTCTCTAACAATAAGTACCTGATGATTTGCCATCATCGGAAAGCGTCTAGCCATACTTATTACATCAAACACATTAGAATCTAATCCATAAACAACTGTTTGATTGAATTCTTTTTCCATGGAATTAAGAATGTTTTTATCCATGTAATTAGTCAATTCATCAATAAAAAAAGCTTCATCACCCGCCAGCAGATAAACAGGATGGTAAATCTTATTTTTAAGATCCAGTAAAATTTCCTCAAACTTCTGTTCAGGCATAAATTTAATCGTTGTTAAATCGTAAATGTTTAACTGACAGTCCCTTATTTTTCAATTCCAATAAGGAGTCTATACCCACTTCCAAATGCGTGTTGACAAAATTTTCAGTCACTAACTGATCACTTCGCGAAGTTTTAATCCCTTCTGCAATCATAGGTTGATCCGTAACCAAGAGCAGCGCTCCCGTAGGAATACCATTGTAAAAACCTACGGTAAAAATAGTTGCCGTTTCCATTTCAATTGCCATAGCGCGCGTTTCGCGCAAATATTTTTTAAATACTTCATCGTGCTCCCAAACTCGGCGGTTCGTTGTGTAAACAGTCCCAGTCCAATAATCCATTCCTCGTGATCGAATGATACTGGAAAGCGCACGCTGCAAACTAAAGGCAGGTAGAGCAGGAATTTCAGGAGGGAAATAATCATCGCTGGTCCCATCACCGCGAATTGCGGCTATAGGTAAAATAAAATCGCCCAGCTTATTTTTCCTCTTTAATCCACCACATTTCCCTAGAAAAAGGCAGGCTTTTGGAGATATAGCGCTTAATAAATCTACAATAGTGGCCGCATTTGGGCTGCCCATACTGAAATTAATAATTGTGATATCATTAGCTGAAGCTGAAGGCATTGGCACATCTCTACCCGTGCTTTTAGCATTGTATTTTTCTACAAATAATTCTACATAATTTTGAAAATTTGTAAGTAAAATATATTGACCAAATTCGTGGAGTTCCAGACCTGTATAGCGTGTTAACCAATTTTTAACGATCTCTTCTTTTGTTTTCATTAAGCAAATTTTCATCAAATATACAGCTTTTAAGCATTTTCTTTATATTTACATTCCCTTAAAACACTATGAAAAAATTAAACTTACCTACTTTTGAAGCCAACATCAAAAATATTAACAACAAACTTAGCATCTTTGATGATTTTCGGAAAAAATTTGTTACGCTTAGCCCTGAAGAATGGGTAAGACAGCATTTTGCACATTTTCTGGTAAATAAAAAACATTACCCCAAAGGCTTGCTCGCAATGGAATATGCTTTTAAGCTGGAAACACGCCAAAAAAGAGTAGATATATTGGCTTTTTCGCAAATGGGGCAGCCACTTTTGGTTGTAGAATGTAAAGCTGCTGACGTCCCTATTGATCAAAATGTTTTTGATCAAATTGCCCGCTATAATATGGCTTTTAAAGTGGAATATTTAATTGTAACAAATGGAATTCAACATTTTGCATGTAAGCTGGATTACAATACTTTAAGTTATAAGTTTATTGAAGAAGTGCCCGATTTTAATGAATTAAATTGATAAATTAATTCGATTTAATTGAAATATTTTTTTCTAGTTATCGTATCTATATAGCTTATTAACAAATATTTATAAAGTCATAAATTGCATTTAAAACAGCCTGAGAGTATTTACACTTATAGCGTTTTGAAATTTGCTAAAGGATTTATGCCGAAACTAAATTCTGTCTAAAAAAATTTATGTACTTTAGACTAAAATTAGTATTATGTCTGCAAAAGTTAAAACGCTCCTTTTAGATGATGACTTACCCTTGTTGTTGTTGCTGGAAAATTTACTTAAAAATAAATTCCCCTTTATTGAAATCATAGGAAAAGCTCAATCAGTAAAGGAAGGAATAAAATTAATTGATACTTTAAAACCAGATTTGATTTTCTTAGATATAGAATTCCCTGACGGTGATGGATTTACAATATTAGATTCAGTTTCTTTCTCCGATTTTGATACCATATTTATCAGCTCTCATGATCAATTTGCTATGAAAGCTTTTGAATATTCAGCTTTGCATTACTTAAGGAAGCCCATTGTTCCAGCAGAACTTTCAGAGGCACTCGCCCGATTAAACAAAGGAGAGGAAGAAACAGATTTTTCAACCCAAATTACAAAAATTAAAGACGGATTAATCGATAAAGATCCAAAACTCATCATCCCTACAACAGAAGGCCTGGATATTATTAAAATAAAAGATATTAAACGCTGCGAAGCCAGCGATGTGTATACCATATTTCATATGGTTGATGGAAAGCGATATATGGCTTCTAAATCTTTGAATAATTACGAAAAGTTACTCTACGACATCAATTTTTTTAGGATTCATAGTAAACATCTTATCAATATGCAGTTTATTGTGCAATATAGAAAAGGAAAAGGCGGATATGTTGTTTTGGAACAAGGTGACGAACTGGAAGTTTCGGTTCGAAAAAAAATGGACTTTATGAACAGACTCAAAGATTATGCCCGTTCTTTAAAATAAATTGATAAGTACAAGTTAAATCAACGTTTTATGATTTTTTTTTAATACATTTGAAAAGCAAAACGTGTTTAAATTAGGAGCAATAAAAAATTAAAGGAATGAAAAAGATATTAGTTATTGAAGATACCCAAAATGTTCGTGAAAACATTTGTGAAATATTAGAATCCGAAAACTACGAGGTTTTTGCAGCCGAAAATGGTCAATCAGGACTGGAAATGTCTGTAAATGTACAACCTGATTTGGTTTTATGCGATATTATGATGCCTGGTATGGATGGCTATGAAGTATTAGCTGCTATGCGTAAGGAAGTTATTACTTCTACTGTTCCATTTATTTTTCTAACCGCGAAAAATACACGTGAAAATCAACGACTTGGAATGGAATTGGGAGCCGACGATTATATAACAAAACCATTCACAGTTGAAGATTTACTTAATTCAGTATCTACACGCTTAAAACGTGCAGAAGAATTTAAAGTAGAAAGTGAAAAGAAACTAAACGATTTAACGAAAAATCTTGGCGCCCCAATTACACAAGTTATTGCCGAACCACTGCGTGCAATTCTCGGATTTTCCAAAATGTTGATGACTGAGTACAACAATATGGAAAAATTTGAAATGGCTGAGTTTAATAGTCTTGTTTATCAGGCCGGCATGAAGTTAAATACAATTGTAAAAAAATCGTTTATGTTTTACAATTTACAATCATTGGCCTATGATCTGGAAAGTCTTAATAAACTAAAGGACGAAAAAACAACAGATGTTAAAGCCTTTACAGAAAATATTATAAATGAAATTTCCCTTTTTCATAAACGTAAAGAAGACATTGTAGTGAACCTTGAAAATGCCAATTTAAAAATTCCTTCAAAATATTATATGGCAATCATTAACGAAATTGTTGAAAATGCGATCATTTTTTCTACAAAGCGTTCTGCTATTAGAGTAGTTGGTGGTTTGGAAGACAATCAATATACCATTACAGTTCGTGATGAAGGTATGGGGATGACTTCTAGTCAGATTAATCAAGTTGGAGCTTTTCAGAAATTTAATCAGGATCTTGGAGAAAATTCGGGTGTTGGTTTAGGGCTTATTAATTCCAAAAATATTCTCAAGTTATTCAACGGAAATCTAATAATCAAGTCTAGGCTTGGCATTGAAACAATTGTACGTATTACATTGCCTCTAGCCTAAACTATACAAAAACGATTAAAAAAAGCAGCTTATGGCTGCTTTTTTTATATCTATCTCTATAGTCCAAACTCTTTTGCTTTTGCACTTGATTTTGCAGGATTCCAGAGATCGTTATAAGAAGAATAAAAGAAAATTTCTTTGATATACGCCATTGTTCGAATAACGCGCATATAATAACCATTGTAGAGCATCATTAATGGAATATAGATGAGCAACTTGATCTCTGTTCTCCATTGCTTGGAAAGAGCTAATACAATCAGGAATTGTAAAAAACTAGCTGTGCCATAAATCATAATTTTCAATGGAATAATAAAACCCAAATGGTCAATATTATTAACAATAATAGTCACCATATAGAAAAACCAGATAATATCTAAAATAACGTTGAAAAAGATATTCTCGAAAATAGCAAAGAAATTGGAGAACGTAAATGACGATTGAGGTTTAAATATATCAACATGCTTACGTAAACGAAATCTAATCAACGACTTACTCCATCTCAGGCGCTGACTCGTTAATCTTCTAAATGTTGATGGTACACTAGTAAAAGCCACAGCAGAAGGCTCAAAAGCAATAGTGTAACCCATTTTTCTAATTTTTACAGTAATATCACCATCCAGTCCCGGACCAACATCCCAACCACCAATACGATCGATAATATCTCTTCTAAAGGCACCAAATGCACCTGAAATAATCTTATAAATTCCTAAATAAGCTGTCACTATTCGTCCAACCGAAATTGTTTGCAAATATTCAACCCCTTGCAAGCTTGTTACAATAGCTTCATCCTGATTTCTAACCTTAATATTCCCGCCTACTGCACCCACATTTTTATCCAGGTAAAAAGGAATAATAATGCGCTCGATTGCTTCATTATCAAACGATGTGTCTGCATCAAGGTGGACAATATATTTTCCTTTTGCATATCGAAGAGCTAAATTAGCGGCGCTGGCTTTACCTCCTCTAACATCATTCCTTAAAAAGAATTGAATCAATCCATTGTCTAATAAACTGCGACATATTATTGGAGTATCATCATCAGAACCATCGTCAACTATTATAATTTCTGTGTTGGTATATTTTTGCTTATTAATTGAATCGACGAGCTTATAAATATGGGCGCCTTCATTTTTTCCCGGAACTAAAAGAGATATTAAAGGATTCTCAAAATATAGTTTTTGTCGAGCTTCCTCGTAAATATCCGCATTTTTACGACGGCCGCGGTAAAATGCAAAGAGCACAACCATATCCATTATTAAAAATCGGGGAGCTTCAAGCAAAAAGAAATACCAAAAAATATAGAATACTTTTTCGAAACCATTAGAGTACCAATACCAAAAAAACTCGTCCCAAAAAGTATATATCATTATCCACCTTGATTTATAGTTAAAAGATCATTAATCAAATCATTGTGTCCCTTAGTATTGTCAATATTACTGGCTTTTATCTTCACTGTAATATTTGCTTCTTCCACATTGCTATCTAAAAGCTTTTGAACTGATTTTTGTATATTTTTCAGCGTTGCCTCTAGTCGAAGCTTATCTGTATCAGGCGAAACCATTAGAAAGCTGTTGTTATTGATAAAAGATAAAATATCAGTTGCTAAAGTTGCATTTTTAATGAAATCTGCAATTTCCACAATAACACTCTGATATTTAACTCCCAGGTTATTAGAAACATTTGGAGGAGTCAGCAAACTTAATATTCCAATAGCAGAAACTTTACCGGATGATTTAATCCGTTCAATTTCGTATTTTAGAAAGATATTAAAAGTGCTAAAACCAACAAAACCAGGTAATTCGGCCTCTCTTGTTTCCTCAGGAGCCAAACCACCAAGGGCTGCTTCTTCTCCAAGAACAGTCAATTCATAATTATTAACTTTCTTTTCAATAAGCGCATCTACAGTTTGCACAGTCTTGCAGTTAAAGCAGGCTGCTTGCATGATAGATTCCTGAGAGTGATGCCCACAACTGTTGCAAGTATAAACTACAGAAGGCTTATCATAATCCACACCAATATGATGAAGCAACTTATTACATTTTGGACAAACCATTTGATTGCCACTAATAAAATCCGTTTCAGGTGCTACCTTTGCACATACAAAGTGATGAATTAGATTTTCCATATATAAATCGGAAGATCCACATTTTGAACAAACTTCTCGATAGTTTATGAAGGCAGAGAAGCAATTGCTGCACAAGTGAAGTATATCTTCATAGCGTGGGCGAACAAATTCTTTAGTTTCTAAATCATCAATAAGTTTAAACATATCTTCTGTATTTGCATTCTGATAATGCAAACTCAACAGAGGATAAGTGTATCCTGTATGAGCTTTAACTGACGTTATGGGTGCAATTCTTTTTTGGCGCGTATAATAATAGCGCAATACTTTATTTTGAATACGAATAAGCAAATCGTTCGTATCAGATGTTTGTAACTGCCTGATACGTTGATCGATAACATTAAAACTTCCTTCAAATGTTTCATCCTGCAAGCTTCTTAAAACGCCATCGCTTAATGCACGGCTAAACTCATCTACATCGTCATTTAAAGCAAGAATGAAAACAGGGACTAAATAGATAGATTCGATATAGGATGATCGAATTAATTTTAAGAATGAGAAACAACCCTCTTTATCAGCATAATCAAGAACAAGGCCATCACTGATAACGACCTTTTTTACATCCAATTCTTTAAAATCAGAAATAAAATAAATTTCTTTATCGCTTTGAGTTTGAACCCGTTTACCAAATTGAGTAATTGCCATAATTATCTATTTCCTAAACGCTCATAGAGCGTTCGTCGTTATTGAAATTTTGTTTTACTAATTCGTACTTCATATTGATAATAAATCTTCCAATGTGCTTGTTCCTCTTCCGAAGTTGGAATAATTTTTGCCACAACACTTCGTCTGTCACGATCCTTTGCCTTTATAAATTCCAAAGGAAGTGCTTCAGTATTGAGATTATAAGCTTGTATAATTCCTTCGCTAACAGTTCCATCAGGAAAATCGAGCT
>CAYPOW010000037.1:0-18812 GCA_964412145.1 uncultured Draconibacterium sp.
TTTTTACGAGCGCCTTCGATACTTACAGCTGAGATTCCAACTTTGACGAGGATTTCTTCATTTTCTTCCGTTTGATAATCGACCCAAGCTTTCAAATTGAGTGATTTTGCATTTGCTAGTCCGTGTTTTAATTCTCCAGATTCAGAGATTCCGAAAGAATTAAAAGGTTTTGAAAATTTAGCTACAAAATAAACAGATTGATTTGCAGCCCATCCTTTGCTTTGTCTTTTACCAGTTATGGTTGAGTCGTTTTCAATAGTCACTTCAAGGTCGATAATCTTTTCACTGACAACGGATTCTGTTAAATCTAAAATAATATGTGCTGAATCGCTTTTTGGAAAAACATATTTATGAAATCCAGCTCTTTCAGTGGCCGTAAGCTCGACCTCAACATTATAATCATCCAAATGAACTTTGTAATATCCAGGAGATGCTTTTTCTGTTTTATGAGAAAAAGCAGAGCGATAACCTGTTTCTGTTCTGGAGGAATTTCCAGGATTTGTTTGCAGTTCTCCTGTTGTTGGCATGAGTCGGATATCGCCGTAATCGCCTACACCTGTGCCACTTAAATGTGTATGACTAAATCCTAAAATAGTTGAATCGGAAAAATGATAACCTGAACACCCATCCCAATCGTTGATACGGGTATCCGGACTTAACTGAACCATACCGAATGGCAGAGTTGCTCCGGGATAGGTGTGGCCGTGACCTCCTGTTCCAATAAAAGGATTGACATAAGAAGTAAGCTCTTCGTTTTTATTTGAACACGAAATAAAACTGATAATAACTAAAAAAAATACAAAGGACTTGATGGATGTTGACATAGTTTAGGTGTTTATATCAACAAAGATGATAAAAAAAACCGTCATTTCGATCCGTCCACTGACAGAGAGAAATCTCCTGTGATAGCAACCAGATTTCTCCTCCACTTTGTTCCGTCGAAATGACGAATAATTTAATTCAAACTATTAAGCAGAGTCTCAATAATCTGATCAATTTCTTTCAAAGTAATTGTTAACGGTGGAGCAATTCGGAAACTGTTCCGATTAAATAAGAATTGATCGACGATTAAGCGATTTGCAAAAAGTCTTGGCATAATTGTAGAGACAGATTCCTCATCGAGAAGTTCCACTGCCAGCATCAATCCAATTTGTCGGATTTCTTTAATTTTTGGATGACTGATTAAGCCATCACAAAAACGTTTGCCTTTTTCATTTGCCCGTTCAATTAGATCAGATTCTGTTAAAACATCTAAACTCGCTAAGGCAGCAGCTGCACTTACTGGATGTCCACCAAAAGTAGTTATATGGCCTAAAATTGGATTGTGATGTAACAGATTCATTTTTTCTTTGGAGGACACAAAAGCTCCAATTGGCATTCCGCCACCCATACCTTTGGCCAGGCAAAGTATATCCGGAACAAAATCGTAGTTTTCGAAACTAAATAGTTTTCCAGTGCGACCAAAACCCATTTGGATATCATCTAAAATCAATTCACAATCCACTTCAGAACAACGTTGTCGAAGAGCTTTTAAGAATCCATCTCTAGGTAAAATAATTCCAGCTTCTGCTTGGATGGCTTCTACAAATACAGCTGCTGTTTTTTCTGTAATTTGAGATAGATCATCAAGACAGTTGAAGTTTAGAAAGCGAATATCGGGAAGGAGTGGGCGAAAAGCATATTTCATTTCTTCGTTTCCTAAAAGACTCAGAGCACCTTGTGTTCCACCATGATAGGCATTTTTAAAGGCGATAATTTCACTGCGTCCCGTACTTCTTTTGGCGAGTTTCATAGCGCCTTCAATGGCTTCGCTACCTGAATTTACAAGAAAAACAGCATTCAATTCTGAAGGTAAATTTTCAACCAATTTTCCGGCCAATTGAACCTGAGGCGATTGAATAAATTCGCCATAAACCATCAGGTGCATATATTTATCAACTTGATTTTTTATAGCTTCAACTACTTTTGGGTGACGATGACCAATATTACTGACAGAAACGCCTGAAACTAAATCAACATATTTTTCTCCTGTTTTAGCATAAAGATAAATACCTTCGGCTTTAACAATTTCTAAAGCTTTTGGGACATTGGCGGGAACAGCAAGGTGTTTATAGTATAATTGTCGATTGGTGAGATGCATTTTTGATTTTTTGCAAAGGTAGGAATAATGTGGCGATGTGGCGATGTGGTGATGTGGTGATGTCTTGTTGTCTTGTTGTCTTGTCCTGAAATAGGTTTACAAAAAAAGTAAACTAAAAACAGGATTATGTAAACTATGCTAGTGTTATAATGGACGACTATATTTTTTCATCCATCAAATGTGAATCTATTTAACTGATAACAAGTCTATGAAAAATAGTACAATGGTTGAAATTCAGAGATTATGTTAATGATATTGTATGAAAGTTTTAATTTTTGATGAACTAATGTATTACAATCTAGTATGACTTTGTGTAATTAATGCCTAAGATATTAATTGTAATATTTATGTTCATGATAAAAAATTATTATCTTTGAGTGTATAAATGCACATTTACTATTTATTTTCTTATGAATACACTTCCCAGGAATACTAACATTGTAATTATTGAGGATGAACAGGATGCTACTCAATTACTTAAAGATTTTTTAAATGACATGTCTTTTGATAATATACGAATTTTTGACAATGCCACAAATGGTTTGGATGCTATAAAGATTAGGCCACCAGATATCTTGTTTTTAGATATTAATCTTTTCGGAGAATATAATGGTTTGGATGTTTTAGAAGCTATTGATTTTTATAAAATTCACACTCACGTTATTATTACAACTGCTTATACTAAATATGTGGAAAAAGTTGTTCGCTATTCACCCATCGATTTTTTATTGAAACCAATTGATATTGATGAATTGAAAAGCTCGTTAAGAAAAGTAGAGCAACATTTTTTTATTCATAATAATCCGATATTAACCCCATCAAAAATAACTGCAAAAGATTTTATTGAGATAAATTCAAATAATGAAATCAATTATTTTAGACTCGATGAAATTGCGTATCTAGAGGCCAGAGGAAGTTATACGGATGTTTTTTTGATTTGCGAAAAGAAAGTTACAATAACTCAAAATTTAGGTAAGGTAGCAAAACAACTACCTGATAATCAGTTTGTTCGAGTTGGTCGAAAAAATATCATCAATAAAATATATTTAAAAAAATTAATCAAAAAAAGTCAGCAAATAGTATTGGAATACAATGGTTTTCATGTTCGAATTCCTACATCGAAGAAATATTTTCTGTAAAATTTCATAGGCATTATTGTATTTTGTTGCTGGTTTACTATGCTTTGTTTTCAAAAGTCTATTCTTTACAAAAAATAAATAAATCATAATAATAATGTTATACGTGTTCAGTAATTTTAAGGATTCTTAACTTCTTAAAACTGCGGGAAAATGCGAAATTATCAAAATTCAGGACTTTCAGCCTTTCAAATTTCTTTAAAATCAATTTTTTTAACTTTTATTTTAACCACTATCAGTTTAGTTGGTTTTGGACAATTACCATCTAGCTGGGTAGTAAGTCCATCTAGCTTTGCTTATGATGGTGAAGTAAATGCAAAAGTAGTAATTGATAATGTGGACATCACAAGTGGAGGATTCCTTGCTGCTTTTGTAGGAGAAGAATGCAGGGGAGTTGCCGAAGGGTATAATAATCCATTGGGAGCGCACATCTTTACTATGCGTATCTACAGTAATTCGAGTTCTGGTGAGGTAATTAGTTTTAAATTTTTTGATACCAATTCTCAACAAATAATTGACATTGATCAAACTATTTATTTTGCAGCTGATATGATTATTGGTTCAGCTTTTACTCCTGAAATTTTTACAGGACAAGCTTCTAATGAGCCAAATATTGATGCCACACTTATTAATTTATTAGTAGATGGGATAACAGTGACAGGCTTTGATCCTGCTACTTTATCTTATATGTTAGAGTTACCTTATGGAACAATAACTATTCCCACTGTTACGGTAACAGCGAATGATGAAAATGCGAGTATAGTTATTACAGTAGCATCACAATTACCTGGAGCTACATCAATAGAAGTTACTGCAGAGGATGGAACAACAGTATTGACTTATCGTGTAAATTTTACACTAGGCAATGATCTAGGGGGAATTGAAAACTGGAAAGTAACCCCTTCTAATTATGCCTATGATGGAGAAGTAAATGCAAAAATAGTAATTGATAATGTTGACATCACTAGTGGTGGATTACTAGGAGCCTTTGTTGATGAAGAATGTAGAGGAGTCGCCGAAGGGTATAATAATCCTTTGGGAGCGTATATCTTTACTATGCGTATATACAGTAATTCAAGTTCAGGTGAGGTGATAAGCTTTAAATTCTTTGATGCCAATTCTCAACAAATAATTGATCTAGATCAAAACCTTGAATTTGCAGCTGATATGATTGTTGGTTCAGCTTTTACTCCTGAGATTTTTACCGGTCAGACTGGGGGTGAAACAAGTAATGATGCTTCGCTTAGTGATTTATTAGTTGAAGGAGCTAGTCTAATAAACTTTGACTCTGATACTTTATCCTATACAATCGAATTGCCCTATGGAACAAGCACTGTTCCCGTTGTAACTGCAACTGCCAATGATGAGAATGCTATTATTTACATTTACCCGGCACAACAATTACCTGGTGTTACTTCAATTTCAGTAATAGCAGAAGATGGAACTACGACATTAACCTACATGGTTGCATTTACGATTGCAGCTCCAAACAATGATGCAACTTTAATTGATTTACTAATGGATGGCAATACGCTTCCTGATTTTAACTCGGAAACTTTAACCTATTCAGTTGAATTACCCTATGGAACAACAACAGTTCCAGTGATTACAGCAACATCAAATGATTCTAAAGCGAATGTAAATATAACAGATGCTTTGCAATTACCTGGAGCTTCTACAATTGTAGTTATTGCCGAAGATGGAATCACAACAATAATCTATACAGTTAATTTTACAATTATTCCAAATGAGGATCCTGTACTTACATTAGTTTACGATCAAACGACACCTGAAGATACACCTTTGCAACTTGCAGTTGAGTTTACAGATGATCCAAATGAGACACATTCGGTTACAGTAGTTTCTGATAATGAAAGCGTTACAGTTGAAGTATTAGAACAAAAAAGCGAGTCTTACCCATATACATTGAATCCTAGTTTAAATTTTTTCGGCAGTGCTAATATTACTGTAACTGTGGAAGATGAAAGAGGGGGAAGTGCAACTGAAACATTTGTATTGACTGTAACACCTGTTAATGACTTACCACTTTTAGAAACTATTCTAGGTCAAACAATTGCAGAGGGTGATGAATTTATTCCGATAAACTTAAATGATTTTATTTCGGATGTTGAAACCCCTGATGCGCTTATTCAGTGGGCGGTGACCTATAATCCTGATTTAAAAGATTCGCAAGAACAAAATCTGATTGTCAATATCGATCCTGATAAAACTGCGACAATTCTTGTAAAAAATAAAGACTGGTTTGGTGAGGAAACCTTGAGGTTTACAGCAACGGATGAAGACGGAGAAAGTGTATATGTTGATGTAGTTTTTATTGTAACCTCCGAAAATGATCCACCCGTAACCACGCAAATACCCAATCAAACCATTGATGAAGGTGCTCAGTTTGAGCAAATTAACTTGTCCGATTTTGTTACAGACCTTGAAACATCATCAGAAAACATGTTATGGTCCTATAGTGGTGATGTTTATCTTACTATTGAATTCGATCCATCCAAGCTACATTATGTAAGTATTACACCAAAAGATGAGAACTGGAATGGCTCAGAAACCATCCTCTTTACTGCTGAAGATGAAGGAGGGTTAACAGCTACAACAGAGCTTATATTTACTGTAAATCCTGTTAATGATGCACCGGTTTCAGAATCAATTCCGGAACAAATTATTGAGGAAGGTGGAAGTTTCAATACAATTGATCTTAAAGAATATTTTGAAGATACCGAAACGGCTGATAATGACTTCATTTGGAAATACAGCAAAGTTTCCACGACTAAGAAAACAGCAGATGAGGCTATTAGTATTTCAATTTCTGCTGATGGAATAGTTACAATCACCATAAATGACGAAAATTGGAATGGGCAAGAAGAATATACATTCACGGCCACAGACGAAGGTGGTTTAATAGCCACATCGAATGTTATGCTGAAAGTTACACCTATAAATGATCCACCTGTGGTTATAGCTCCAATGGGAACTAAAAACAAAGCAGAAGACTTCAGTGAATTTCTTGTTGATTTAACTCAGGTATTTTATGATGTCGACAATGAAACCCTATACTACAAAATAGTAAGTGTTGTCCCTGAAGGCATTGCGAATGTTGAACTATTTGAAGATAATAAATTGAAACTATCTTCTATTACAGATGCCGTGGGACAAACTTTAATTACAGTCAGTGCATCTGATGTTATTACAGGAGATCCTTCAGTTACAGATATACTTACACTGAATGTAACAAATGCCAATGATGCTCCTGTGTTAACTACACCTTTGGGAACAGATGATAAAGCGGAGGATTTTGAAACTTTTACGATAGATTTGAATACGATATTTACAGATAGCGACGGTGAAGACTTAAGCTTCACAATTACTGAAACTTCCGGTAGCTCAATTTCAGGAGATATCGTGGGCAATCTGCTTTCTGTTTCTTCTGTGAAAGATGCTTTCTCTGATGGAAATACAATTACTGTTGAAGCAACGGATGGATTTAGTGAGTCCGCAAGCGATGTTTTAACTGTAAATGTTGCTGCTGTTAATGATGCACCTATAATTAGTGGTCAGGCAGTTTTAACAACACCAGAGGATACACCATTTGAATTGTTGATAACACATTTGACAATTGATGACCCTGATAACAATTATCCTGATGATTTTACAATTATCGTAGTCGGTGGTGATAATTATACAGTAAATGGCCAAGTCATTATACCAAAGGCTAATTATTCCGGACAATTAACAGTTCCTGTAATGGTTAAAGATAGCGAATTGTTCAGTACTTTATTTGATGTTTTATTAATGGTTGAATCTACTAATGACCAGCCTGTAATTACTCAGATTGGGAATCAAATGATGGATGAAGATGGCAAATTAGAAGTAAATTTAATATTTAATGATAACGATTTAAATGATACACATATACTTCAAATTACATCAATTAAGCCAGAAGTGACGATAAACTTTAATTCAGATATTAATCAAAATAATACTTCATTTTTCGAGATTATACCTGATAAAGACTGGTATGGCACAGCAAATATTACAGTTAATGTTACCGATAATAGTGGAGCTGCTAATGCAATTGGTACTGAAGTGTTTGTTTTAACAGTGAAAAATATTAACGACAAACCAGTTATTGTTACACAAACAATTGCTGCTTCTACACAGAATCAAGCTTATTCTGAAACATTAAACTTCACTGATATAGATTCACCAACACTAAGCTTTACACTCGTTAGTGCTCCTAGCTGGTTAGAAGTTCAGACTACTGGATCCATTCCTGTAGTAGATAAGCAAGCCAGTATTATACTCCAGGGAACTCCAGACCCAAGTGCCCGCGATTTCTTATTGGTTGTAAAGGTTTCCGACGAATCATTGAGCAGTACAGCTAGTTATGAGCTTAAGGTTACTCAAATAAATTATTCACCCGTTGTTGCTGACGCTACATACAGTGTAACGGAAGATATGTCTAAAATGATAACCTTAACGGGTTCTGATAATGAAACACCACAAGCAGATTTGGTTTTTGCTATTCCGATGCCTCCGCAACATGGAGCGTTGGTTCTGAATGAAGGAACGAAAAACATTTATACCTATAAACCATCTGCTGATTATTTTGGAACCGATTTCTTTACGTATTCAGTAACTGATGAAGCGGGAAAAACATCAACAGCCAGAATTGACTTGAATGTTGTTTTTGTAAATGATAGACCAGTCATATCTGCAGATAAGCTATCTTATTCTACTGCTCAAAATACGCCGTTTATTATTGTACTAGCTGCCAATGATTCTAAGGATGGCACCAATGCTGCACCGCTTAATTATACAATTGCTTCTACATCGGTAAATGGTTTATTAACAACAACGGCTGCCCCTGGTTCATTCACATACACCCCAAATACTGGTTTTTATGGAAATGATAAAGTTATTTTCAGAGCAGTTGAAACAGAACAAAATCCTAATCTGGCTTCTCTTGACCTTACTCGCATTATCACGGTAGTACGTGAAAATAAGGCGCCGGTTGCTTATGATAAAACACAAAAGGTAAAAGAAGATAAGTTAATTGTATTTAATCTTTTGGCATCGGATGATAAAACGGATATTCTCAATATGGAATATCAAATTGTATCTCCTGCTACTCATGCTTTAACTTTCATTAAAAATAAGAATGAGATTAATTATCAGGCTGAAGAGAATTATAACGGAACCGATCAATTTACCTTTAAAGTGAAGGATGAAAATGGTGTATGGTCTAACGTAGCTACTGTAGATATTGATATCGAGGCAGTTAACGACTTTCCGATTGGGCAAAATTTAACTGCACCAGCAGATGGTGCTACTTTTGTTTTGGTTGACTTTAGCCAATTGATTACAGATCCTGACACACCAATAGATCAGTTAGGCCTAGAGTTTACCCTAGAAAGCTCAACGGGTGCCGCTGGTGCTTTGGGTGGAACATTTACACTTGAAAGTGGATCAACATACAGATTTGATCAGGGAATTACAGGATTGCCCAACGATGTTGTGCTATACAGAATTAAAGAGGGAGATTACTATTCAAGCTTTTATACCGTTGAGATTACCGGTATGGCCAGTACAAAATCATCGAAAGATGGAGCGAATCTGCTTGCAGTTCCGACAAACTTTAATGTTGATTACGGCAATAGCGTATTGGTAGAGTTTATGGGATTGGATTTATCCTCGCCTTATGAACAATTGACAATTGAAGTTACAGGAAATCCATCTCACGGAACCCTTTCTAACTTTCAATTGGTAAGTTATTCAGGAAATACAACCAAATATTCAGCAACCTATACACCTACTAATAATTCCACAATACAGGATGTTATTACCTTTAGTGTTAGTGATGGAGTGGATACGGAAAGTGCCGATATTACAATTAATATTTCATCGGCAAATGTTGCTCCTGTGTTAACTGATATTGAAAATGTTCAGTTGACAGAAGATACACCTGTTAATATTAATATTCCGTTTACAGATGCGGATACGGATCCTGCTAACCTGACTTGGACATTCACTTCAACGCCTGCAGTAGAAGGGCTGGTATTTAATGTTATAAATTCCAGTACAAGTCCAGCTTCAATTGGTATTACTCTGCCGCAAGATTATACAGGTAGTTCAACTATCGAGCTTAAATTGGAAGATAACACATCGCTCTACGATGAAATTGATTTTACGCTCACCGTTGATAATGAAAATGATGCTCCGGAGCTTGATGTAGTTACAAATCAGGATTCGCTTGAAGATGAAGACTTTATGTTAACTGTTACTGCCACTGATGTGGATACAGATAACACAAGCCTTTCTTACTCAGCAATTTGTAATCCACCTACTGCTGCAGCTTCTATTTCTTTTAGTGATAATGAAATGACCTTCTCTCCAACAGCAAACTTCGATGGAGATGTGGATATTACACTTAAAGTTGAAGATAATGAATCACCTTCATTGTCGAATGAACTGACTTTTACGCTCAGTGTGGAAAATCAAAACGATGAGCCAGAATTAGTCTTAATCCCCGATCCTGAAGCTATAGATGAAGATTCTGGTGTGATAGAAATAAGTATTATGGCTACCGATATTGATACAGAAGATAATCTGGAGATCAGTTATAGCAGTTCAAATACTTCTCTATTCCCTGAAGGATCTGTTCTAATAGATCAAGCTACAGCAGCTTCAGGAGTGGAAAGAACCCTAAGCTTAACCCACGCTGAAAATCTATTCGGCACTTCAGTAATAACAATTACAGCTTCTGATGGATTAACCTCTACGGCAAGGCAATTTAATGTGACAATTAATGAAGTAAATGATAAGCCTGTACTCTCAAATATTGAGTCTATTACAATGGAAGAGAATAGCAGTGTTCAGGTTTCGCTAGTTGCAAGTGATGTGGATTCTCCCACATTGACTTTTAGTGCTGTATCCAACAACACAGACCTTACAGTAAGTATTGTGAACAATGGGGGCAGTTATGCGATGGATATCAGTTCCCTAAACAACTACAATGGTTTGTCACAAATTACCGTATCGGTTGATGACAATGAAGGAGGCATTACCCTACAAATTGTCGATGTAACAGTAAGCAGCGTCGATCAAATTCCATATCTTTTAAATCCAATAGAAGATGTTTATGCTCAGGAAGATGATGCAGATATTATCATTGCTTTAGGAAATGTCTTTGACGACCCTGATAATGATAATACATTGATTGAGCTCTCAATTGATAATGTGACTGATAATTCATTTTTCTCTTCCTCAATAACAGGAGCAGACCTTACATTCGAGCTACTTGAGAATGTGAATGGAGAAGCTACTGTCACAATCAAGGGAATTTCCAATGGCAAAACTGTTTACGATGTATTTAATGTTCAGGTTGCCCCAGTTGATGATCCACCTATGGTATTAAACCCAGTTGTGGATATAGAGGCCCAGGAGGATGCTGAAGATATACTTGTTTCTATTTCAGATGTCTTTGATGATATTGACAATGAGAATGCTTTGATTGAATTTTCCATTGATAATATTTCTGATGCTACATTACTTTCAGCTTCATTAAGTGGAACAGATTTAACGATCGATCTGGCTGAAAATGCAAACGGAAATGCAATAATAACACTAAAAGCAGTCTCGAATGGTGAGGTGGTTTATGATGAATTTAATGTAAATATTACAGCCGTTGATGATGCACCTGAAATTTTAAATGCCTTGTCCGATGTAGAAGTGGATATGAACGATGCAGATTATCCTATTGATTTATCCACTGTATTTACAGATATTGATAATGAGGATGCGCTAATTGCAATGGCGATAACGGCAAATACAAATTCAGCTCTAGTCACAACTAGTACTGATGGACAATCCCTTACCTTATCTTTTGCCAACAATCAATTTGGTACTGCAGATATTACGGTTGAAGCCACCTCAAATGGTAAAACTGTGACAGATGTATTCAGGGTTATTGTAATAGATAATACAGCTATTGGTGATTTGGATGATTCAGAATTTGAATTTATTATTCGTCCAAATCCAAATGATGGTCAATTCCAAATTCAATTTTCAACAGAATCTTACGAAAGATTTGTAATCACAATTTATGATCTTACGGGTAAGATTATCTATTCCGAAGAACCAATAAATAGTGTTGGAAAATACGAAAAGGATTTTGATATAAGATCCTTTGGAAAAGGTATTTATATCTTCCAAATTCAAACTGAATCCAATAAATTATTGACAAAGAAAATTGTAGTTAATTAAATATTCATATTAATCAGGGCGGATTTATCTGCCCTGATTTATTAAGATATCATTTAATGAAAAATAAAAAATTAAAAAATAGCATTATGAAAACACGTCCTCAATCTTTTTTTAAATTAATCGCATTTAACCTTTTCATTCTTTTAGGAGCTGGGGTTTTAAATGCGCAGAACATGCTTCTAAATGGAGATTTGGAAAATTGGGAAGATTCAACAACGCCTTCTAGCTGGGCAAAGGCTGAGAATATAATACAAGAAGCAACAATCGTGCATGGTGGTACATATTCGGCCAAGCATGTTGGTGGAACTAGCGATTTAGCGCAGACCATTACTGTTGTGGGAGACAAGACTTATATCATTTCTGTATGGTATTATGTCGAATCTGGAGATGGTACAGATGCAAGAATCTGGTCATATTGGCGCACAGACGGCACAAATATTTTAGATAATGCAGATGAATTAAGAGGTCCAAATGACTCTTATTTTGCATCAGATGCTTTATGGCAGAAATATGAAGTTACTGTTACAGCACCAACTGCTGCTAATGAATTATATTTTGAACTCAGAACGTATTCTAGTGCTATTGCATATTGGGATGATTTATCTGTTGCTGAAGTATCAAATACTCCTGTTGCCTCTGACCTTTTTATCTCAGAATATGTAGAGGGAATAACTAATGGTGATAACAGAGTAATTGAAATTTTTAATGGCACGGGTGTTGAAGTTGATTTAAGTGCGTATACAGTTAAACAATCACACAATGGAACAGGATGGGGAGTTGATGGAATTGCTTATGTTTTACCATTAACTGGAATGCTCGGCGATGGTGATGTTTATGTAATTGCAAATACAAGTGCCGATACCACTGTGCTTGCTGCCGCAGATCTTACTTTTGCATATTCTGATGATCAAGGTCACAAAATTCCATTTTTTACCGGTGACGATGCACTGGGATTATTTAAAACTGAAACTTTAATTGACGTTATAGGAGTTCCAGAAGATGATCCAGGAACAGGTTGGGATGTTGCAGGAATTACTGAAGCTACAGCTAACCATACTTTAATTAGAAAAAATACAGTAACTCAAGGAAATACAGACTGGGCCGCTTCTGCAGGAACAGATGAAACTGATTCTGAATGGGTTGTTTATGACAATGCTACTGCCGATTATATTGAAAATATTGGCAAACATACATTTGGAGAAGTCGCAGACGAAACAGCTCCAGAGCTTAGTAGTAACATTGAGGATGAGCAGACTGAAGTTGCCATTGACACAAAAATAATTATCACTTTTGATGAAGCTATACGTAATATCGATGATTCTGAAATTACGGATGCTAATGTCGCTGCTTTACTTACTTTAAAAGAAACCGATGCCGCTGGAGCAGATGTCGCTTTTACGGCTACTATTGATGCTACTAAAGAAGTAATTACAGTTACTCCTGTTGAAAACTTAAAAACCAGCCAACTTTATTATGCGGCTATGGTTCCTGTTGAGGATGCTTTTGACAACGCTACATCTGAAGAAAGCATGACATTCACTACGAACACTTATTTTATAGTAACATTTAATGTGGATATGTCTTTGGTTGAAGGTTTTAATCCTTCATCAGATATCGTTTATTTTACAGGAGATTTTGTAGGATGGGCCATACCAGGATCAAATTCAGAATATGCAATGACAGATACTGACGAAAATATGGTTTACAGCATTGATCTGGATGTTCCTGCTGGTGATATTGCCTATAAATTCTTCCTAAACGCAGGATGGGATGGTGGTGAATGGGATGGTGATCCTAATCGTACAGCAACAATTTCTGCTGACACTACATTAAATCATATATTTGGAGAAGTTACAGGCGAAACTGTTCCAATAATTGATGTTTTTCCATATTTGGAAGATTTTGAGAAATATAACAATTATGATATTATAAATAGGGACGGCTGGAAATGCCTAAGTTCAATTGGCGAAAGACTTTGGTTAGCAAGATTTTATAATGAGAATACTTATGCTCAGGCGAACTCTTATTCTTCAGGAGAAGAAAATGTTACCTATCTCATTTCGCCAATAATTGTCTTGAATGAAAAAGATAATTACAAAATATCATTTGATGTTAATATAGGCTATTGGACGCACGATGGTTTAAGTGTTTTCCTAACGAATGACTTTTCTTCGGAAGAACTTAATGAATCATTGTGGACGGATATTACAAGTAGTTTTAATATCCCTTCGGAACCAGCAAATAGTTACGGGAATTTCCAAAATGCTGGAAAGTATGAATTACCGATTTCTAACGATACAATTCGTATAATTTTTAAATATACTGGAGATGCAAACGCCAATCTTACGACAACTTATCAAATTGATAATTTTTCAATTAATCATGGAGCTCCAATGGCTTTAGGTTTTGATGGCGTTGATGATTTCGCAGTACTTGATAATTTTGATTATCCAACAGAAGAACTCACCATAGAGGCTTGGATTAAACCCTTTCAATTTGGTGAAATTCAAGAAATTATATCTGGCTTTAATCCTGTTGACAGCAGTGCGATACAATTCAGACTAGGTGCAAATGGAAGTTTGCTCTATGGTGAAAACCCAGATTGGAATTATGTATATACTAACGATCCAATTGTTTTGAATGAATGGAATCATGTTGCTATGGTTAGAGATGCAGATGGTTTATGTAAATTATATATTAACGGCAATATAATTGCTGAAAATAATGTTAAACAGCAAATAAGCCCAACCATGCTATTTTTAGGAAGCCGATTTTATCAGGATCGTTTCTTTAATGGGTTAATAGATGAAGTCAGGATATGGTCAATAGCTCGTACTGAAAGCGAAATTCAAACCAATATGAAAAAATATTTCTTTGGTGATGAACCAGGATTACTTGCCTATTGGTATATGGATAACAGCTCAAATACGTTTGTTACTGATATTACGAATCATGGATATAACTTCCAATTAGGCTCTTCACTAGATCCGGATATAAATGATCCACAGATAATTCCCGAGGTTTGGCCTTATAGACTTCCTTTGGATGCAAAGTTTTCTTCAGATATGACATCAGGAACAGAGCCCCTTACCGTTCAGTTTTTCGATCAATCTACAGGAGAAACAGCTCCGGTAAGTTGGAGCTGGGATTTTAATGGTGATGGAAATATGGATAGCCAAGACCAATACCCATCTTGGACCTTTTACGATTCAGGTATATACACAGTTACTCTAACTGTAGGTGATGAAGCTGGAAATTTCAATACCGAAACAAAATTTGATTTTATTACTGTATTGAATAAATTCGAAGTAGAAGCTCCGAGTAATTTTGACGTGGATAGAAATGGATTTGCCACTTGGGAACTACCTGGTGAAATGAGGTTAAAGGATGATTTTGAATCTTATATAGCAGGAGGATATTTAGCTGCACAATCCGACAATTGGAGAACTTGGGCAGATGATCCTAATATGGATGCACTTATTTCTGAAGATCAGGCATTAAGTGGTACAAAATCAATTAAGTTTGAAGGCGAAGGGACTTCTGATATTATTTTAGATTTTGATAATTTAAATGAAGGACATTTCGAGTTAAAGCTTAATATCTATGTTGTTGGTGGAAATGGTGCCTATTTCAATATGCTACATAGCTTTACAAATACAAGTGCCGAATATGCTTTTGATGTTTTATTTGAAGCCGATGGCACTGCTAATATGAAAGCAAATGCAATTTCTACACCTTTCAACTATAATCTGGATGCTTGGAACGAATGTAAAATAGATATAGATTTAGATGCTGATTGGGCTATATTCTATATCAATGGCAACCAAATTGTTGAATGGCAGTGGAGTAAAACTGCTAATGGAGGAGATGGTGTTAACCGAATAGGAGCCTTGGATTTTTATTCCCATGCCTCTTCAGGCACAAATCCTTTATTTTATATCGATGATTTTGATGGTAAATTCTTATCTGAGCTTTCAGGGTACAATCTTTATTTGGATGGTAATAATGTGGGTTCAACTACTGACACATCATGGCAATATACGGAGTTAAATCCTGGTGTAACTTATCAGGCAGGAGTTTCTGCTGTTTATGGCGATGCTCAATACGAATCACATATTGTTGAGCAAACTTTTGAAACTGTTGCTGAATATAATGTAGGTATATTGGCCTTACGTTCACCTGCTCTTCCATACCCTAGCAGAAGTTTGTGTGGAGCAACTAACGATGAAGAAATATCTATATATATATTTAATAATGGTCTTAATCCAGTGTCAGAATTTGAACTCGAATATTCTATTGATGAATCGTCTCCTGTTGTTGAAACATATGCTGGAACTCTAAATCCTGGCGATACTATTTTCTATGTTTTCGCAACAAATGCAGATTTATTCACTAATGATTATAAGAGAGTATATGTTTTTAATGCAAATATAAACATCGAAGATGATAAGGTAGAAGATAACTCTTTCTCATGGAACATTAATGTATTTGGCGATTATGCAGATATGCCCGGATGGACAACTTATAATTCTTGTGATGGTATGCTATCTGATATTTCTTTTGCCATTGCGGAAGATAAACATGGAAATATCTGGTCAACAGATTTTTATGGCGCATCAAAATTTGATGGAACAAACTGGACAACTTATACTACTGAAGATGGTCTTGGAGAGAACTACAGTTGGGCTATGATAAGTGATAGAGATGGAAATATTTGGTTTTCAGGTTCAAGTGGCAATGTGTTAACTAAATATGATGGAACTTCATTTATAAATTATACTGTAGATGGTACGTTTGAAGAATGTATTTATGAAGATACACAGGGAAATATTTGGTTTGGTTCATATCAAGGATCTGGAATCGCAAGATATGATGGCTCAAATTGGATTTATTATCCCCATAATGTTGGGATTAGCGGCCAACAGGTTTTGTCAATTGGGGAAGATGTCTATGGAAATATATATGCATCTACGAACTCAGGACTAAATATTTTTGATGGGTCGAACTGGACAAGTTTTTCTTTTCCAGATAATGATCAAGTATTCATTTCTGAAATTTATTTCGATAAAATGGGTAATACTTGGTTTACCACTTATGGCAACGGATTCTTTAAATTTGACGGAGTAAATTGGACACATTATAGTGTTGATGAGGGTGCATTAGGTAGCTGCGAAGATATCACCGAAGATATTTATGGAAATATGTGGTTTGGAGGCAGAAATGAAATTGTAAAATTCGATGGTGTTAGATGGGTAAGATATTCGGTTGAGAATGGTTTAGCAGCTGCTTCTGCTGGAAATATTTATGCAATCTATGCCGATAGTAAAGGGGATATTTGGACAGGAACTTATCGAGGTGGAATTTCAAAACTTGAACAAACTACTGCCCAAACAGTTGACTGGACAGTAATCCCAAATAGCTTTGCCTATGATGGCGAAATTACTGGCGAAGTATTTCTGGATGATCAAGTAACTGGATATGGAGTACTTGGAGCCTTTGTAAATGAAGAATGCAGGGGTGTAATGTATGAGCCTATAATGAATCCACTCGGCAAATTGGTTTATACCATACGAATATACAGCAATGAGTCTTCTGGAGAAGAGATTTCTTTTAAATTCTTCTATCCAGATTATAACGGAGCTAGCCAAGATCCAGACAAACTACCAATCTTTGATATTCAAGAACGTATATCTTTTGAATCGGATATGATAGTGGGTGATGCTTTTAACCCAACTCCAATGCATGCTTACACAATTATGGAATTCCACAGGTCAATGACCGATGGATGGAATTGGATGTCTGTCTATTTAATGAATGAGCATATGCAGCTCGATAGTATTTTTGCTTCATTAAATCCGCAAGCTGGAGATTATATTAAAGACAGAAAAGGAACAGGAAATTCAGCTCAATTTTATGATATGCCTGGTACTTTCACGGGATGGACGGGTACTTTAAATGAAATCGATCCAAAAGAAACCTACAAAATGAACCTAAACAATGCGGGTGAATTTAAATACTACGGTTATCCTATTGATTATGAGAATGAAGATATTCCTGTAAATTCTGGTTGGAACTGGATTGGCTATCCTATTCCTTTTGATATGCCTGTTGGTGATTATCTGGCATCTTTGGATATTGTAGATGGAGATTATCTGAAAAATCAATTTGTATCTACTACTTATTATGACGTATATGGTTGGTTTGGTCAATTGGAAATGATGCAGCCAGGTGATGGATATGTTCTTAAAGTGGCCAATGCAGGTTCTATATATAATCCTGATTCAGTGTTTAAAGCGACCACCGTTTCAACTAAAAAGCAGAGAGAAATCTTCATTCCGAAA
Source organism: uncultured Draconibacterium sp. (assembly GCA_964412145.1). Lineage (GTDB taxonomy): Bacteria > Bacteroidota > Bacteroidia > Bacteroidales > UBA12170 > UBA12170. The sequence continues at coordinate 17,904 of CAYPOW010000037.1, forward strand.
TATAAAGTCAACCCACATAATTTTGAGTTTAGTGGTAGCGCTATTGTGGAAGTATTTATCGATGAGATCAACGCAGGAGCAGAGCATAATATTTTGTATGCTTTTAATAAAGACAACGAATGTGTAGGTATCATCAATGGAATGCTTTATCCAATGACAAATAAATACTTGTACAATTTAATGCTTTACAGCAATTTGGAAGAAGGCGATGAACTTCATTTTAAATTCTTTGAAAAAGAAGAAAACAGATGGTATTCTTTTGAAGAAAAGCTGGAATTTAACTCCGATATGATAGTTGCCGATGTATTTCAACCCTTTGAATTAAAAAATGCAATAGCAGATGATATAGAGTTTGAAGGTACTGAAATTTATCCAAATCCATTCACCAATCAATTAAGGATTGATTTTACGCTGAATAAAACACAGAATGTGCGTATAGCCGTTTATGATTCTTATGGTAAAATGATGGAATTAATAGCGGATAAAACAGGTTATTCTTCTGGTTCTTATAAAATAGATTGGAATACAGAATATTTGCCTGTAGGTATTTACTATATCCGTATTGAAAAGCAGGAAGGAGTTGAAAATATAAAGGTTATAAAAATGAAATAGACTTTTTGAAAATGAAAGAGGCTGCTTAGGAAAGCAGCCTCTTTTTTTAAGAAAAGGACAAAATGCCACGGATGCACGAATCAATATCAAATTCATTATTCGTGAATTTGTTGCTCTTTTATCTTTATCAAAAAAAAGACAAACTGAAATGCAGAAATTAATTTGCTACTCAATTTGTGATGCCTTTAGCATAATACACAAATTAGAAAGTCAAATCTTTATTCGTGTATCCGTGGCAATTCAAAAATACAAATCCCTGTCACCTTTCTTAATTCGTGCAACACGATTTCTTATTTC